>JALGVU010000064.1 GCA_025774545.1 bacterium | reverse complement strand
CGGGATCGCATCGGTGAAGCACGCGAGCACTGCCCCGCCGGTGTCTGCGAAGTTGTCGGCGAAGAGGCAGTCGGTGAACACGGGGGAGCTTCCCGCGAAGCAGGCGGCGGCCCCGCCGTCCCGCGTGGTGCATTCGTTCCCTTCAAACGTGCAGCGCTCGAACGTGGCCGTCGAGCCTCCGTCGATGTAGACCCCGCCTCCCTCATAGAACGACGTGTTGCCGAGAAAGGAGCAGTCGAGGACCGCGGGTGAGCCCCCGGCGATGTAGAGCGCCCCGCCACCTCGGTCAGTGGTGCACGAGTTGAAGACACAACCGGCGATCGTCGGCGAGGCGTCGGCGCAGGAGATTCCACCTCCGCCGTCGACACCCAAGCACGACTCGAAGACGCAGCCGTCGATCGTCGGCGACGTGCCCGTGTCGCACTCGATCGCGCCTCCGTAGAAGACGCCCAAGCAGTTACGCATCGTGATGTCGCGCACCACGGACGTCGAGCCCTCGCCCGACTGGAAGAGGAAGCCTCGCCCCGAGTAAGGAAACGGATCCATGATGCACGAGCTCGCGTCGCCGCTTTGCGACCGGACCGTGACGGCCTTCCCCTGGAAGTCGACGCTCATGTTGCCGACGCCCGTGAAGACCCCGTCCGCGAGCTCGATCGTGTCGCCGTGAGCGGCCCCCGTGACCGCGTCCTGGATCGTCGGGAAGTCGCCCGATCCGTCGGGTTTGACGAGATACGTGGTCGCGTAGGCGCACGGGTTCGGATCGCAGTCCAGGACCGCAGGGTACCACTCGCCCCCCGCTCCCGTGCATGCGTCGTGCGTCATCTCCGTACACACGCTGCCCTGGCAGCACGCGCGGGTTGCCTCGGGATCCCCGTCCTCGAGCACGAAATCGTCGAGCATGATCCCGGCTCCGCCCGCAGTGCCGGGCCCGCAGCCGTCGTCGTCGGTGTAGAAGGTGAGCCGGAACTGGAAGAGCGTGCCGGGGAGATACGGAGTGACGTCGAAGCCCTGCGATCCCGTCCAGCCGTCACACGACCCGAGGTCGTTGTACCAGTACTGCGTGCCGTTCCAGGTGGAACCACCGTCCGTCGAGTACTCCGTCCGCCACATGTCTCCCTGGGCGACCGGCACTTCGGGATGCAGGCGATACCGCATCGTGCACTGCGTCACGCCGACGATGTCCACGAGGGGCGAGAGGAGCGAGTTCCTGATGAGCGGCGGTATCAGGCTCGTGTCGGCGTCGTCTCCGCACCACCAGCTGTGGGGGTCGGAGTACGCGGGACAGTCGCGGTCGATGATGTGCCAGTAGTCGCCGGCGGGAGACTCGATGCTGGGCGTGCAGAGGCCCCCGCTCTCGACGTCGTCGAAGAAGAACGGCGTGCCGGAGTAGAAGTCGAACACCCTGATGTCGTCTACGTGGAAGGCCCCGCCGAGCGAATTGTAGAACCCGTCCTCGTCGGAGTACCCGATGTCGGAGACGAACCGAAATCTCGCGGTGAGCGGGTTGTCGAAATTCTCCAGAGGGAAGCCGTAGTCGCCGATGTCGACCCACCCGGCTGAGGTCCCGTCGTAGCCGTCGCGCTTCAGGTCGCGGTAGACCCCCAGGCTCTCGGCCTGCACGTAGGTGACGTCGTAGAAGATCTCCGTGTCGTGCCGGTACGCGAACGTGAGAACCGGGAAGGTCGCAAGGGTGAAGTCGACCGAGGGAAGCTCGAGCCGGTCGTCCCAGCCGTTCCCGTACCCCCCGTCGCCGTCGTAGTCGAACGTCCCGCACCACCATGAGTTGCCGCCCTCGAACGCGAGGTAGCTGTCGACGTGGAAGCGCGGGATCATCGACGCCGTCTCGTCGACGCTCGTCCACCCGTTCGCCCCGCTCTCCATGGCGTCTGAGAAGATGATGGCCGTCCGCGGGTTCGAACCGCGGTCCGAGGTGGCGGGAGTCGCGACGGGGGCGCGAGCCTCGGCGACTCCGGCCGCCAGAAGCAGGATGCCCAGGACCGTAGCTCTCGTCTTCATGGTGCCCCCCGATACACGCGTCGGTGCCAGGAACGCGAGACGGCGCCCGATAGAACGACGGCCGCCGCCTCGCCACGTCGGACAGCGATGCGCGCGAGCGACGCGTCCGAGCCGGGTACGCTCGCCCGGGTCATTTCAAGAGGATCATCTTCCTCCTGCGTTCCTCTCCGTTCGCCTCGAGCTCGTAGAAGTAGACGCCGGAGGCGACGTGCTTCCCGCCGTTGTCCCTGCCGTCCCAGGCCACGGAGCGGCGCCCCGGCTCCTGGACGGTGTCGTCGAGGAGAACCCTCACGAGACGACCGGAGACGTCGTAGATCCTGAGACCGACCTCCGCGGCGACCGGGAGATCGTAGCGGATCACCGTCGCCGGGTTGAACGGGTTCGGGAAGTTCCCCTTCAGGGCAAACTCGGTCGGCAGCGTCTCGTCCGCGATCTCCGTCGCGAGAACGGCGAAGTAGTACGGGATACTCATCGCTGGGTCGAGCGGGTCGTTGCTGTAGAGCATCAGGTTGAACTCGTAGGTCCCCTCGGGCGCCCGGCGGCAGTCGGTGATCACATCGACGGCCGTGGAGTCGCCGGCCGCGACGACGCCGGCCCTCGGATCCGCGTCGACCCAGCCGTAGAGCTCCTCGATGGCAACGGCGAGACCGTTGTGGACGTAGGTCGTGTCGAAGGCGATCTCGAGTCCCGTGGTCGCGTTCGCGTTCTCGATCCCGATCGTCGCGCTCCCGAGCTCGCCCTGCATGTCGTTGTACTGGAAGATGATGTCGCCGGTCAACGACTCCCAGTCCTTCTGGAGAATGACCTGGAACGTGTAGGTTCCACCCCCGCCGGCGCGCGGCACTTGGATGAACTCTACGATGAACGAGGTGTCGGCCGCGTCGTAGTACTGCAGGACAATGCCACCCGACCCAGGATCGAGATCGTCCCAGAAGGGAGCGATGATGGCGTTCGGGCCCGCCCCGCTCGGGATCGGCGTGTTCTCGCCATCGGCGCCCTCGGTATCGAATGTCAGGTAGCCGTTCGAGCTGATCGTCACGGAGTCCGCGAAGACGGTCCCGCCGTAGAAGCCGAAGTCGAACGGCAGATCGACGGTGACCGCGTCGTCGTCGCCCAGCGAGATGAACCCCCCGTGCTGGATGATCTCGCGCCAGGCGTACGTCGGTCCGCCCGGCTCGTCGCTGTCGGTCCAGACGTAGCCGTGGGCGTCCGGCCCGCCCGAGCCCCTGACGCCCGCGCGGCCTCCGGCCGGTGTCTCGGTCGTCCGCGCCGCGCCCTCGCGAGCGCGTTTGGGCGTGAGCTCGTCCTTCCCGAGCATCCACACGAGATCGAGCCCGCCGTCGTTCCGGAGGATAAGCGGATCGGTGTAGATCTCCCCGATCTCGCCGGCCCCCGAGACCGACTCGGGCGCGACCACTGCGCTCGGCGGGTAGGCCACGGTCACCGTGATGGGAACCGTGACCTCGGGCTCGTCGATGTCGTTGCTTTCCACGACGAGCACGTAGTCGTACACGCCCTCCGGAAGCCCGCTGACGTCGACGCAGACGTCTATGATCTCGGTACCAAGACCCGGCAGCACACCGCCGGGCGGATTCTCCGTCATGAAGGGAGCCGTGTCCTCGATCAGCAGCGCGAGGCTGCCGTGGACGTATGTCCCATTGAAGACGACCTCGAGTCCGATCGACGCATCGGCGTTCTCGATGCCGACGGTCGAGTACCCGATGTAGCCCTCGATCGTGAGGTACTGGATGAGGATCGTGCCGTTCGGGTAGAGCGCGATCTGGAACGTCTTCGGGCCGCTCGCCCAGAAGTCGTTGATTCCCGTGTACTGCACGACGAAGCGGTCGTCGACCGCGTCGTAGAGGTAGTGCACGGTTCCGCCGGCCGACGGGTCGAGGTCGGTCCAGAATGCGGCGATGAGATCGTCGGGGCCGGACGGATGCGGGACCGGATCGTTGCTGTAGTCGACGCCCACGGGCCCGAACGTGAGGTAGCCGTTCGAGCTGATCGTGACGGCGTCGTGCGCGACGCCGTAGAACGGGAAGTCGAACGGAAGCGCGACCTCCTCGGAGTCGTCGTCACCGAGAGCCACCTCGGTCCCGGAGCTCGTGATGTCGAACCAGTCGAACGTGGGCCCGCCCGGCTCGTCGCTGTCGATCCACGAGTATCCGAACGCGTCCGGTCCTCCGGAGTCCCGGAGCGGCGCCCTGCCCACGCGCGAGTCGCGCTCGCCCTTTGGACGCTCCTCTTCCGTACCGCGGGTAGGATCCTGCGCACGCGCTACGGCGCGCGCGGCCGAGACTCCTTCCCGGTCCACCCGAGTCCGCGCCGAGAGACGGGCTCCTGCCTCCTCCTCGCGCACGAGCCACATCAGGCTCGTCCGCCCGTCGTTCCTGAGCGTCAGCGGCTCACACGCCAACGGGTCGTCCGGTGCGACGAGCATCTCGAGCGAAGCCGGGCTCACGTCGATCTCGGTGTCGCCGATGCAGCCGACGGGAAGCGCCCCGACGACCCCGCACCCGGGCGGCGCCGCGCACGGCGAGTCGACGGCGAGATGGTAGTCCGAATCGATCATGTCGCAGAAGAGCGGCTCGGCCGAGAAGTTCCCGTTCTCCCCGTTCTGTCCGGAGAGACACCCGACGTAGTCGCCACCCGCGTTCCCGTAGACGTCGGAGCACGAGAGCGCGACGGTGCCACCGGAGTAGCAGTACGCTGCCTCGGCGGTCACGCTGAACGCGATGATCGTGTGGTCGACCGTCGGCGCCGCGCCGTCACCCGAGTAGATCCCGCCGCCCTGGGGCGCCGAGTTCTCGGAGAAGGTGCACCGAACGACGTCCGGTGAGGAGTTCACGATCGTCGCCAGGCCGCCACCGCCTGAGCTACTCACATTGTCGATGAAGAGGCAGCGCTCGATCGTCGGCGACGAGTTGTTGTAGCAGATCATGCCGGCGCCGATGGCGCCGGTATTACCCGTGATCTCGCAGCCGATGAACGTCGGGCTCGAGGCGTCGACGCAGGCGATGCCTCCGCCGGACTGTCCGTAGTTGCCGGTGAACCGGCAGTCGATCACCTTGTGCGACGACGCCTCGCAGTACATGCCGCCACCGTAGCCGGACGTGCTCGCACCCGTGACCGTGATGCCCAGGACGACCGTCGTGCTGTCGAGGCCGGTGCAGATGAGTCCGCGCGCCGCCCGTCCGGACGCGTCGATGATCACGCAGTCGGGATCGCCCGTCGCGCTCGCGAGAATGACGCCCGAGGGTACCGTGACGTTGCCCTCTTCGTAGGTGCCGCACGCGATCAGAATGGTGTCGCCCGGAGAGGCCGCGGTCAGCGCCGCCTGGATCGAACCGTAGTCGTCCGGCACGTTCAACACCATCGGGGGCGCCGTCACACCGATCGTGACGCGCGCCGTGTCGACGCCGCCCGCGCAATCGGTGATCACGTAGTCGAACTCGTCGATGCCCTCGAACCCGTACGACGCGGCGTAGGTCACGCCGAGATCACCCTGCTCCACCCAGGCGAGGCCGTCGGTCGCGTCTGTGAGCACTTCGATGATCCTGAGAGCGTCGAAATCGGGGTCGTCGTCGTTGTCGAGCACGGGGATCATGATCGGCTGGTAGCCGAGGACGCTGTCCGCATCATCCGCTGCGAGCGGCGACTGGTTGCCGGTCGTCCCCCCGACGGTGAGAAGCTGGAACTTCTCCGGCCGCTGGATCGGCTCGATGTGGAGCGTATCGCCGATGTCCAAGCCAGAGAAGCAGCCGAAGTCGGTCGTGTCCCGGAACATCATGCCCTCGTGCACGATCACGTCGAAGCTGTCGCCGACGACGGGCACGAACTCGGGATCGAACGAGATGGAGACGACGCCGGCGAGGTCCGACGTGCCGAAGACGGTGAGCCGGTCGTACTCCGACCCTGCCACGTAGCCCCCGACCTCGAGGTGGAGCTGACTCGTCGGGGACTGGACGAAGTTGCCCACGAACGTGAGCTCGCCGTGCGACGCGCCTGGCGAGACGATCCCCTTCATCGAGGACAGTCCGTCAGCCGTGTCGTAGACCCCTGATCCCGCGAGGACCGCGTTCTCCTGATGATCGAAGAACCCGTCGTTGTTGAGTGTGCCTCCCACAATCACTTGCCCGCGATTCACGAAGTTCGCGTCCGTGTCGTTGATCACGCTCCCGTCGGCGTAGAAGTCTCCGCCGATCCCGACCTCGGCCGCACCTGTGTTCAGGAAGTCACCACCGCTCTCGATGAACACAGTCCCAGACGCCTCAAAGGTGCCGCTCGTCGTGACGCTGCCGGTGCCGGTTGCCGTGATGCTCGCCCCCGCGGCGATCGATATGGTGCCGGTGCTGTCGAACCCGCCCCGCGGCTGTCGGCCCTCGATGAAGTGGCTGCTCACGATGGCGGTGCCGCCAGTGTTCACCGTCACGCGGCCGGCGTTACTCATGTCGCCGTCGACCTCGATCGAGCCATCGACCGCGACCGTTCCGCTGACGGCGTTCGTGAAGCCGCCGCGCGTCTCGCGGTCGGTGTCGAAGAAGTGACTGCTGACGATGGCCGTGCCGCCGGTGTTGACGGTGACGCGGCCCGTGTTCTCGAAGGTCCCGTCGACCGCGAGCGTGCCGTCGACGTCCACGCTACCCGAGTTCTGGACGGTACCGGCGCGCGTCTCACGGCCGAAGAAGTGGCTGCTCACGATGGCGGTCCCGCCCGTGTTCACGGTCACGCGGCCGGCGTTGTCGAAATCGCCGTCGACCGAGAGGCTGCCGGCGTCGACCGTGACGAGGCCGCCGCCTCGCGTCTGTCCCTCGTTCAGGAAGGTCAACGGAACGTAGCTCGTCCCGATGCCCGTCTTCGTCACGAGACCGCTGTTGTCGAACGAGCCCGTGCCGAGCAGGTCGCCGTCGTCGAGGCGGAAGCTCGCCCCGACCTCGTTCGAGATCACCGAGGGATCGATCACCTCCCGCGCCTCGAAGCTCGCGGGGTCGCGAACGATGATCTCGCTCCGGTTCGTCGCGCCGTGCAGGACGGCGAAGTTTCCCGACTCGATGTCGAGCGTCTGGACCGCGCGTCCCGCCCCGCCGCCGTGCGTCAGGGCCCACACGAGCGTCTCCTCGGTCACGAAGACGGTGTAGTCCCCTTCGAGCGTGATGCGAGCGTGGTCGTTCGGACCGGGAACCTGATCCGGATCCCAGTTCAAGGAGTCGCCCCACGACGATCCGTCGCCGCCCCCGTCCCAGTCGACGTACGAGACGCAACTGAGCCCGTACGCACCGATCAGTCCACACCCCGGCGTGTTGTTGTGCTCGGCGCACGGCGAATCGGTCCGGACGTAGTAGGGTCCCTCGTAGCTCTCGGGACCGCAGAAGATCGGATCGGCGGAGATGTTCCCGTCGACGCCGTTCATCCCTGCGATGCACGCTTCGTAGTCGCCGCCATCGTTGCCGTATACGTTGGAACAGCTGAGGCTCACCCCTCCGGAGCAGTAGATGCCCTCACCCCCCAGATTGAAGGCAACGATGGTGTGCGAGATATCGGCGGTGGAACTGGAGTCGAGACCGATCCCGGAGCCCGGTCCCTGCATTGTCCCGTTCCCGGTCAGCGTGCAGCTGACGATCGTCAGCGTCGACGATGAATCGGCCCAGGCGCCGCCGCCGTCCGTTGCGTCGTTGCCGACAAACAGACACTCCGTCAGGCTCACGTCCGAGTGCTTGCAGTAGAGGCCACCGCCCATCGCGCCCGTGCTATTGGCGGAGAACACGCAGTTCTCGAACGATGGACCCGATCCGTTCTCGCAATGGACGCCCCCGCCGTAGGCGTAGACGCCCGCTTGGTTCGAATCGAACACGCAAGCGACGAAGTGCGGGGCACTGGCGTCCAGGAACGCGCCCGCGTCGGTCCCGCCCTTGATCGTGATCCCGATAACGACCGTGGTCACGTCGACATCGACGAACTCAAGCACCGTCCCGGCGCGCCCGCCGTGGATCGTGACGCAGTCGGGATCGCCCGTCTCGCTCATGAGCGTGACGCCCGACGTTACCTGGATGTCGCTCTCGTAGTAAGTGTCGCACGCGACGATGATCGTGTCGCCGTAGGCCGCCGAGCCCATCGCGGCCGTGATCGTCGGGACCTCGGACGGCACGTGCCAGACGTGCGCGGCCCAGCAGCCCACGCCGAGGGCGCCGACGAGTTCGCAGCCCACGACGTCGAGGCACGGCGACGTGTCGCGAAGCCTGTAGTCCCCCGAGCGGCGATCGCAGAAGATCGGATCGGCGGAGATGTTCCCGCTCACGCCGTTCTGTCCGGCGATGCACCCGACGTAGTCGCCGCCCTCGTTCCCGTAGACGTCGGTGCAGGTGAGGCTCGCACTGCCTCCCCCCGAGCACTGAATCGCCTGGCCGAGGATACCGAAAGCGATGATCGAGTGGTCGATGAGCGCGACGGAGCTATCGGCGACGAAGAGCCCCGAGCTGCCCGACGCCGAGTTCCCGGAGAACGTGCAGTTGGTAAACTGGGGGAAGCAGACCAAAGAGATCATCGCGGCGCCGCCGTTCACCATCGCGCCGTTCTCGCTGAAGAGGCAGTCCGTGAGGATCGGGTTGCAGTTGGTGTTGAGTGCCACGCCCCCGCCTTGGGTCGCGTAGTTCCCGGTGAAGGTGCAGCGATCGAAGGCGGACGTCGGCGAGCTCTCCAGGTAGACGGCACCGCCGAGGCCCTGCACGGAGTTCCCCTCGAAGACGCAGTCGACGACGTGTGGATTCGCGTTGACGCACGCCAGACCGGCACCGTCGCCCGACGAGCACGTGTCGAAGACGCAGTTATCGATCGTCGGCGCGCTCCCCACGTTGCACAGGATACCGCCGCCGGCCGTCTCCGCGTAGCCGCGCGCGATCGTCACGCCCCGGAGGACCGAGGTCGGGCCCTCCTCGTTGTTGAAGTGAACTCCTCTCGCGTTGTCCTCGCAGTCGATGATACAGAGGGTGGGATCGTCGTCCTCGGATCGGACGGTGATGTCCATTCCCAGGTAGTCGAGGTCGACGTTCCCCGCTCCTGTGAAGGTACCCGCCGCAAGATCGATCGTGTCGCCACCCGCCGCCGCGTTGATCGCGTCCTGGATCGTCGCGTAGTCGCCGGTGCCGTCGGGCCGCACGAGGAACGTCCGCGCAAGTGTCGGGGTCTTCCCGAAGTACTCCATGATGTTCCTGAGGAGGTTCCTTCTGTGTGGTCCGCCGTCGATGAAGTACCCGTTCGGCTGAAGCGGACCCGCCATGTCCTCGATCGCGAACCCGAGGTTCACCGTCTGGTAGGTCGTCGCCGGGTCGGTGTACGCAACGCCGGCGGAGGCCGTCGTGAGATCGAGCCGTTCGTACTCGGCGACCGCTTCCCCATCCGGTATCGAGACAAGCGTAGGCTGAAGCACGTCGTAGTAGCCGAGGACCGGACAGCCGCCCATCAGCTTGGAGCCTCCGTCCGTGATGAAGTCGTGCGACCCAGGCTCGTAGTCGATGAGACTGCAGAGACTGTCGACCATGATGTCGCCCTGCGCGCCGTAGATGTAGTTGGTCGCGAGCCACGTGTTGAAGAAGTCGAGCGTCTCAGGCAGCCCTGCGACGTAGAACCCCCAGCCGACGTTGTTGCTCGAGAGGAGGAAGTTCCTCTCATCGCTCACGCTCGCCTCGCTCAGCCACTCGGTGATGTGCCACTGGTCGGGATTCCGCATGCCGTAGGCGTAGCCCCAGTTGAAGAACCAGATCTGCGTGTCGTAGTACTTCATGCCGCTGGTGTCGGGGCCGAGCGAGTTGGCGCTCCCGAATGGAACCTCCACCTCGTAGACGTCGTACTCGAAGCCGAGCTTCTTGAGCGCGTCCTCGTAGTAGTAGAGGGCCTGGTGTTCGAACTGCCGATTCTCTCCCGGGACGAGCCTCCGGTACTTGTCGACCAGGAGCGTGCTCCTGTTCGACGTCGATCCCGTAATCGGGAGGATCGACATCTCCCCGTAGTCGTCGGGAGCGCCGGCAGGATAGACCGACACGTTCGCGAGGCCGTCGGTCGCCTCGAAGTAGTAGCGGATCTCGGCGCCCTCGGCGATCTGGTTCGCCGGGGGCGGAGCGCGCCACCAGCTGCTCGCAGGCTCCTGGAGGCACTCGTACGACTCCCAGGTCTGGCCGGCGTCGTCCGACGCCAGGAGATAGACCGACGTGATGTCGTGCTGGTCGCTGACCCGAATGCGCGCCGTGTCGGTGAGGGCCTCGGGGATGTCGTCCCGGAACCAGTCGTTGAACTTGTACCACCCGTCGATCGACCAATCCGTTCCCGGGTCACCCACGGCAGCGCCGATCTTCTGCCAGTTGAGGAGGAAACCCGCCATGTGCTCCTGGCCCGGCTCAGGCGGCTCGTGGTTCTTCACGTGCCACATGGTCGCGAGCCAGTCGTTCCCCGCGAAGGCCTCCCAGTTGTCGTTGTTGGTCGACCAAGACGGACCGCCGAACCACCACCCGGGGCTCTCGTCTTCGAAGGCCCCCGGATCGACGACGCAGTCGTAGTTGTCGCTCGAGGAGACAAGGAGGTTGAAGACATCGTTGCTCTGGTGCGTCATGTCGATCCAGTAATCCCACCGTGCCACGAGGCTCGTCACCCCGCTGATGTCGATCGGCGGGCTGATGAGCCACGTGTTCTCCCAATCGACCATCGTGCCCTCGATCTGGCTGGTCGTGGAGTACATCCAGCTGCCCACGGGCCGGTCCTCGCACGAGAAATCGCGGCCCGTGAAGAAGTCGACCCCGAACCGGCCGCGCCAGAAGGAGACGCCCGTCTGATCCGTACCCGTGAAATCGTCGTGCACCCATCCCATGTCGTAGAGCTCGCTGTCGTCGCTCCAGAACGCCCCCCCCGGACCGCTCCACGTGATGTTGTCGAGCTGCCACGCCCCGTCGAGCACCGAGTGCGACGGGTTGTCGGGCGTGTCCTGTGGCGAGAGGGCGATGTCGGACTCGAATCGGAAGCGCAGGTCCAGGATCTGGCCCGCGAACTCTGAGAGATCGAGCGTGATGTGACCGTGCGTCGGATCGTCCCAGTCCGCGGGAGTCCCCTGCTGGCCCACGAAGCCGCTGTTGTTTACCGTGTGGCGCGTCTCCCAGTTCTGACCTCCGTCCGTCGAGATGTCGACGTACCCGTAGTCGTAGTCGTGCTCCATCGCGTAGCGCTGGTCCCACTCGAGGGTCAAGGGGTCTTCGACCGACGTGTTCGCGACGATCTCCGGGAAGCTCCGCTGGAGGATCTGATACCAGTTGTTCCCGTAGCCGCGCGGCTGCACCCAGCAGATGTTGTTCGTCCCGCACCACCACGTGCTGTCGCCGAGGTGCCCGAACCCGTTGATGCGGATCGTGTCGTGGTGCCAGAAATTCTCCGCCGGCGGAATCCCGCTGTTGTCGAACGAGGTCCACCCGGCGTTGTCGCCCGTCAGATCCTCGAAGTCGGCCTCGAAGATCCAGAGCGTTTCGAGCCGCGTCCTCGCCCCCCACCCATCCGGGCTTGACGGGAACTCGTCGAACTCGGGTGCGCGGTTGACCTCTGCAGTCTCGCCCGCGGCAAACGCGTTCGTCGCTGTCAGCAGAAGCCCACAGATCAAGAGCAGTGTCTTCTCGTGTCGGTGTCCATCGGGTTGCTCGCACGTCGGTCGTCTCTCCCGCGCGTCCGCGGTCGCACGCTCGCCCTTTGAGCGATCGTCACACCCCGCACGCACGCAGGTGACCCGGACGCGAGCTGGCCGAGGAGCCGATTGCCGACTTCCAGTCGCGGAATGTCGGCGGCACCCAGTCACGGCGTGCCGCCGCAGGCCCGCGGCTCCGACAGCTCAGCGTCCGTCAAGTCTCGACATCTTGAAACGATGTGGCACTCGTTCGTCTATCTATTATACCACGATTTGTCGGGAATTGCATCCAGCATTCCAGAGGCGGGAACGGCGAAAGACGCCCACGTGTCAGGCGCTTTCTTGTCGTCGGAGGAACTCGTTGATGGAGATTCGCAGAATAGACGAAGCGTGGCAAGATCCGTGGGAGCGGCTGCCGAGACTCACGTCGCGCGCGACGAGGCGTCGCACCGCTGATGGCTGAGCGTCACACGCTCCGGGGGGGGGTGGACGCGGGCTAGTCGAAGACCTTGTAGATCGTCTCCTCGGCCGGCGTCTCCGTCTCGTCGGTCTCCTCCTCGACCTCCGCCGCCTCCACGCGGAGCGCCGAGAAGTCGACGTTCTCGATCTCGAAGTACTCGGACGTGGGATGGACATCGAGCGGGATCTCGCCGGTCTCGAGCTCGAGATACGTGGGAAGGGCGTTCTCGTCTACCTTGACGAGGTACGACCCCGGCATCACCTCGCCGAGGTAGTAGCTGCCGTCCCCAGCGGTGATCGAGTTGCCGACCGGCTTGCCGACCTCGTTGAGGAGAAGAACCACGAGACCGGGCGCCCCCTCAAGATCTCCGCCGTTCTTCCGCACCCGGACGTGTCCCGTGATCGCGCCGTAGGCTCCGACCCCGAGGTTGATCTCGGTGAACGTCCCCGGACGGATGATCGCCTCCTGCGTGCCCTGCGTCGGCGTGTAGATGGCAGGGAGCGACTGAGGACTCAGGCTCACTGTCGTCCGGCGCCGGTAGCCCGTGTTCGGGATGACGAAGAAGCCGCTCTTCTTCGACGACACGACCGATCCTCCGTCCGCGGTCACACCGACCTCGGAAAGCCCGGGCTCGCCGCTGTCGTGCAGTCCGTTTCCGTTGAAGTCGATGAACACCCTGCCCTTGACACCCCCATTGTCGGGATTGACCTGCTCGTGCCAGAGCGGAACCGGGCGGGCGCCGATGAATCCGACGTTCAGCTCAATCATGAACGCCATGCGCGCGGCCCACTCGTCCTCCGAGAACTGCGCGTCGAGCACGATGCGGTTCTTCCGGCTGCGGCCGAGCATGAGTTCCAGGCGATTGTCGATGACCCAGGCCTCATCGAGCCAGTCGTAGCCCGGCGTGAACCGCCACTGCCAGATGTCGCCGACCGTCGCGCTTCTCGAGAGGTCGACCGAGGACCGCTCGACGCCCTCGGAAGAGCGGTGGTTAAGTGAGAGCTGCCAGCCGGTACCGAGGCGGCGCCTGATGCCGATCCTCGCTCCGAGCGATCCGGAGCCGAGCGCAGACCTTGCGTCGAACCTGCTCGCCTGTCGTCGGATTCGGTCGAACCGGGAGGATGACCCGTGCGGCAGGTCCTCGCGGAGTGTGCCCCTGATATCGTCGCCGTACGCGTATCGGGCCCTGAGCCGCACCTGACCCGGGAGGGCGGTCTCGAACGTCCCCACGTAGTCCAGAAGCGGCGTGGCGTCCGTGTCGCCGATCCAGAGCGCGTTCGTGCCGAACGCGATGGTGGATCCGCGGATCAGGGAACGTGTCTCGAAGCTCGCGACCGCGTCGGTGAGGCGAATCGTGTCATCCCGCCTGCCGTTCAGGTTGTCTCTCATCTGTGACCCGCCGAGCGTGAGCAAGTTCTTCGTGGACAGGCGCCAGGACAACCCGACCCCCACGCCCTCGACGTCCTTGAGGTCGGCGTTGCGGCCGTCGAAGAAGTCGGGGCCGTAGTGGAAGTAGGCGGGATAGATTCGGAGATCCCCGATGTGAAGCTCGGCGTCCGTCTTGTAGGCCCAGTCGGTCTCCGGCTCTTCTCCCGTCTCGCTCCGGGCCCCCTCGGCCATGATCAGGAGGGGATCGAACACCTGCCACGCGAGCCGTCCGCCCGCGTGGGTGCTCGTGAGCGGAAGCACCTCGAGAGAGTCCTCCCCGGAGAACCGGAGGGCGTCGTTCGCGTAGATATCGTCCTGGAACCCGCCGGACAGACCGATGGTGATGTCGTCCGTAAGCCCGAAGCTCAACCGGCCGCCGGCGATCAACCCCTCCGCGCCGAGATCGCCGGCCGACGTGAGACGCCTGCCGCCGACGGTGGCGATGAACGACAGCTCTCCGGCGTTCGTGAGCGCGTCGCTCCCGAGGACGCGGCGCTCCAGATCCTGTACCTCACCGTCGGGCTCGACGACCCGTATCAGGACGTCGTTCAGACGGCTCACGAAGAGGTTGAACCCCTCGAACCGGTAGACGCCCTCACCCGGCGGGGCGTGGTCGGTCTCCTCGACGATCTGACTGTCGATCTCGCGCCCGTTCACCGACAGTGTCACTTCCGATCCGAGCGGCGCGTACCCGTCGATGATGTGAGTCCGAGAGAAGGTCTCCCGCTTCCCCAGCAGGGTGGGGTCCTTCGTCCGCCGGGCCGCCCACTTCCCGACGTTCCCGTTCACACGGAACCCCAAGAGGTTCACGGACGGGAACGTCAGCTCCGACAGACCAAGATTGTCGGTGCCGGCGAAGAGCTCCACGTCGCCGAGGAACGTGTTCCACGAGGCCCGGTCCACGCTGAACCCGGAATCGAGCGACGTGCCCTTCTGGCGGACCGTCGCCCTCGCGGTGCCGCCGAGAGCGTGTCCCCACACGTCGATTCGGGGCGGCGTGTATGTCCCGCTCACCTCGTCGTCGCCCTTGCGTGAGATGACCGTGGTCTGTGTCCGCACTCGAAGGAAATCGAGACGCACGCCGAGCGAGTGATCGGCGTCGGCGGGAGGGAGATTCCCGGGGAGGTCCACGGTGGTCTCCGCCGCGGCGGACGCCCTGAGGGCGAGGAGAGACTGGCGCGCGCGGTCGAAGACGGGGAGCCGTCGGTCGACGGAAACGTCGTACTGGAACTGCTGGGGATCCCACGCGACCTCGATGGCGAGGGCCTCCGCCACGAAGTCCTCGGGAACGTAGATCTCCGGATCGTACGTGACGTCCGAGAGTCCGATCATCGTCGGCACGTCGTGCCGCACCCCATCCACCAGAGCGGTCTCGGCCTCATAGTCGAGCGTGACCGCGGGGCCGCCGTCGACCTGGAACTCGACGGAGCTCCCGACCTCGGCGTACTCGACGCGGATCGTGCCCAGGATGCGCAGGAGCGGCATCAGCCGGCGATCGTCCCCGGCGAAGACGATGTCGAAGTCCTGCCTGACGAGACGTTCCGTCCGCGTCCGGCCCTGGAGCTTGAAGCCCACGACCATCGTCTCGATCATGGGCCCGGTCAAGGTCTCGAGCGCGCCGCCGTCGGCCCCCGCCACGGACGGGCCGGCCGCCAGGA
>JALGVU010000006.1 GCA_025774545.1 bacterium | reverse complement strand
GGTCGGACGTGCGGGGTCCTCTACCTGTCAGGAGAGAACCACGGGAACGTCTGCTACTTCGGGTTCCCGCTCTACTACCTCCAGGCGGATCACGTCCAGCCGGTCATGGACAAGATCCTCGTGCTCTTCGGCGAGGAGAGGCTCTGAGTGAGCGGCCGCTGAACCCCGCGGCCCGTTCGGGCGAGCGAACCGCCGGCGGGCCGACGTCTGGGCCCGAACGAAGGGACGCCCGCGGCCTCGCGAGCCACGGGCGGTCTGTGCAGGCTCCTGTCCTCTTGTGCCTCCCGCCGGTCCGGGTCGTCTAGAAGATGAACGTCAGGGCGAGCCGCTGCACGGAATCGAGGTTCCCCATGTCGACGTAGGCGTAGTCGAGCCTGAGCTCCGCCTCCGGACTGCTCGGGAACCGCAACCCGAGCCCGAGCGTCGGCCCCTCCTCGTCGTAGTTGTAGCGATAGCCGGCGCGGCCGTACAGGAAGAGCTTGCCCCGGTTGAACGTGTACTCGGTGCCGACGTTGATCCTGTGCCTTCCCTCGGGTGGGTACTTGTACTCGCCGGTGACGACCACGCGGTGCCGCACGACGTCGTAGAGTCTCATCGATGCCCCCGCGCGGTACGTGGTCGGCATCGAGTACTCCTCACCGAAGTTCGAGGACGACCCGGTTCGTGCCCAGCGATTGGATGGACCCACGTTCTGCACGGCGGCGCCGAGCCTCAGGTTTCTGAATCTCGTCTCCCAGAGCACGCCCGCGTCGGCGCAGAGGCCCTCGCAGAACGCCTCCGCCATACCGAGGTGATACCACCTGAGGGTCGCTCCGACCGAGAGCCCGTCGCCGAAGTCCCAGCAGTACGACCCTCCGAAGGCCATGTCGCCCGCGTCGACGGCCTCGAGCGTGCCGATGCCGAACTCGCTCTCTGGATCGTAGTACTCGGTCTTCTCGAGGTACGGACTCATCTGCATCACCGACCAGCTGAACGCGAAGACACCGGGAAGATAGCTGTGACGGAAACCGTAGCTCAGGTGCTGGTAGGACAGCCCGCTCGGCCACGAGGACGTGTTCATGTGAATCTCGCTGCCCCCGACGAACTTGAGCCCCGCGGGATTGTAGAAGACGCACATGGCGTCGTCCGCGAGTCCTGCGAACGCGCCACCCATCCCAATCTGTCTCGCCCCCGCCTCGACCTCGAGGAAAGCCGCCAGGTGAGTTCCCGTCCCACCGGCGAGTCCCGCCTGGGGAGCCGAGAGGATGAACAAGAGCGCGCCTGCGATCAACACGAACCTGCGCAAGTGGTTTCTCCTTTCACCTTCCCCCGAAAGCGCGCGGCGACAGGGAGCCGCCGACTCGCGGGAACGTCATTCGCGGGCTTCTAGAACTCGACGGTCACGCCCATCCGGTGGATCGCGCCCAAGTGCCCGAAGTCGGAATAGCTGTAGTCGATGCCCACACGTCCGAGCGATCCGATGCCCAGTCTGATCCCGCCGCCGGCCGTGAAGCTCTCCTCATCGTAGTTGGACTTGTACCCGCCCCGGAGGAAGTAGGTGTCCCTGAGACTGTACTCAGCGCCGACGTTGATCTTCTCGTCGGTGTCGGCCGGGTGACGGAACTCCGCGGCTACCATGAAGGTCTGCCCGGGGGTCTCGATCAGGTTCATCGAGACTCCGAACTTGAACGTCGCCGGCATCGGTACCGGCTCATCGACGAAGGTCGCCTCGGGACCCATGTTCTGGATGCACAGCCCGATCTTGAGTGATCGGAATCCGGTGTCGTAGAGCGTCCCGAAGTCGCCGACGAAGCTCTCCACGTAGTAGTCCTCGAGCCCCGGCTCTCCCAGGACGGACAGATCGCCCAGTCCCGAGTGCATCCACTTGAGCGTGCCGCCCGCCGAGAACTTGTCCGTGAAGATCCTCGCGTAGGTCAGGCCGATGGCGATGTCGCCCGCGTCGAACTTCACGCCGATGCCTTCAGGATTGTCGGCCGTGCGGATCACCATTGGCTCCATCTGGAGCGTCGTCACGCTGACCGCGAGGATGCCCCGAATGAACCCGGGCCTCATCGCGTACGCGGCGAACTGGTGCGAGATATCGGCCGGCCAGGTTCCGTAGGTGAACAGAACCGTCGGACGCGTGATGGTCCTGAGCCCCGCGGGGTTCCAGTAGATCGACTCGATGCCGTCCGTCGCCCCGACCATGGCCTCGCCCATCGCCACGCCCCGCGCCCCCGCACCGATCTCGAGGAACTGGAAGCCGACCGTTCCCACCTTCTCGAACATCTCCGTCGCCGAGGCCTGTGACACGAGCGCCCCGGCCAGGAACAGAGTGAGTAGGAGCCTTCTGGTCAAGTAATGTCCTCCTTCCACCGCTCGCCTCCGTCCGGGGGCGCCCGTCGACGCAGTCCGCCTTACTTGATGACGACGAACTTGCCGATCTTCTCTCCGACCGGCGAGTCGACCTGATACAGATAGATGCCGCTCACGACGATCTGGTCGTTCCGTGAGATCATGTTCCAGCACGCATCGCCGCCCGTCTCCTCCGCCGACGGGCGGAGCGTGGTGACGAGCTCACCACCCAGCGAGTAGACCCTGACGACCGAGTCGCGAGGGAGGTTCTGGAAGCAGAGCCTCTCGCCCGTCGGATCTTCCTCGTTGGGCGCCAGGTTCCACCGAGCCACGTACTCGTGGTTCACGTATGGGTTCGGGACGACGATGATCTCGTCGAGCTGCTTGTTCACCGCCGACGTCGGGATCACGAGGGTCTTGCTCTGGCTGAACTTGCCGAAGTGGAAGCCCTCCGCGGTGCTGTCGTAGGCCGTCACGGAGTACCAGTACGAGAACCCGTTCTTGACCAGGGTGTCGACGAAGGAGTACTTGCCGATGCCCGAGAGCCCGGTGTCCCACTCCTGGATCTCGGCGCCTCCCTGGCCCCGATCGATGTCGAGAATGAGCTGCCAGTCCTGGTCCATCGGCTCGCTCGAGTCGCGCGTCCAGCCGACGGCCTTCCAGACCTGATAGCCGTAGAAGTCCCTGATCCTCGTCAGGGGATCCTCCACGTCCTCGGGGAAGTCGTCCCACTCGACCCGCACGAACCGGTCGCCCGCGGTGATCTCCTGATTCGGAGGCGGAGGCGGCGTATCGGCGACCCAGTGGATCAGGACGCTCTCCGGCTCGCCGACGCAGTTCGGGACCTCCTGCCAGATACCGTTGTAGATCTGCTGCGCGGTCGCCGCGTTCTCGAGCATGCCGTCCTTGCCCTGTCCGATCACGAACGCGTACTGGAACGAGAGCGTGTCACCCGGAACGATCTTCCTGAACGGGCCCGCTGAGAGCATGAACCGCCAGTCCTGGGGAGAGTCGGCGTCGCGATCGATGTTCACGCGCCACTCGTCTTCTTCATCGATGTCACCGTCGAAGTCGTTGTCGACGCCGTCGCGCAGCGGGTAGTCCGCGGCACCCCTCAGATAACGGTACCGGTCCCTGTCGTGGTTGGGATCCTCGGTGCCGCTCGACCAGATCTCGAACGAATGGACCTTGACCTTCGTCGGCGCGCCGGGGAGGTTACCCGGATGGAGCGTGTCGGGGTTGCTGGTCGGGTGACCGAGGAACATGCAGCCGAAGTACCCCTTGGCCACGTTGCCGTCCTGGCCGTAGGGATCGTCGTACATGTAGGCGATCGTCATCCGGAGCGTGTCGATCGCCAGGGGATCGTTCGGATTCACGCTCACGACCATCGTGTCGATGAACCCGCCCCGATCGTCGATGTAGTTCAGGATCTCGTCCGAGTGAGGACCGGCGTCCGCGTCGACCATGAAGCCGACGTAGGCCATCCGGATGGTGTCCTCACCGATGTTGACGACCGTGAAGTCGATGCCGACGAAGTCGTCCGTGAGATCGCTCGTCCACTGGTAGCTCTCCTGGATCACCATGAGACCCAGGCTCGAGTGCTCGTCGCCGGGTTGAGCGTTCTCGTTGACGTCCTGCTCGTAGGTGTCCTCGTACTCCATGCGGTACATCTGCTGCGAGATCGCGGCGTAGTCCTCATCGATCAAGCCGTCGTCGTCGTTGTCGATACCGTCGAGAGGATCCTCGTCGTACCACTTGAACGGATCTTCCTCGTCGAACGGATGATCGAGGCAGTCGCCGTCGTCGTCAGCGAACCTGCCGCTGTTCGCCGCACCCTCCCACACCTCGTAGATCGTCGCCAGGAGATCGTCCGGATTGGGCCGGAACTCCTGCTGGTAGACGGCCGCAGACACGAGCGTGTCGGGGAGGCCCGTCACGTCGTTCCTCACGATCCCACCGACCCACAACCCACCGGCGTAGAGGTACTCGTGGTTGCTGCCGGCCGGCCACTCGGCCGACGGCGCCGCGAGATCCGCGTCCCAGTCCCCGAAGTACCCGAGGTTGGAGACGTGAAGCAGGAGCTGACCGACGCTGTGATACCAGCCGAAGAACTGGAAGATCCGGTTCCTGTGCAGGTTCTGAGCGTTCTCGTAGCGCTCGCGGTCGGACGCGTCCATCCTCGCCTGCGCGACCCCGACCACGGTTGCGACGAGCGCCGCGACGACCGCGGCGACGATCACGCCTGCTAGAAAGCGCTCCGCCCGTCCGGGAGCGCCGTCGTGTCGCTTCCCCGTACTCCCAAGAGTCATCAACTACCTCCGTGCGGCTGCCCGATGTGCGACGATGCCTGTGTCCGAGCTTCGTCGGAAGCCGAGAGCCCCGGCCACGAGCCGGCTCCTCGCCGGCTACCAGTCGAGGGCGACTCCGATTCTGATGACACGCCCCTCCGAGTAGACCGAGGGGTCGTTGAGTGGCTCGAGACGCTCGCGGCCTTCCGGATCCGTCTCGATGTAGGCGCCGCCGAGACCGCCGGTCGTGGTGTAGTATTCGGCGCCGTAGGTCCCGAGTCTCGTGATGTTCCGCTTGTCGAAGACGTTCAGGGCCTCGAAGAAGAGCCTGAACTCCTGCCCGTAGAGCCTGTACTTCTTCGTGCCCCTGAGGTTCAGGATCTGATGCGACGGGAGCCTCCCGGAGTTGACCTTCTCCGGGTCGATCTGCTTCTGTCCCAGGATGCGCGGCGTGTACGGAGTGCCGCTCCCGTAGTTGTAATCGAACGTGACCTCCCAGTTCCCCGGGTCGCTGACGAAGAAGAAGCTCGTCACCGTGTGACGCTCGTCCCAGTTGAGCGGGATCTCCTTCAGGGGCTGGCGAGGCAGACCGGCCGCCTCGGCCTGGGCGCCCTGGTTCTCGTCCGACGAGACGCCCGTCGCCTGAAGCCACGTGTAGGTGAAGTTGCCCGAGAAGAAGTTCGAGAAGCGCTTCGTCAGCTTGAACTCCACGCCCCTCACGGACGCGTAGTCCTTGTTGACGTACGGGTAGACCGATCCCTCGGTCGGGCCCCTCACGTACTTCTCGGTGGCGAGCAGGCCGAAGATGTCCTTGTAGAACCCGGTGACGTCCATCGCCAGGTTCTGCGTGAACTGGTGCTCGGCGCCGAACTGGTACGAGGTCGTCACCTCCGGCTCGAGGCCTGAGAAGCCGATGACTCTCCCCGCGGCCGCGCTCTCGATGTCCTCACCCGACTCGAAGAACGCGGTCAGATGCGGCATCTGATAGAAGCGGCCGTAGTGGAAGTGGAGCGCGTCGCGATCGGAGATCGGGTGCGCGATGCCGAGACGCGGCGACAGCACCGCATTCACTCGCTCACGCCAGATCTGGTACTCGCCGATGCCGGACGCCGGGCCCGGATCGGACCAGTCGAGCCTGAGACCGGCGCGCACGATCATGCCCTCGTACCGCATCCGATCCTGCAAGTACAGCGCGCCGTGGCTCGGGAACCCCTTGAAGATGTTGTGCTGGTTGCGCTCCTCGGTGTAGAGCGCGCGGTCCCAGTCGAAGAACGTGAAGGCGGGCTCGCCCGGGATCCTGGTCGTGTCGCCCGCGCTCGGGATCAGGCTCCCCAGGGAAAGCTCCCTGATGTCGAGCTCGTTGTAGACGACCTCAATCCCCGTCTTCATCTGATGGGTATCGCTGCGCTGGTTCGTGATGTCAGCCTTGACGGTCGTCGCCCTCGTGACGTCGTGCGTCCAGCCGAGGTTGTCGCCCCACACGCGGTAGAAGCCGGGCTCGGGGTTCAGGTCGCCGTCCGAATCGGAATCGGTCGTCCGCTCGCCGCCGACGTAGGCCTGCCACCAGTATTTGTTCGGGTTCTTGTCGTGCCAGAAGGTCTCCTCGGAGTCGAACCTGGCGACCCTCACCGTGTAGAAAGTGGTGGGGCTGACGTTGTCCCGCCACACGAGCTTCTTCTGCGAGAACTCCGTCGACTGCGTCGGCGTGTGTTCGGAGGCGTTGTAGAACTTGTAGGTCGTATCGAGCCGAACGTGCGACCAGTCCTCGTGCTCGCGCGACCAGTAGCCGGACCTGGAGTAGCTGTGGGAGTAGTAGTCGCGCTCCGTGGCCGAAAACAGGTACTCGGCCGTGAGCTTCCGCGTGGGCGTGACGAGGAACGAGAGCTTGGCCTGCCCCGATCCCAGCATCGACTGCCGGTCGCGGAACGTGATCGGTCCGATCTCGCGCTGGCGCCTGATCTCACCCGTCTTGAGGTAGGTGTCGGTCGTACGTACCTCGCCCGAGACGTAGTAGCGGACCTTCTCGGTGAACATGGGTCCGCCCATGCCGAAGGAGAGGTCGTCGAAATTGTCGAAGGTCTTCTCGGGAGCGCCGAAGTCGTCGGTGAGGTACTTCACCTCGCCCGAGAACTCACGGCCCCCCTCACGCGTCTGGAGGTTGATGACGCCGGACTGCACGTTGCCGTACTCGGCGTCGAAACCGCCCGAGAGGAGCTCGAACTCCGACAGCGACGAGAGGCTGACGTCGAGGTTCCCCTGGCCGCTCGCGGCGTCGGTGATGGCGATGCCGTCCACGTACATCTTCACCTCGCTCGATCGCCCGCCTCGCACGTGGATCCGACCCTCGTGAAGCACGACGCCCGGCTGGGTCGCGATCGCCTCCTGGACGGTGTTGATCGGGCGGACCTTGACCTCTTCCTTGTCCATGGTGCGGCGCGTGGCCGTCTTCTCCGTATCGATGATCGGCCTGTCCGCCTCCACCACCACCTCTTCAGCCTGGATCACGTCCGGAGCCAGCGAGAAGTCGACGACCGTCGAGCGGTCCAGCTGGACGGCGACGTCGGACTCGCGGTGAGACTTGTAGCCGATGAAGGTCGCCTGCACCACGTAGGTCCCGACGGGCACGAAATCGATGACGTACTGGCCCACCTGGTTCGTCGTGGCGCCGTACGGCGATCCGATCACCGTGACGTTCGTCCAGGCCAGCGCCTTGCCGGTCTCGCCGTCGGTCACCTTGCCGGTGATCTTCCCCGTTCCCTGGGCGAAGGCGGGAGCCGCCATCGCGAGTGTGACCATCACGAGCACCGCGGCAGTGCATGCGCGTCCGATCTCCCGGGACTTCGGTCTCGGTAGTCTCATGATCTCATCTTCTCCTCGGGGGTTGTCCGGCACACAGCTCGACGCCGATTCGCCCTGGGATCGGGCGAGGGCCGGTCGCTCGTCTCCTCCACCACAGGCTACACTGGCCGCCCCACCCTGTCAATATGTTTTTGGCACGCTTAACCCTAGACTGTGTATTCAGTTGCGAGGCGATTCGACGCTTCGATCTCAGCGCTCGTGAGCGCGCCCAGAGCGAGCTCGACGCCCCACGCGATCTCGAATCCGGACCGGATCGCGCGCGCGACCTCGTCGAACGCGACCGGGCGTTCGAGGACCGTTTCGAGGTCCGTCGTCTTCGCCGCGAGCAATCGGCGCAGGCGCGAACGGCGACCCTCGTCGTCGAGGCGGAGCACGTCGACCAGCCGCGCGTGGGTCCCGTCGATCAGGAGGGATCCGTGCTGGAGGACCGCGTTTCCCGTCCGCCGCTGCGCGCTCCCGACCAGCTTTCTTCCCGCCGCGACGATCTCGAAGCGGCCGGCGCTCACGAAGCAGGGCGGACTCGCCCCTCCTCCCCTCCCTCGGGGGGACGCCGCGAGCTGAGCGAGGTCCGCCTCGACTCCGAGCGGGCCCAGCCCCGCCACGAGAGCGAGGGCGACGGCTCGGTACGATTCCATGATGGTGTTCCCGAGAGGCGGCTCGCCGGCGCGGCCCGCGACGGAGTAGGTGAGCTCCCCCGCGTGCAGGACCGCCCGCCCGCCGGTCGGCCGGCGCACCACCCCGAAGCCGGCCCGGGCGACCGCAGCGAGGTCGAGCTCGTCGCCCGCCCGCTGCGAGTGTCCGATCGAGACGGTGGGCGGCTCCCAGGCGTAGACGCGGACCGTCGGGGGCGCGTCTCCCCGGGCGACCCCCTGAAGGAGCGCCTCGTCGAGGCCCATGTTTGTCGCACCGTCGGCCTTCCCGGTATCCAGGAAACGCCAATCCATGTCCGCTCTCTCTCGGGGTTCTCGGTCTCGGAAAAACCTCACTGGCAGGCGGGGCGGGCTCCGAAGCGCGGGTCGGTCGCGATCACTGATCGCGATCAGTCGATCACGTGCAGCCAGTCTCTCAGGAGGAAGGTCATTCTCCCGATCAGAAGGGACACGCGGCCCATGACCGTGTACCCGAAGGACGCTCCGAAGGCCACCATGAGGAACCAGATGCCGACCTTGGCTCCGGCCCCGAGCGCGCCCTTGTGCTCCTTCGAGAAGAAGAAGTAGATGAGAACCGAGATGACGCCGATGATCGCGATCAGATTGAGGATGAGGGCCAGCGGTCCACCTCCCGCGAGCGGCGTCCTCATCGTCGCGTGGATCTGTTCCACGAAGTCGGCCTGCGCGAAGCCCGTGAGGTTGACGGCCGCGTACATGCCGACGATGAACGCGAGGGCCCACCTCGAGAGCCACGAGAGCTTCGGGAAGAAACGGAGCAGCATGAAGACGGCGAGGATGCCGGGGAAGATCCTGTACCAGAGGAAGGGCTCGCCGGAATCGCCCGGGAACAGGGGAATGAAGAGCTTGGGCTTCAGGGTGTTGTGATAGATCATCGCGAGCCAGTACGCGGCCCCGATGCCGACGAAGAGGCTCTCGGCGAACTTGTAGAACGGGTTGTCCTTGTAGAGGAAGCTGTAGATGCAGAGCGTCAGGATCGCCGCGACCCAGTAGCCCCACACCAGCGACGCCGACGTCCCCTCAGCACCCGTGAAGAAGGCCTCGAGCCAGCTCATCTCAATACCCCACTAGGCTTCCTGAGCGGGCGCCCGCCCGGGGCGCTTGCTCAGGAAGTAGGCGACGTTGCCGATCAGAATGAAGACGACGATGAGCGCGTGGACGATCGACTGCGCGTCCATGCCCTTCGTCGCGTCGGCCGGCATCCCGACCAGCGTCTCGTACTCGGCCGCGCCCTTCAAGCCCCCCAGGAGCCCGACCAGCTGACCGCTCGACACGTACGGATAGAAGTTCGGGGCGCCGACGGCCGTCGTGCCCGATCCGAGCGTGACGCTGAACCGGCTCACGGCCTGCTGGACCCACTCCCGCGTGCCCGGCGTCCCGGCCGAGACCTCCATCACGAGGGCGACGTCGGCGAGACTGCCGACCTCGTCCATGAGCGGGATCTCGCCCACGGACGTGCCGTAGTAGTCGCTCGGAAACGTCTTCGTGATGCTGTTGCCCATGCCGAGGATCGTGACGGGGCCGCCCGTCATGTAGCCGAGGTTCACGAAGTCGACGCCGTACTCCTTGCCGAACTCCTCGGCGAGCGGCGTCAGGGCCGCCTCGACGAGCGGCGGCGACGCCGGCCAGAGGCACGCCACGACGACGCGGAGGTCGTTCTTGAAGGCGTGGCGCAGGAACGCGAGCGTCATCGGCTGCAGCTCGGGAACCGTGTCCGGGCTGTAGTCGCCGGCCAGCATGACGATCGTCCCCGGAGGGAGCGCGTCGACGGTGTCGTAGAGCGACTGGACCGGCGGCGACACGTCGATCGGAAGCCCCAGCGGCACGATGAGCGGGATCACGACGGCCACGAGTACCAGCACGAAGATGATCCGGCGATCGATGCGCTGGATGTCGAAGCCCTTCGCCATCGGCTACTTCTCCCCACCCAGGTAGGACCGCTCGATTCCGAGGATGATGCGGAGCCCCATCGCCATCACGCCGAGGGCCGCGCCCATGAGGATGCCGCGGAAGGCCGCCATGTTCGGGTACGCCATGATCGTCTCCGTGATCCACGGCAGCGTCGCCTTCTCGGGGAGGTTCCTCGTCAGTAACTGCCCGAGCGGCACGCGCCCGAGCATGACGATGATCGCCGCGATCAGAAGCAGGCTCGCCTCGGCCGACCGCAGCCGGAACGCGCGGTAGGCGGCGGAGGCGATGAAGAACGCGAGGAGCGAGAACATCGTGCTCTGGAGAGGAACCTGCATGTAGTGGAACATCCAGTTGAAGGGTGTCCCCTCCTCGACGGCCCCGATCGCCTCGCTCGGACCCAGATGCGCCCCGGGCCAGAGCCCGAGCCACAGCATCGCGGCCATGACCGCGAGCGTGATGATGCTGTACCCCCACCCCTCGTTCCTGCGCGCGATCTTCTTCGAATGGACGCGAACGAGGTTTCCGATCCCGAGGAGGATCGAGGCCGCAATCACGATGATGCCCCACTGCTTCAGCTCGTCCGCCCTCAGCGTGACGGCGGTGTGGGGCACGAAGAAATCGACGATCATGAAGAGGCCGATCAAGAAGGTGATCGCGAGCGGAATCTCTCTTCTCATGGAACCGTTCCGATCAGCTCGTGTGGAACCACTCGGCGAACGACTCGACACCCACTGCGTTCAGGATGATCCCGAGGACGACGAGGGCGATGGTGACGACCTTCATCCAGTCGGAGCCCTTGAGCCCACCCAGAAGTTTCGGCTCGCGGGAGAGATACGCGCTGGCGGCGTAGAGTTCCTCGCCCAGGAGCGTGTAGTCGCAGGCGGTCACGAAGAACGGGAGCTGCGAGACCATGGCCGTGCCGGCCACCTGGATGGCGCCTGCCTCGAAACCGGTCTCCGCGAGGAGAAGCGATTCGGCCCAGAAGGCGCCCAGGTAGAGGTTCGCGGCCGGCTTCTCCCTCAGCATGATGCCGTTCACGGCCCCCGCGAACGCGAACTGCGCGTCCGAGAGGTACCGGATGTTGTCGCGGTTGTAGGAGTCGGGATGCCCCGCCTCGGCGTAGGCCTCCTTGACGACCTCCTCGGCGGCAGACATCACGACCGCTCGCGCCGTCGGGACGATGAGCGGAGTCTCGTACCGGGCAGTGATCTTCGCCACGTGCGAGAGGATCGTCAAGGACGCGATCGTCATGATGTTGTCGATCTCACCGATCCCGGGGACGTAGAGGACCGGCCTTCCCATCTCGGTCGCGCGACCGACCGCCTCCTCGATCGCGTTCAAACCCGGAATCCGGCGAACGAAGAGCTCGGCGCCCCGCTCGGCCAGCTGCGTGAAGGCGAGAACGAGCGCGAAGAAGACGACGGCCAGCACGAGCACCGCGGTGCGCGAGACGGCGAACCAGTTGCGGACGCCCCTCACGGGCCCTGCCGTGGCCGGGGCCGAGTGCGACGTGCCGTCGAAGGCCGTGACGCCGTAGTGGTAGTCGGTGCCGGGGACCGCCGTCTCGTCGAGGAAGGTCGCGCTCCCGGCGCCCGCGACGCCCACGGAGTCGCCAACGACGCCGGCCGTCGTCGAGCGCCAGACGTGGTAGGCGAGGACGTCGGCCGCGCCGGCGCCGTCGTCGGGCGACGGCGTCCAGGCGAGCTCGATCTTGGTGCCGTCGTCGTCGTTGTCGACGTAGTCGCGGACCGTGAGGCCGGTGACCGGAGCGGGTGGCGTCGTGTCGAGCGGGATCGTGTCGGGCAGGACCGTCTCGAGATCCCCCGCCTCCTGGGCCGCTGCCGGCGCCGGGGCCAGGGTCGCGAGGATCGCGAGCGCCGCGATGATCGTGAAGTGTGATCTCATCGTCGTACCGCGCATCCGTGACGAGAAAAGAGGGGACGCCCTTCGCTCCCCTCGGCCGCCCCGCGGGCGGCGGTCGGTCCACCAGGTTCACCAGCCTACGAGAAGAACATCCCGACCCAGTCGATGAGGAAACCCACCCTGCCGATCAGGAGCGAGATACGGGACATCACGGTGTAGCCGAACGACGCGCCGAATCCGACCATGAGGAAGACGATGCCGATCCGCGCGAGCACGCCCAAGACCCCGGTGTGCCGCATCGAGAAGAAGAAGTACGTGAGCGTGCCCAGGAGCCCAACGACGAGCATGACGTTCGTCAGGTTCACGACGCCGGCACCCGAGAGGGCGGAGAGAGCGACGTAGCCCCCGTAGCCCACCAACGCTGCGAGCGCGACGATGCCGACCTTCGCGCCCGTGTTCCGCGCGCCGAGCTGCCGCTTCACCAGGAGGAGATACGTCACGGCGATGAAGATCACGAGGCCCAAGCACACGTTCGTCATGTTGGCGAAGGGGTCCGGCGTGCCCGCGAGCGGCGTCGCGCCGGCGCGAAGCTGGTTGATCACGCGCGCCTGCATCACGGGCGAGATGCCGAGGCCCGCGTAGCCCCCGACGTAGATGCCGAGCGGCCAGCGGCCGATCCACGCGATCTTCGGGAAAAAGCGCGTGTAGAGGAGAAGCCCCAGGAGCCCAGGGGCCAGGGCCATCCACCAGTCGAGGCCTCCGAGGCGGATCGCCTCGCCTCCGAGATTGAGCGTGAAGACCGGGTCGGTCACGTTCGGGACGATGAAGTTGAAGGTGTAGATGACCAGGTAGTACCCGGCGGAGACGCCGACGACGAGGTGCTCGGCGAACTTGTAGAACGGGTTGTCCTTGTAGAGGAAGCTGTAGACGCAGAGCGTCAGGATCGCCCCCACCGTTGCCAAGAGAAGCGTCGTCAAACCTCGTCCTCCGAGTCAGACTCTCGCGGGGACCGCCCGCCTCCGCGGGGCCCCCCGATGCCTAGATCTCCCCTCGAGCCTGGGCCAGCCGCCTCGCGCGCCTCGACGCGAAGTAGGCCGCGTTCCCGAGCACGATGAGAAGAATGATGATCAGATGAATGACCGACTGGGAGTCCATGCCGCGCGCTCCCGCGTCGGGCCGGTCGATCAGTCGTTCGTATTCGGCCGCGCCGCGCATCCCGCCCAGGAGCCCCACGAGCTGGCCCGCGTCGAGGTACGGGTAGTAGTCGGTCGCCATGACGGCGGTCACGCCTGCCCCGACGATCTGCCCGGACGGCTGGTGCGCGTAGTAGATCCACGCCTCGGCGGCGGACCACCCCGCGAACGTTATGAGAAGAGAGACGTCGTCGTAGTTCCGGATCCCCTCCATCACCGGCAGCTCCGAGAGCGGCGTGCCGTAGGCGTCCTCCGGAAAGACGGTCCTGATGTTCACGCCGAGCCCGAGGATCACGGCCGACGTGCCCGGCTGGAAACCAAGGAACACGTAGTCCTCGCCGTACTCCTTGCCGAACTCCTCGGCGGCCGCGAGGATCGCGCTCTCGGCCATGCCGTAGCCGGCCGGATGGAGCGTCATGACGATGACGGGGATGTCCTTCCTGAAGGCGTGCCGAAGGACCCCCGACGACATCGGCTCGAGCTCCGGCGACGTCGCCGGCGTGTAATCGATCGAGAGGAGGAGCGGTTTTCCATCGGGTTCGAGCGCCTCGACGGCGTCGTAGAGGTTCTGGACCGGCGGCGTCACGACGACCGGCAGGCCCAGCGGAGCGAAGAAGGGAATCACGACGGCAATAGCGATGGTCAGGAAGATCCACCGCCTGTCGATCCCAAGAAGCCAGTCGTACCAGCTCATCTCCGCCTCCGAGCGCGGACGCCCGCGCTCATCGATGCAATCGCCGCTAGTCGCTGCCGCCCATCCACGCCCGCTCGATCCCGAGCATGATCTTGAGCGCCGTCGCCATCATGCCGAGACCGACGCCGATCATGACACCCCGCTTCGCCGTGAGATTGGGCACCTCGAGGATCCAGCGCGTCGCCTCGGGAATCTTCGGACTGATGAGATCGCCGATCGGAACCCTGCCGAGCATCACGATCGCCGCGGCGATCAGGAGCAGGGTCGCCTCGAGCGTCCGGGCGCGGAACGCCCTGAAGGCCGCCGAGGCGACGTAGAACGCCAGGAGCGAGAACATCGTCGCCTCGATCGGCACCTGGACGTTCAGGAACATCTGGTTGAAGGGCGAACCCGGAGCGTGGTGATCCGGGTGGATGAACCCGAGCCCTATCATCGTGAAGAGCCCGGCGAACACGACGAGGCTGAAGCCGCGGTCGGGCGCCCTGTCTCTGAGCTTGTGATAGTGGACCTTGATGAGGCTGACGGTCCCGAGGAGGAACGCGAACGCGAGGAGCGTCATGAGCCACTGGAGGAGGCGCTCCTGGAACCACTGCACGCGGAAGTGAGGGACGTAGTACTGGATCGCAGTGAAGACGCCGAAGATGAAACAGAGTGCCAACGGTAATTGACGACGCATCCTGTTGAAACCCTCCGAACCCCGCGGCCGCTAGTGCGTGATGAAGAGCGGCGTCATGAAGTCGTTCGAGATCGCGCCCGTCGCCGCGAGCGTCGCGACGATGACGGTGATGACAATCAGGACCCCAATGATGAACTTGAGCGTGTCCTGCCCCTTGAGCCCACCCAGGAGCACCGGCTCCCTCGAGAGATACGCGCTCGCGGCGTAGAGCTCTTCGCCGATCAGCGTGTAGTCGCAGGACGTGATGAAGAACGGTAGCTGCGTCACGGCGTCGGTCCCGGCGATCTGAATCGCCCCGACCGAAGCGCCGGTCTCTGCGAGCACGAGCGACTCCGCGAAGAACATGCCCATGTAGAGAATCGTCGCCGGGCGCTGGCGGACCATGATGCCGTTGACGCCGGCCACGTAGGCGAACTGGCTTCTCGTGAGGTAGAAGACGTCGTCCTCGTTGTAGGAATCGGGCCGGCCGACCTTCGCGTACGCCTCCTTCACGACCTCCTGCTCGACGGCCATGACGATCGGGTCGGCGCACGGGACGATGAGGCGTGTGTTGTACTCGGCGGTTCTCTTCGCGACCTCGCCCAGGATGTTGATGGCCGCGATCGTCGCGACGTCCGAGATCGTCGAGAGCCCCGAGATGTAGAGGATCGGTTTCCCCATCTCGGTGGCGCGCCCGACCGCGTTGTCGACCTCGTCGAGCCCGGCCAGACGCCGGATGAAGAGCTCCTTGCCGCCGCGCGCGGCGTTGACGAAGTAGACGATCGCCACGACGAAGATGAAGACGGCGATCAGGACGTTGACGCGGTCGTCGTTGAACCACTGAGGGGAAGCCGTCACGGCGTCAGACGTGGCGGAGAAGGCCTCTCCGCCCTCGGCGTCGCCGACGGCCACACGGTAGTAGACGGGCTCGTTGTTCGGCGCCTCGCTGTCGCGGTATGTGGTCGCTCCCCTCCCGGCCCGTCCGGCGAAAACGAATCCCGTCTCGGGGTGCGCCGACCGGTAGACGCGGTAGCCCTCGAACCGCAGGCTCTCGTCGTCCGCGGAGAGCTCCCACGTGACGTTGACGGAGGCGCCGCGGTCGTTGGGGGTGTCCTCAACCTGAACGCCCGTGGGGACCGCGAGGAGCTCAGGCGCCGCGAGCGACTCCGGAACCGCGGGCTCGATGGGTTCCTGCGCCGAGAGCGTGGCGGCACAAACAACGAGGGCCGCCGCCGCAAGCGTACCGGCAACGAACCCCGTCACAAAGCGCGCCCCGCGCAAGCGCCCTCTGTCGTGCCCCATCCAGCTCTCCCTTTGACACCAGAAACGGACGGGGGCCAAGGCCCCCGGGCCGCGTGTTCCGTAGTTGAAGGAACGCTACCAGACCGTACTGAGGCTGTCAAGCCAAATGTCCAGAGGGCGTCGGCCGCAACCGGAGCCCCCCGGAGCTGCACCAGCGCAGCCTGAGCCGGCGTGAACCTCCGTCCCGACGGTCGGGGCGCGCCGATCGCCCCACGGCGTCCGTCCCGCCGACCGGGGCGCGGAACGACCGTCGCCCCGAACTCGCACCGCCTACTTCTCTATCATCTCCACGTTCGCCCGCGGGAGCAGCGACTCGCTGCCGTCCTCGAAGCGGACCTTCAGGACCCGCACCATCGATTCCGACTCCATCATCTGGAGCTCGTTCGGAAGATCGGTCACCGTGCCCAGGTGGCCGAAGTGCGGCTCGCGGATGACGCGGATGAGGCTCCCGCTCTCGAGGCCCATGACGTGCCCGGAGCCCTCCTCGCGGACGCTGTCGCGCTCCTCGGGAATCGGGACCACGATCTCCGGACGGATGACGCCCGCCCTGATCTGCGTCGCGCCGTTGATCGACGCCTTCCTGCCCTCGCGCTTCTTCAGGAGGTCGAACGTGCCTCCCGCCATCGCGATCTCTCCGAAGCCCTCGGTGAGCACGAGCGTCGTCTTGAGATCCTCGTGGCCGGTGATCGCAACACCGAGGTCCTTCCCAAGGAGCCTCCTGAGATCGGGATCGTCGAACCCGCCGACGACCACGCCGGCCGCCTCCACCTCCATGGCCTTCTGGAGCCCGTCCCACGTCACGTGGGATCCGCCGACGACGATCTTCCCCTTCATCGACGCGTCGATCCGCTCGGCGACGAGCGGCTCGTCGGGCGAGGCGACGGCCACGACGATGTCACCGGTCCTCTCGCCCCCGACGCCGAAGATGCCCTGGATGAACGTCCCGACCATCTCGACCGCGACCCCCTCGCCCTCGAGGACCTCCACCACCACGCCGTCGACATACGCGTCGATCTGGATCGGTGTCGGGGGCTCCCGCAGAATGACCTGTCCGGTCACCGTCGAGATGCTCTCGACCGTGCCCTCGCAGGGCGACGGGACGGACGACTTGAAGAGGCCGAAGAAACCCTTGGTCTGAGCGATCGCCTCGCCCTTCGCGATCGGATCGCCCTCCTTCTTGACCATGACGGACGGCAGGTCCTCGGGCGGAATGCCAAGCCTGCTCGCCACGTTCTCGAGCCGGACGTTCCCCGGAAGGTGCGTCCTGGCGACGATCGTGTCGGAGCTCACGTGGTCGCCCTTCTGAACGAGGACCTCGCCCTTGATCGGCAGCCGTCGCTCCTTTCGGAGGACGGTCAGCTCGGCGACCCTGAGCCCCGGTGTGTATGCGTGTGCCATTTCTCGTCTCCTCGGATTCGTGTTCTCGAAATCCCCGGCCGCGCGCAGCGCTCGCGCGCGGGACGGGCGCGACGCCTGAGGTCCCTCACCCCGCGGGGTAGGCGTCGAACGCCGCCGCCCACTTCTCGAGCTTCGCGACCCGCGCCTTCTCGTCGGTCGGAAGGGTGAAGGGCCGCCCGCGGGCGTCGATCATGAGGCCGACCACGCCGCCCGCGACCTTCCGCTCGACCACCTTGCCCGGGCCGGCCCCGACGTCGAAGCCCCTCGCGGGCGTCGCCTTGAGCTCCGCGGTCTCGCCGACCCCGAGCGGGTAGACCCGCATGTTGCCGAAGGGGATCTCCTCGTCGACGGCCGTGCCGTCGGGGAGCCTCACCTCGATCCTGACGCACGGCTTCCCCTCGGGCCCCGTGCCGACGGGCGCGACGAGCGTGCCCAGGTGGATCAGGCAGTCCTTCTCGAAGACCTCGGTCGCCGCCTTCTCGTGGACCTCGGCGAGGACGCCGAGCTGCGGCATCATGAAGATGGAATCGACGGCGAGCCTCGTGACGCCCTCGGGGAGGAAGCCGTCGATGAGCATCATGGCCGCCTGCTGACGGCGCGGAGCGTGCGAGAGCGCGCCGCCCGACCCGACGAGCAGGTTCAGGTCCATCATGTTGACGAGCGTCTCCCCCGACGCCGACTGGCTGAAGGCGTCCGAGATCGTGCGCTCCTGCTGCACCCCCTTGAGGCCGACGGCGAACGACTTGTGCTGCTCGAAAGCGAGCCTCAACGCCTCGCGCGCGATCGCCTGCTCGAGCTTCAGATCGCTCAGCGATTGCGGCACCGTAGTCGGGCGGATCATCTTGTTCTTGATGCGGTTCCTCACCCCCAGCTCCGGAAGATCGAACGGGACCCAGCGCATGACGTTCTCGATCCCGGCCTCGGCCAGAACGTTCGAGACCGAGTAGCTCATGCCGAGGTTCGCCGAGACGGTCCGGTTGAAGGTCTTCCGGAAGACCGAGAAGACGTCGGTCGTGGCGCCGCCGATGTCGACGCCCACGACCTCGATTCCCTGGCGGTTCGCGATCGTCTCGATGATCGACCCGACCGCTCCGGGCGTCGGCATGATCGGCGCGTCGGTCCAGCCCATGAGCTTGTTGTACCCGGGCGCCTGCGCCATCACGTGTTCCATGAAGAGGTCGTGGATCTTGTCCCTGGCGGGACCCAAGTTCTCGCGCTCGAGGATCGGTCGCAGGTTGTCGACCAGAGAGAGCGCCGTCTTGTCGCCGAGCATGTTCTCGACCTCGCCGCGCGCGTCGACGTTCCCCGCGTAGATCACGGGCAGCCGGTACCCTGTCCCCAGACGCGGCTTCGGATCGGCGGCCGCAATGATCTGCCCGAGCTCGACGACGTGCGTGATCGTCCCGCCGTCGATGCCGCCCGACAGGAGGATCATGTCGGGCCGGAGGTGGCGGATCCGCTCGATCTTCTGATGCGGGAGCCTCCCGTCGTTCGAGGCCAGGACGTCCATCACGATCGACCCGGCGCCCAAGGCCGCGCGCTGCGCGCTCTCCGCGGTCATGCTCTGCACGACCCCGGCGACCATCATCTGAAGGCCGCCGCCCGCGCTCGACGTCGAGAGGTAGAGATCGACACCTCGATCGCCGTCGTTCGGATGGATGATCTTCTCCCCGTCGAGAACCTCGTGCCCCGAAAGCTCCTCCACCTCCCTGATGGCGTTCAGCACGCCCCTCGTCACGTCCTCGAACGGAGCCTCGACGGTCGTGGGGGCCTCGCCGCGCACGATCAGTCGGTACTCTCCATCGACAAGCTTGATCAGGATCGCCTTCGTCGTCGTGCTCCCGCAGTCGGTCGCCACGATGGCCCTGATCTTCCCATTCTCGCTCATTCGGTACCTTCCTTGGGATCGCTCCGGGCGCCTTCACCGGACTCCCCCCCTGCGCCCTCGGCGGGCTCGTCGGCGGCGGTCTCCCCGCCTTCCTCGGCCGAACTCGCCTTCCGTGCCTTCGCGGCGCGCTTGGCTTCGCGTCGCCGCATCTTCTCTTCTCTCTCTTCCTTCTGGCGCTCCGCCTCGAGAGCCTCGATCTTGCGAAGCAGGTACTCGAGGTTCTCGCGGTCCTCCAGGATCTCGGTGATCTCGTCGTAGCTCTTGAAGGTGTAGATCGACTGCACGATCGGCTGGAAGAAGACCAGGGCCTGGTTCCCCAGGAACGAGAGCGGCTTGACCGACTCGAGGAAGAGGAGCGCGGGCGCCGTCATCCTCCGCTCGACGACCTTCCGCGCAAACTCGTCCATGAGCTTCTCATGGTCCTCCCGGCGCTCCTCCGCCTTCTTCTTGTCCCTCATCGCCCACATCGAGCTCGTCACCCTCGCGCCCTCCCAGAATCCTCTCGACGTACGCGACCACCTCGTCGCGATTCCCGTGAAACTGAAGCGACAGCCCTCGAAACCGCTCGAGCCGCGTGCGCTCGACGAACGGCGACAGGAGGACGCCGTTCCGATCGACGAGGTAGGTTCTGAAGTCGCTCCAGTCCTTCTCCCTCCTGTTCACGAGCCCCTTAACCTTGACGCCGTTCTCGGTCAGGGTGTAGGTCGTCGGGATGAAGAAGCTCGCGACCTGGCCCCAGACGAGGAGGACGGCGGCGATCGTGAAGAGGCCGGTGTGGAAGAGGCTCTGGAGGGTCCAGCCGACCAACAGCATGAACACGATCGCGAGGGCGGCCCTCGCCGGGCTCCGGAGCATCGGCCATGCCGTCCACGTCAGGCTCGTCACGCGTTAGCCGTTCTCCCACACAACGTCGAGTTCCTTCGCCGCCCGGGACTCGTCGAGTCTACCTACGGGAGTCGCCGTCGGCGCGCCCGTCACGACCGCGGGTTCCTCGATCGCCTCCCTGGCGATCTCCTTCATGACCGCGGCGAACCGATCGAGCGACGCCCTGCTCTCCGTCTCGGTCGGCTCGATCATGAGAGCCTCCTTGACGATGAGCGGGAAGTAGATCGTCGGAGCGTGAAGCCCGTGGTCGAGGAGCCGCTTCGCAATGTCGAGGGCGCGGACCCCGGTACCTGCCTTCTGCCTCGTTGCTGCGAGCACGAACTCGTGCTGGCAGCGCCCCGCGTACGGGAGATCGTAGAAAGGCTCCAGGAGCGCCTGGAGGTAGTTCGCGTTCAGGATCGCGTTCTCCGCGACCCTCCGGAGTCCCTCGGGCCCGAGCGTCAGGATGTATGCGTAGGCCTTCACCGCGACGAGGAAGTTCCCGTAGGCCGTGTGGACCCTGCCGATCGATCTCGGCCTCTCGTAATCGAAGTAGTACTCGAAGCCGACGGCCTTCGATTCGTCGCGCGCCGCGACGGGGAACGGCAGGTAGTCGGCGAGGTGCTCCTTCACGCCGAGCGGCCCCGAGCCGGGACCGCCGCCGCCGTGCGGCGTCGAGAACGTCTTGTGGAGATTCATGTGCATGAGGTCGCAGCCGGCGTCGCCGGGGCGCACGATCCCGAGCGAGGCATTCAGGTTCGCCCCGTCGAGGTAGACGAGGCCTCCCGCCTCGTGAACGATGTCCACGATCTCGCGGATCCTCGTCTCGAACACGCCGAGCGTGTTCGGGTTCGTAATCATGATCGCAGCCGTGTCTCCGTCGACGACGCGGCGAAGCTCGTCGACGTCGACCCTCCCTTGAGCGTTCGAGACGATCTCGACGGCCTCGTACCCGGCGAGCCGAACGCTCGCGGGGTTGGTCCCGTGCGCGGAGTCCGGCACGATCACCTTGCGTCGCTGCCTGCCGCGGTCGGCGTGGTACGCGCGCACGACGAGCATGCCCGCGAGTTCGCCGGACGCGCCCGCCGGCGGCTGGAGGCTGACGGCGTCCATGCCGGAGATCTCGGCGAGGTGGCGCCCGAGGTGATACAGGAGCGCGATCGAGCCCTGCGCGTGGCGCGCGTCGGCCTCCGGATGGAGATCGGTGAAGCCCGGGAGCGACGCCGCCTCCTCGTTCACGGCGGGGTTGTACTTCATCGTGCACGAGCCGAGCGGGTAGATGGCCCGGTCGACGTGGTGGTTGAGCTCGGCCAGGCGGCTGAAGTGTCGGACGACCTCGGACTCGGCGAGCTCCGGGAGATCGGGTGGCTCGTTCCGCAGATGCTCGGGACCGATCGCTCGGGCGAGGTCGATCGTCGGCACGTCGAGAGGCGGCAGCCGGAACCCGCGGCGGCCCGGTGAGCCCTGCTCGAAGAGCGTGGGCTCGTGCGGCCTCTCGAGCTTCGTGGTCGCCGTGCTCATGCCCTTCCTCCGGACGCGATGACCGCCTCGATGCCCGACGCGAGCGAGTCGATGTCCTCGCGGGAGTTCTTCTCGGTGACCGAGACCACGAGGCAGTTCTTCATGTCGCCGTAGTAGCACCCGCAGTCGATTCCGGGCCAGATGCCTACCCGCGAGAGTTCGTGCTTCATCCGTGCCGCCTCGAACGGAAGCTCGATCACGAACTCGCGAAAGAAGGGACCGTCGAACCTGAGTCCGACACCCTGCACGCGAGCGAGAGCGTCGGCCGCGTAGTGCGATCTCGACGCGATCTGAACGGCGAGCTCGCGGAGCCCCTCCTTGCCCAGAAGCGACAGATGGACCGCGGCGCCGAGCGCCACGAGCCCCTGGTTCGTGCAGATGTTCGACGTCGCCCTCTCTCGTCTGATGTGCTGCTCGCGGGTCTGGAGCGTCATCACGTAGCCGCGCCGGCCGTTCTCGTCGGTCGTCCGACCGATGATCCGGCCCGGGAGCCTCCGGACGTGCTTCCGGCTCGTCGCCATGAAGCCGAGGAGCGGTCCCCCGAACGCCACGGGCGCTCCGAGCGACTGACCCTCCCCGACCGCGATCGCCGCGCCGTAGGCCGACGGCGGAGCGAGGATCGCGAGGGAGATCGGGTCGACCGAAGCGACGAGGAGCGCGCCCGAGTCGGCCACGAGCTCGCCGATCGCCGACGTGGGCTCGAGGAGTCCGAAGAAGTTCGGGTGCTCGATCACGACCGCGGCCGCGTCGGGCAGGTTCCGCTCGAGCGCGTCGAGATCGGTGACGCCGCCCTTGATCGGAAGCTCGACGAGCTCGACGCCGGCCCCCGCGAGGTAGGTCCTCGAGACGGTTCTCGTCGCCGGGTTCGCAGAGCCCGCGAGGAGCACCTTCGACCGTCTCGTGGCGGCGAGCGCCATGATGCACGCCTCCGCGGCCGCCGTGGATCCGTCGTACACCGACGCGTTCGCGACCGCGAGCCCAGTGAGCCGCGCGATCAGCGTCTGGAACTCGTAGATGGCCTGGAGCGTCCCTTGGCTCGCCTCCGCCTGATAGGGCGTGTACGCCGTGTAGAACTGAGCCATCGAGGTGATCTTCCGGACGGCCGCCGGCACGACGTGGTCGTAGACACCGCCGCCCATGAACGACACGACGTCCCCCGCCGACCGGTTCAAGGACGCGAGCCTCCGCATGTGACTGAGAAGCTCGGGCTCGGTCAGAGGGCCAGGAACGTCGAGATCGCCCTCCACGCGGAGCTCGACCGGAACGTCGGCGAGAAGCTCCTCGACGGACGCGGCCCCGATCGTCTCGAGCATCTCCTCTCGATCGCGGTCGGTGTTCGGGACGTACGGCACGGCTACCCCTTCGTGTGCGTCGCGTAGTCGTCGGCCGACATGAAGCGCGAGAGGTCCTCGCCGTCGGCCAGCTTGATCCTGAAGATCCAGCCCTCTCCCTGCGCGTCGGTGTTGACCAGGCCGGGATCCGAGTCGAGAGCGTCGTTGGCGGCAGTGATCTCACCGCTCACGGGGGCGTAGATCTCGCTCACGCTCTTGACCGACTCGACGGTCGTCAGGACGTCGCCCGGCGAGATGGTCCTGCCGACCTCCGGAAGCTCGACGAAGACGATGTCTCCGAGCTCGCCCTGCGCGTAGTCCGTGAGGCCGACCGTGACCTCGCGCCCCTCGACCCTGAGCCACTCGTGCGTCTCGGTGAACCTGAGATCCTGCTCGCTCATCTCGAACCTCGCTCTCCTGTCCTCGTGTCGTGGATCTTCCGTCCGTCGCTCTCGGGCGTCGGGCGCCGGGGCGCCCTTCAAGCCCGCTACGTCTTCTTTCGTCGGGCGCTCCCGCCGTCGTAGAACGGCGTTCCGACGACCTTGGCGGGGACCGTCTTCCCCCTGATCTCGATCTCGAGCGACGCGCCTGCCGCGTTCCCCACGTAGCCGAGACCGATGCCCCGTTTGAGGCTCGGGGAGTGTGTCCCGCTCGTTACGACGCCCACGTCCCGGCCGGAAGCCAAGATCCGCTGGCCCGGCCTCGGGATGCCGCGGGCCGTAAGCTCGAAGCCGACGAGCCGCTCCCGGGCGTCGTCCTCCATCCTCGCGAGGATCGCGTCGCGGCCGATGAAGTCGCCCTTCCCCGTCTTCACGACCCACGAGAGGCCGGCCTCGACCGGCGTCCGCGTCTCGTCGATGTCCTGTCCGTAGAGATGATAGCCCATCTCGAGACGAAGCGTGTCGCGCGCCCCCAGGCCGATCGGCTCGACCTGCCACCGGGCGCCTGCCGAGAGAAGCGCGTCCCAGACGTCCCCCGCCTGTTCGTGCGCGCAGTAGATCTCGAAGCCGTCCTCGCCGGTGTAGCCCGTTCGCGAGATCAGGGTCTCGCGCCCGAGGATCTCGACCGGCGCGGAGCGGTAGTAGCCGATCGACGCGAGCTCGACGTCGACGATCTCACTCAAGACAGCCTGCGCGTCGGGTCCCTGGATCGCGACCAACTGCGTGTCGAACGAGTGGTCCTCGAGCGTCACGTTGCCCGAGATGTTCGAGCGGATCCACTCGAAGTCCTTGTCGCAGTTGGAGGCGTTCACGACGAGCATGAACCGCTCTGGCAACCGATAGACGAGGACGTCGTCGACGATGCCGCCGTCCTCGTAGCACATGATCGAGTACTGCACGCGCCCCTCGGTGAGGGAGGCGGCCCGGTTGGTCGTCACCCGTTCCACGGCCTCGAGCGCGTCGGGTCCGGAGAGGACGAGCTGTCCCATGTGCGACACGTCGAAGACGCCGGCGGTCTCCCGGACGCGATCGTGCTCGGCGACGATGCCCCGGTAGTACATCGGCATCAACCAACCAAAGAAGTCGACGATCCTCGCGCCCGCCGCGACGTGCTTGTCGAGAAGCGCCGTCTTCCGGGGCTCAGCGGTGCCAGACACGAACTCCGTCCTCCTTGTGACCCCGGGCGACCCGCGCGCCGATCCGAGACGTGCCACGACGACGGCACGTGGGAGTGCCCCAAATATCCTGCGATCTTAGCGAGCGCCGGGGCCGCCGGTCAAGCCGTTTCTGGTCAGGTCCAGCCCGGGGCGCCGTCCCACCGCGGCGCGATCGAACGCGCGGGGACGGCCGGCGAGCGCGAGCGAAGCGCCCGGCCGCGTCGCGCCTCTTCACCCGACCTTCCGGACGACGTAGTACGCCCCGGTGCAGCACACCTCGCGGAGACCGCGAAGCCGCCAGGCCGGGAACCTCACGACCGGCAGCCCGTACCTGAGCCGGAACGACGGGCGGAGGACGTAGAGCCTCCGCGCGACGATCAGGAGGTCGTGGCGCGCCGCCAGCTCCTCGAAACCCTCGATCGTCATGCGTGACAGGCGGAGGTCCGAGAGCCGCGGGTGCGCGTGCACGAAGGGAACGCGCGAAAGCCGGGACCCCTTGAGCTCGGTCTGCTGATGCGCGCCGAACGGCGAGTAGTAGGGCGGGAAGGTCACGAGCGCGTGGCCGCCGGGACGCATGACGGCCTTGACGTGGCCGGCGAGGTCGTCCTTCGGCACGATGTGCTCGATGACGTCCCGGAGGATCACGAGGTCGAAATCGCGTTCGAGGAACGAGGCGGTCGCGCGGTCGAGGATGTCGCCACGGATGAACCTGAGGTTCGGGCCGTCGCGCCACGGGAAGTCGCCGACGTCGACGCCGAGGGCTTGGTCCGCCCGTTCAGCGAAGGCCGCCGTGGTTCCGCCGTCGCCGCACCCGACGTCGAGCACCGACGCCCCGCCGACGGCGACTCCGCTCTTCTCGAGGAACGGGATCAGGTAGCGGACCGCGAGCGCCCGCTGGTAGGCCGCGTAGTACTCGGCCCAGCTCGCGAACTCCTCCCGGCGAAGCCTGCCTCTTCCGCGCTCGGTCGGATCCATGCTCGTCCTCGCTGCGCCGAGACCGATCACGATCGGTCGGCCGTGACGTGGTACCGCGCGCCGGGACCGATCACGATCGGTCGGCCGCGGCGTGGTTCTGAAGCACCTTCCTGAGAACCCTGCCGGTGTACGAACCCCGGCACTTGGCGACGTCCTCGGGACTCCCCGTCGCGACGACCCGTCCGCCCTCGTCGCCGCCCTTGGGTCCGAGATCGACGATGTGGTCGGCCGTCTTGATGACGTCGGTGTTGTGCTCGATCACGAGGACCGTGTTGCCCCGGTCGATGAGTCGTCCGAGAACGTCGAGGAGCATCTTGACGTCGTGGAAGTGGAGTCCCGTCGTCGGCTCGTCGAGGATGTAGATCGTCCGGCCCGTGCTCCTCCGCGAGAGCTCGGCCGCGAGCTTCACGCGCTGCGCCTCTCCCCCCGAGAGGGTCGTGGCGGCCTGTCCAAGATGCACGTAGCCGAGGCCGACGTCGTGGAGCGTCTTGAGCTTGCGGCGAATCATCGGGATGCTCGAGAAGAACTCGAGCGCCTCCTCGACCGTCATCTCGAGGACCTCGGCGATGTTCCGACCCTTGTAGAGGATCTCGAGCGTCTCGCGGTTGAAGCGGAGGCCGCCGCACGCCTCGCACGTGACGAAGACGTCCGGAAGGAAGTGCATCTCGATCTTGACCTGCCCGCCGCCCTGGCAGGCCTCGCAGCGTCCGCCCCTGACGTTGAAACTGAAGCGGCCCGGGCGGTAGCCCCGCGCGCGCGCCTCCGGCACCTTCGCGAAGAGCTGCCGGATGTGCACGAACGTTCCCGTGTACGTGACGGGGTTCGAGCGAGGCGTCCTGCCGATCGGTGACTGGCTGATGTTGACTACCTTGTCGATGTGCTCGATCCCCTCGATCCGATCGAACTGGCCGGGGATCTTGCGCGACCGGTGGAACCACTCCGCGAGCGCCCGGTGGATGATGTTCGACACGAGCGTGCTCTTGCCGGACCCGGAGACGCCGGTGACGCACGTCAGGGTTCCGAGCGGAATCTCGACGTCGATGTTGGCGAGGTTGTTCTCCCTCGCGCCGACGACGCGGAGCACACGGCCGTCGAGTTCGCGCCTCTCGGTGGGGAGATCGATCCGACGCTTCCCCGAGAGGTACTGCCCGGTGATCGACTTCTTGATGCTCGGGAGCTCGGGCGGGGTGCAGCTCGCGACGAGGTGGCCACCCTTCCTCCCCGCGCCCGGTCCCAGGTCGACGACCCAGTCGGCCGCGCGGATCGTCTCCTCGTCGTGCTCGACGACGATGACGGTGTTCCCGATGTCCCTGAGCGCGGTCAGGGTCTTCAGCAGTTTCGCGTTGTCGTGCTGGTGGAGTCCGATCGACGGCTCGTCCAGGATGTAGAGCACGCCCACGAGCCGCGTGCCGATCTGGGTCGCCAGCCGGATGCGCTGCGCCTCGCCGCCCGACAGCGTGCCGGAGGAGCGGTCGAGGGTGAGGTAGTCGAGCCCGACGTTGGCGAGGAAGCTGAGCCGCTCCGCGATCTCCTTCAGGATCTCGTCGGCGATCTTCTTCTTCGTCCCCCGAAGGTCGAGGTTCTTCACGAAGACCAGACTCTCCTTGACCGACATGGCGGTCACCTTGTCGATCGAGAGACCCCCGACGCTCACCGCGAGCGACTCCGGCCGGAGGCGCGCGCCGCGGCAGTCCGGGCAGAGGTCGACCGCCATGAAGCCATCGATCCACCTCCTGACGTTCTCCGACTTCGTCTCGCGGTAGCGACGCTCGAGATTGGGGATCGCGCCCTCGAACCCTCCGATGTACTCCCAGCGCCCCTTCTCGAACTCGATCTTGTACTCGATCTTCTCGTCGCCCGATCCAGTGAGGAGAACCTGTTGAAGGTGCGGGCCGAGGTCCTTGAAGGGCGTCATGAGATCGAACCCGTAGTACTCGGAGAGCGCGTCGAGCTTGTGCCGCGCCCACCCCGTCGCGAGGTCGGGCCAGCACGAGACGGCGCCCTCGCGGAGCGTGAGGTCCGGGTTCGGGACGACGAGCGCCGGATCGACGCGCATCTTCGTGCCCAGTCCCCCGCAGTTCGAGCAGGCGCCGTACGGGCTGTTGAACGAGAAGATCCTCGGCGCGATCTCGCCCAGGCCGACGCCGCAGTGCGGACAGCCGGCCGTCGCCGACATGAGGAGCTCCTCCTTCCCGGCGGTGACGAGCACGAGTCCGTCCGTGAGCTCGAGGGCCGTCTCCAGCGAGTCGACGAGCCTCTGGCGGACGCCGTCGCGAAGGACGAGGCGGTCGACGATGACGTCGATCGAGTGCTTCTTGTTCTTCGCCAGCTTGCCGACGTCGCCGATCTCCACGGACTCGCCGTCGACTCGGAGCCGCACGAACCCTCCCCGCTCGAGGCGCGCGAGCACGTCGCGGTGCTCGCCCTTCTTGCCTCGGACCACCGGGGCGACGACCTGCACCCTCGTGCCCTCGTCGTGCGGGAGCACGCGGTCGGCCATCTGATCGACCGTGAGCTGCGAGATCAGCCGGCCGCAGACGTGGCAGTGCGGTGTGCCGACGCGGGCGTAGAGCAGGCGCAGGTAGTCGTAGATCTCGGTCGCGGTCCCCACCGTCGACCGCGGGTTGCGCGAGGCGGTCCGCTGCTCGATCGAGATCGCGGGCGAGAGCCCCTCGATGAGCTCGACCTTCGGCTTCTGCATCTGCGAGAGGAACTGCCGAGCGTAGGCCGACAGCGACTCGACGTACCGCCTCTGGCCCTCGGCGTAGATCGTGTCGAACGCGAGCGACGACTTCCCCGACCCCGAGAGACCCGTGATCACGACGAGGGCGTTCCGGGGGATCGTGAGGTCGAAACCCTTGAGGTTGTGCTCGCGGGCGCCCCGTATGACGATGCTCCCGGGCTCCTCGATCTTGCGTCGCGTCCGCCTCGTACGCGTTCTGGACCTTGACTGGCTGGTTTTGGGCATGTTATTGAGTCTACAACGATTCGGAGACTCCAACAAGAAACGAAGCGGGGGGAGATATCAAACCATGAATGTCCGTCGCATCGCGCTCCTGGCCGGGCTCGCCGTCGCCGTCGCGCTCCTGGTGCTTGCGGTACTGTGGAATCCGACCCCGTTGGCGCCCGCGGGGCCTTCGACCGACATCTCCGTCGTCATCGTGGCGGTCGACGGACTCGACTGGTTCCTCGTCGGGAAGTACATCGAGGAGGGACGCATGCCGACGCTCGGCCGGCTCGCGGGCCGGTCGCTGACCGGGCAGATCGCGGCGGACCGCCCGGTCGTGCCCGAGGTCGGCTGGACGCGGCTCGTCCGCGGGCGGCCACTCTCGGACGGCGAGATCGACCTTGTCCAGACCCGGGAGGATGGGCGGCTGGTCGCCGTCGAGCCCGAGATCGCTCGGCTCGTGACCGAGGCCGGCGGCAGGGCGCTCACGGTGGGCTGGCCCGGGACGTGGCCGGCCGCGACGTCGGCCGGGACGGTCGTCGCGCCGTACGCCCCGTTCGCCTCCGAGCACCACACCGCGCTCGCGCCCGCGCTCCTCGAGGGAGCGCCGCGGCAGGTCTTCCCCGAGGATCTCGCGCCGCGCGTCTGGGCGGCCGCGGCGGGAAACGGAGAAACGTACGCCGCCGGATTCGCCGAGCGGATCCTCGCGTCCGAAGGGCCGATCGCCCCGGACTGGCGGGACCACGTCGCGGCCGCGCGGTGGTCCTACCTCGCCGATTCGATCGTGCTCGACGTCGCGGCCGGTCTGCTCGCGGAGGAGGAGCCCGATCTCGCGCTCATCTGCTTCGGCGGCCTCGACGCCATCGGCCACCGCTTCACGGCGGCGACGATGCGGGACCAGCTCCCGAACCTCCCGGAGTCGTTCGCCGTCTACGAGGACGTCCTCCCGAACTACCACACGTTCCTCGACGAGGCGCTCGGGAGGCTCCTACGCATCGTCGACCAGAGGACCGTGATCATCGTCTGCTCCGTCTACGGCACCCATCCGTACTTCGACGTGCCGAGGTTCTCGGGCTCGCACCGCGAGGGACCTCCGGGCGTGCTCATCGCGCGGGGACCCGGGTTCCAGCGATCGCCGACGCCGCTCGAACTGTCGACGCTCGACCTCGCGCCGACGATCCTGGCCCTGCTCGGTCTCCCGGTGCCGAGCTGGATGGACGGCCGGGTGGTCACGGGCCTCCTCCCCGCCGGGCACCTGGAAGCGTTCCCGCTCGTCTACGAGCCCGCGCGCGCGCCGGCGCTCGAGGCGGGACCGCCGTCGGGCACCGAGGCGCTCGACGCGTTGGTGCGGGAGCGGCTGGACGGGGTCAGGGCAGGTCTCGTGGAGTAGCGGGGCGGGGCGCGAGCGGGACACGGCCGCGCGGGACCATCCGATGCGCTGACGAACGAAGCCCCCGGCCGCACCGGCCGGGGGCTTCGCTTCAGAGCTCTGCAGTGCGACGACGTCCGCTACCTGATGCGAGCCATGCGCTTCCGGACGGTCTCGCCGCCCGCCTCGACCGCGTAGACGTAGACGCCCGACGGGAGCGGCCTCCCCTCGTCGTCGCGGCCGTCCCACCGAACCGCGTGGTGCCCCGCCTCCCTCGGCTCGTCCTCGATGAGCCGCCGGACGAGCCTGCCACTGACATCGTAGATCGTGAGCGTCACCGTGGTCGCCTGCGGCAGCCCGTACCCGATCTCGGTCCCCGGCGTGAAGGGATTTGGGAAGTTCCCGTGGAGAACGAGGGACGTTGGAAGGGGCAGCGTCTCGACACCCGTGAGCGGCACCCCCGCCGGCAGCGACGGCTCGCTCTCGTTCCCGCTGAAGTCGAACGCGGTCACCCTGTACCAGACCTCGGACGCCGCGGGCGGGCCTTCATCCTCGTACGCCTCGCTCACCGTGTAACCGATCAGCACACTCGTCGCGAAGCCCTCGGCGGTGTCGCGGTAGACCGCGTAGTAGTCGAGGTCCTCCTCCTCGTTCGGATCCCAGACGAGCGCGATGGCGCCGGGGTCGCCGTCCGCCATGAGGCCTCCGGGAGCCTCCGGAGCGAGGTTGTCGATCGAGTACCCGCTGTCCGGCGCCGTGTCGAAGAAGACGTACGGATCTTCCGTGGCCGTCCGCACGAGGAAGACCGACCAGCATATGCCGGACTCCGCCGTCGAATCGCAGAGCGTCGGCGAGACGTACTGGTAGAACGAATCGCCGTGCGCCGGAATGGTCGCGACGTAGTCCCATCCGTTCATCCGCGGAGACCCGGCCGGCAGCGCCTCCGGTGTGGCGATTGCCGGTTCCCCGAAGCCGCGGCCGCGGGCATCCTGCCGACGGTGGAGCTCGTACCCGGTGATCGGTTCCGGACCTCCCGGGCTGTCGAAGCGAGACCTCTCCCAGCGGACGCGTGCGTACCTGCCCTGGTCGTCCGGGACGTCGAGAACGCTCCGGATCGACGGGATCCCGCAGTCGGAGCAACCGACACCGAGCGCACCGATCCGGGTGCCGTCCGGGTTGTTGTCGGCGGCACACGGGGAGCTTTCGCAGAGCGTGAAGTCCCCGTTCTCCGCGTCGCAGAACAGGGGATCGAGGGAGATGTTTCCGGAGACACCCAGCTGGTCCTCGATGCAGATCACCCAGTCTCCACCGGTGTTCCCGTACACGTCGCAGCCGGTGAGCGTCGCGATGCCACCCCAGCACACGATCGCTTGCCTACCCGTGTTGAACGCCGCTATCGAGCTATCGATGACAACGCTCCGAGTCTCGGTCTCGATGGCGCTGGGGGAGTTGCCCACGAACGTGGAGAGGCTGATCGAGAGGCCGTCTCTGATCGCGCCGCCCCTCCAACCGGCGGAGTTTCCCCAGAACACCGAGCGACGGACATCGTCGGGTCCCTCCAACGCCCCGCCGTTCCCGGCCGAGTTGCCCACGAACACGCAATCCTCCACGTAGAGGGAACTGTTCAGTGCTCCCCCCCTCTCGCCGGCGCTGTTTCCGGAGAACGTGCACCGGTGGAACGAACCCGAGAAGTCCCCCTGGAGCTCCGCCGCGCCTCCATCGACCACTGCACTGTTCCCGGTGAACGTGCAGTCTTCGAAGACGGGCCACTCGGCAAGGATGTCGGCAATCACCATGACTCCACCGCCCGAGCCGTCGATGCAGTCGTTGTCGACGAACGCGCACTCAGTGAAGTGGGTAGGAGTGTGATAGGCGAACACTCCTCCTCCTCCCCAGGGGGCTCGGTTCTCAGAGAAGATGCAGCTGTCGATCGTGAACCCGTCGGCGTAGTCACAGAACATACCACCGCCGGCGTCCGGCGAGACGCCTCCGGTGATCGTGAAGCCCTGCAGCAAGGCCGGAGCGCCCGGACCCTCCGCGTAGAACACCGTGTTCTGCTCCTCGGCGTCGACGATCGTCGATTCGGGGCCCGACTCGCTCATCACGAGGACGCCATCCGCGAGCACGATCGGGAACACCTCGCCGTTGGTCGACGTCGCGTAGGTGCCGGCCGCCACGTAGACCGTGTCGCTGGGGGCCGCGGCGTCGATCGCCGCTTGGATCGTCGTGAATTCGGATGGAACGTCCATCCGGTGCGGACGGGGATCGTCGGAGGGGCAGTCGCCCGGCGGCGGATCCATCTCCACGCCGCCGTGCCCCGCCGGGTCGAGACGCACGCACCACGCGTCCATCTCGTTGTTGCAGTCGTAGGCCATCGGCCCTATCCCGGCGTGAGGCAGAAGCTCGATGACGCCCGGGGAGCCTACGTAGAGATAGTCGACCCGAGCGGCAACGACGACGCCGTCAGGATCCGGGAAGATGCAGGACGCAGCCGCGATCGCCCAACCGTCGCCGACCTCCGGGTCGCCGAAGTCGATCCCGCCCAACAGGTTCTGTTGGCCGAGCTTGAATCCGGTGAACGTGCGACCGAACAGAAACTCCGCGGCGAGCAGCCCACCACCGGGGCCGAAGTTCTCGAAGCAGACGTAGGCCGAGAACTGAGTGTTCGGAATGGGATCGATCCGGTTCTCGCCGTTGTCGAACTCGATGAAGATGTTGATGCCGGGGTTCTGGCCGGCCACGGCCGCGGCAACCGCCAGCGTGACCACGAGCAACGCCACCACGAGC
>JALGVU010000063.1 GCA_025774545.1 bacterium | reverse complement strand
GCGTCCCAGGGCCGCGAGCATCGATCCTGCGACGACCATCCCCGCCCCGACGATGCTGATCGAGTTCAGGTGCGCGGGATCGATGATGGCCGGCAGGAGCCGCGAGCCGAGCCACACGGCCGTGAGCGTCCAGACTGGTTGGAGCGCGAGGATCACGCCGACGCGCGACGCCTCGAGGTGATCGAGGGCCTCGGAGAAGCTCCCGTAGGCGACGATCGTGTTGAGCGCGAGGAACGCGAGGAGCGCGAGGCCGACCCCGTCCAGTTCGACGATGCGGCCGGGGCTCGCGATCGGGAGGAAGACGAGGGAGCCGACGATGTAGATGACGAGCATGATCGCGGGCGCCGAGAGCGAGCGGAGGAGCTGCTTCTGCGCGAGCGCGTAGATGGCCCACGTGACGGCCGCGCCGATGATGAAGAGCACGCCGCGGGTGATCGTGGTGAGGCCGCTCACGAGCTCGGCCAGGTTCTCGTTGAAGAAGAGCACGAGGCCGGCGGCGAGGACCGAAAGCCCGATCCACTGCCACCGGCTGAAGCGCTCACCGTAGACGGCGAGGCCGCCCAGGAGCATGAACATCGGAGCGAGTTGGATGAGGACCTGCGCTGCTGCGGGCGTCGTGAGGTCGAGCCCGAGGACGTAGAGGATGTAGTTCCCGGACAGGCCGAACGCGGCGACGGCGAGGAGCGCGAACCCTCCGCGGCCGAGGGTCGCGAGCGGTCCGAGGCCGCGGGAGCGCGCCACGGGGATCGCGACGACGGCGCCCGCCATGAGGAAGCGGTACCAGGAGGTCGTGACCGGGTCCATCTGCCGGAGGAGCGCCTTGAGCGCGATCGGCAGAAGTCCCCACATGAAGACCGCGATGAAGGAGAGCCCGAGACCGAGCTTCCAACGTCCGGTCGTGGTGTGTCGTTCCATGTCGGGGAGCGTAGCACGTCGGGAGCGCGCGGGCCACGATGGGTTCGTAGCCGAGGGGCACACCGGACTGGGGGGCGAACGGGCGCCGGCGGGCGCGCGGGCGCTGGGCCGCCGACCCGGCGTCTACAGCACCCAGGCGTACCCGATCTTGGCGAAGAAGGTCCGGTCGTTCTGCGTGAGGTCGATCGATTCGAAGCCGAAGTGGTTGTCGGAGTATCCCAGGTAGAGCACCGTCTGGGGGTTGAGCTTGTAGGAGAAGAGGACCTGGCTTGCGAGCTGGCGGAACGCGGGGCCGCGCCCGTCCGAGTAGAGGTCCGTGTTGAAGTCGTAGTCGAGGTGCTGGACGATCGCCCGGAGGAACGCCCGCCTCGTGAACTGGTAGGCGGCGCGGACGTAGCTCACGTTCGCCGTGTAGAGCCGCCCCGGGCCGACGTCGAGCCGCTCGTACGTGTGGGCGAGCACGAGATCGAGCCGCCGTCCCACCTTGAGTTGGAGGAGCGGGCCGATCTGCACGCGGTCGCCCGGCCGTGCGTTCGTGTAGTCGATGGCGTCTCCGACCAGCCCCTCGACGCGCACGTGGATCGTCCCCGTCGGCCACGCGCCCGCCGAGAGCCAGACGTACCGATCGTCGTACTCGATGCCCCGGTACTGCTCTCTGCCCAGGACGCCGTAGACGTGCACGTTCGAACGGAGGGGACCGTCGTAGTCGAACCAGTAGTCGAAGAAGCTGTCGAGGAGCTCGCCGTCCCGCTCCTCGTTGTGGACGTAACCGAACCCAGTGTTCATCGAGGAGAACCAGTGCCCGGCGTCGCGCCACCACGTGTAGCCCCACCCGCCGCGCGCCTGACGGAAGTCCGACCGGGGACGGAAGCCGAGGTCAGCGCGGAACTCGTCCTGGATCTCGCGATACGCCAGCCACCAGTTCAGCGACCGGCCGTCGTGGTTGAACTCGACGTCGTACGCCGCGCCGTCGAGCCGTTCGGTCGGCTGGCCGTACGCGAGCGCGAAGCTCTTCGGGTACGCCGTCTGGGATCCCAACACCTGGAACTCGAGACGGTTCGACGGAGACAGCCGGAGGTTCCCGTCGATGCCGGCGACGCCGTTTCGGTAGCCGTCGCTCTCGCGGCCCGTCAGGAAGAGTCCGACGGTCGAGGCTTCCCCGATGTCGCGGCGATACCGGACCACGGCGGCGGTCGACGCGCCGTCGAGCGTCGCTCCCGAGGATCCTTGGCTGCCGGGCAGGAGGATGTTCGTCAGCTCGTCGCGCGTCGCGAACACGCCGATGCCGTTCGCACCTTCCTTGCCCGTGAGCTTCACGCCCCAGGCGGGATCGGCGATCGTCCGCGTGTAGACCGGGTCGAGCGATCCCTGGAAGAGCTCCATGCCCTCGAGGAAGAACGGGCGCTTCTCCTCGTAGAAGAGGGCGAACTGCGCGTTGACATCGAGCTGGAAGGCGTCGGCCTCGACCTGCGAGAAGTCGGGGTTCACCGCGCCGCTCAACACGAGGTTGGGCGTGACGCCCCACCGCGCGGTGAGGCCGAGGTCTGACTCGCTGCCCGCCTCCTCGAAGTCCCCGTTGGGGAACCACTCCCTCTCCTCGGTGACAAACCCCGCGACCGTCGGGTCGAGCTCGATGTTCCTGCCCGGCGTTGCGCCCGAGAAGCCCGCGATCTTCGCGACCTGGCAGAGGTAGCAGCTCTCGCTCCGGTCGCGCGACGTGTGCGCCATGCGGTAGTCGGTGCTCCGGGAGTACTTCCGGCCGAGGCCGAGTCCCCACGTCTGCTCGCCTTCGCTTCGCTGGAACCTGAGCGAGCTGAACGGAATCGCGGCCTCCACGACGTAGCCCTCGTCCGTGATGCGTCCCTCGGACTCCCAGATCGTGTCCCACGAGGAATCTCCCGCGCCGGTTCCCGTGGAATCGAGCGCGTCGCCCTGGATGCCGAGCGGATTCAGGAAGAACATGTAGCCGCGGCGGTGATCGTTGAAGGTGTCGAGGATGAAAGAGACGCGGTCGTCATCGAACATGTTGTCGCGATCGCAGATGCTCGCACAGATCTGCGGAGGATTCGGGTCGTGGGCGCGGAAGGCGATGTAGAAGTGCGTCTTGCTCGAGGCGACGAGGGCCTCCGTCCGGACGGGCGCCGGGAGATTCTCGCCGGGTCTCGTCTCGTAGCCGAGCTCGAGCGTGAGGGCCTTGCTCCAGACGTCGTCGTTGAGAACGCCGTCGATGACGACCCTGGTGTCAACCTCGGGCACTTCTTAGGGCGATTCAGCCGAGCCGTCTCCGGAGGGCGCGGCGGGAACAGCCGCGGCGAGCGAGACGAGCAGAACGAGTGCGGGGACGCTCAAGCGGGCTCCGCGCAGCTGCATGTTCTCTCCGCTGGAAGGGGTGAGTACGGGCAGGCCACGCAGAGCCCGTCGTCGATCGAAGCTCTCGCCCTAGCGCCCCCCGCCTTGCGGCGGGGAGCGGGTCGGGCGTGGTTGTGGCCACCGCGCCCTTGTGAGACCGAGCGCGTACGTCACTGGAAGCGCGGTGACACTGTCTTGGACTCCCGACCCCGGCTCAGGGTTTAGCGGAAGTGAGCGCTCTTCTGACGGGGTGAGGATCGGGGGTGGCGAGGCCGCCACGGTCGAGGGAGGCGCCCGCCGGTCGCCGGGGCGCGCGCGAGCCGGCGAGGCCGAGAGAAGTGCCCGCCCGTCGCCGGGGTGCGCGCGGGACTACGTTCCGCCGTCCGGGGAGGCTCCGTCCAGGACCAGCTTCCCATCCAGCACGGCCGTCGTTCTCGATCCGTCGGGGAAGACGAAGTCGAGACTCGCGCACACGATGGGGTTCCCCTTGGCGTAGACGATGTCTCTGTGGAAGACGCGATCTGGCGCTGAGAAGTCGGAGGGTCCGACGGTTCCGCCGAGATGGTCGCTTCGACCGTAGGCCCAGTGAAACCCGGCCTTCTCGTCCTCTAGGACGTTGCCCGTGACGACGGCTCGGTCGTTCACGCCGATCGCCACCTCGGCGATGCCTCTGAGCGCTGGCTCGTCGGCGAACGCGCGGCGGAGCCGCTCGGCGGCCGCGCCTCCCGCGACGTCGACGATGCGGTTCCGCTCGACGGTGAACACGACGTCCTCGCCGTCCATGACGGCCGGGATCTCGCCCGCGGTCCCGCTGTCCTCGGACTCGTTGGGGCAGATGCAGACCTCTCCCGCCGGGAGGTTCCCGATCCGGCGCCGGTAGTCGCCCGGGACCGGATGGAGGAGGCCGTTGTCCCGGAAGACGGCGTTGTGGTTCGACGTGTCGAAGTCGCAACGATGGCCCGTCGAGAACGTGACCTCGATCCCTTCGGCGCGCTCGAAGAGCGGGGCCAGCCGCGCGCACGTCGCCGCGACGTCGCGGTAGTCGGCAGCCAAGGCCGTTTCCTCCATCGACCTCGCGACCATCGGCATGCTCGCGATCCGCACGTGATCGAATCGTTTGGCGAGCCCGAAGAGCGGCGCCGAGGCCGAGTACTCCGTCATCGCGATGACGATCGTCGAGTCCTTGACGACGTCCTCGAGCCGAACGGTGTCGGCGACCGAGACGCCGAGCTCGGGAAGATCCCCGTTGTGCGTGCCGGTCGCGGCGTAGGTCACGATCGGGTTCACTGTGAGGCCGATCGGGTCGGCGAATCCGGCGATTCCCTCGCGCCACGACTCGGCCATCTCCCGCCGCGCGCGCCACTCCTCGCGATCGAGGATCGCACTGTGCGGGAGGTCGTACATGATCGTCAGCACGTCGCCATCGCGCGGCGCGAAGACGTCCGTGAAGAACCTCTCGAGGTCGAGCGCCATGGGGCCTCCCGTCCGACGCCCTCGGGCCGCCCGTCGGTCGGGCCACCCGGCGTCCGGGTCGCTAGTGTTCCACGTAGGAGATCAGGGTGGTTCCGACGAAGGTGTTGTCGTGAATCCCGCCGAACGCGACGCTTCCGGGTCCGTACGCGAAGATCGGGACCATGGTGGCGGTGTGGCCGGCCGAGGTGAAAGCGGCCTCGGTCACCTTGCGATCGTCGATCGAACCCGCGTGGACGGCGAACCCGCCCGTCTCGTGGTCGGCCGTGACGACGACGAGCGTTCGCCCGTCGGCCTCCGCGAAATCGAGGCCGGCGCCGACGGCCTCGTCGAAGTCTCTCATCTCCGCGATGATGCCCGCGAGGTCGCTGTCGTGACCCGCCCAGTCGATCTGCGACCCCTCGACCATGAGGAAGAAACCGTCGTCGTCGCGCGCGAGGATCTCGATCGCCCGCTCGGTCATCTCGGCGAGGGAGTATCCCCGCTTCTCGACCCCGGCGGGGTGGCGCGGGGCGAAGAGCCCGGTGGCCGCGTCCACGTCGCCGAGCGCGCGGAACTCCTCGACGGATCGGACGACCGGCATTCGCTCGCCGAGCTCGGCGAGGAGGTTCCTCTCGTCCTTCCTGCGGCTCTCGTCCTCGGACGCCGGCACGAAGTAGCTCCATCCTCCTCCCACGAGCACGTCGATGCCGCTCTCAACGATCTGATCCGCGATGACGGTGTGGTTCTGCCTGCTCTCCGTGTGGGCGAAGAAGACCGCAGGCGTCGCGTGCGTCACCGAGCACGTGACGACGGTTCCCGTCGCGAGCCCTTCTCTCTCGGCGATCTCCGCGACCGTCGGAACGAGCTCGCCCTCGGCGGACAGCGAGACGACGCCGTTCTGTGTCTTGTGCCCCGTCGCAAGGGCGGTTCCGCTCGCCGCGGAGTCGGTCACGAGCGCGTTCGCCGCGTGCGTCGCGATCAGTCCCCCGACGGGGAGTCGCTCGAGACTCAGCTCGCCCTGTGCGATCCGTGCGGCCGTGATCTGCGACGCTCCCATCCCGTCTCCAATGAACAAGATGATGTTCCTCGGGAGCCCGTCGTCCCTGCTCATCGTGGGCTGGTCGCCGGCGTTCATCGTGGGCTCGTCGCCGAGGGCCGGGTGTGTCGCGAGCGCCGCGGCCGCGAGGGTCGCCAGACAGAATGAAGTCGCGCGTGGTCGGTGCATGGTTCGTCGTCCTCCTCCGACCCGTCCGGGGTGTCTCGCCGATCGAGGTCACGATGAGCATACCACGGAGTGCGGACACGCGCCAGGCGCCTGAGGTCGACCGTTCCCCGCAGCGTGAGAGGGACGAACGCGCCGGTGCCCGGACGAGCGCGCCGGCAGCCAAGCGGTTCGCCGGCGGACGGGGTGCCCGAATCCCCGTGCGGGACCCGGGCGGCTCGTGGTACGATGGCAGTTCCCGCTCACACTCCGGTTTCAAACGCCAACAGGGCGCGGTCCAAGAGAGAGGAGGATCCATGCTGAGGCATTCCGTTCCAGTTCTCGCCGTCTGCACCGTCTTCGCCATCGCGGCGGCGTGTTGGGCGGCCCCGGGTCCCGAGCTTCTCGACCTGATGCAGGAGGAGCTCGATCGCTCGATGGCGAATCTTGCCGGAGCGAGCGACGATCCGATGTTCTACCTGCAGTACTCGATCACCGAGGTCCACAGCGTATCCCTCGGGGCCTTCAACGGAGGGCTCGAGGCGCCAGACGAGTCCGACCGACGCTTCCTCGACGTCGACGTGCGGGTCGGGACCGAGGTGCTCGACAACACGCACGAGATCCGGGGCGGCAGCTGGCGCGACAACTACGCACCGCCTCGGCAGATCGCGTTCCCCCTCGAGGCCGAGCCAGCGGCCGTTCGCGCCGCCCTGTGGAGTGAGACCGAGTACCAGTATCAGAAGGCGCTCGAGCGACTCACGAAGGTCGAGGCGAACCGGCAGGTGATGGTTGAGGAGGAGGATCTGTCGAACGACTTCTCCCCCGCCGATCCGAGCCGGTACAGCGAGCCTGCCGTGCGGACCTCGGTCGACACCGACGAGTGGCGGGGCATCTTGAAGCGCGTCGGCGAAGAGATGGCCCGCTCCGAGTTCGTCCTCACGTCGCGGGTCGGCCTCACGCTCGAGGACAGGACGACGTACATGGTGAACAACGAAGGCTCGCGGCTCCAGCACTCGAACTACTACCACCGCGTGAGTCTGTCCGTCTCCGGCATGGCGGACGACGGCATGCGCCTGAGCCGGCACGAGACCTACTCCGCGGCGAGCGCCGACCATCTGCCCGACGAGGAGACGCTCGAGGCGGACGCAGCGCGCCTCGTGTCGGAGCTTGCGGCCCTGATCGACGCGCCCGTTGTCGAACCCTACATCGGTCCGGCCATTCTCAGAAACCGGGCCAGCGGCGTGTTCTTCCACGAGATCTTCGGCCACCGCATCGAGGGTCACCGGCAGAAGAGCGAGAGCGAGGGCCAGACCTTCACGAAGAAGGTCGGCCAGCAGATCCTCCCCGAGTTCATCAGCGTCTACGACGACGCGACCCTCGAGCAGTTCAACGGGATCGACCTCCGGGGCTACTACAAGTTCGATGACGAGGGCGTTCCGGCGGAGCGCGTGACGGTCGTCGAGCACGGCGTCCTCAAGAGCTTTCTGACGACACGGTCGCCGATCGAGGGCTTCCCGAGAAGCAACGGGCACGGCAGGCGGTACCACGGTCACGACGTCGTGGCGCGCCAGGCCAATCTCCTGGTCGTCTCGGACAGCATCGTGCCGTACGAACGACTGCGGGAGATGCTGATCGAGGAGTGCATCAGGCAAGGTAAGCCGTACGGGCTCGTCTTCGACGACATCTCCGGAGGGTTCACGATGACCGGGCGCGGCGGGCCGCAGGCGTTCAAGGTATTGCCGCTTCTGGTCCACCGCGTGTACGCCGACGGACGACCGGACGAAATCGTCCGAGGGGTCGACATCGTCGGAACTCCGCTCACGAGCTTCAGCAAGATCATCATGGCGGCGGACGATCCCGGCGTCTTCAACGGCACGTGCGGCGCCGAGTCCGGGTGGTGCCCCGTGTCCGGCGTCTCGCCGAGCCTCCTCGTCACCGAGATCGAGGTTGAGAAACGGCAGAAGGGACAGGACAAGCCGCCGATCCTCCCGCCGCCCGGACACGGAGGTGAGTTATGAGAAGAGCGATCCCCATCGCCGTGGTGTGTTTCGTGCTCGTTGTCCCCTTGTCACTCGCCCTGGCTCAGGGTGAGGACGATCCGCTGTTCCGCGCGATGCAGGACGAGCTCAAGCGATCGACCAAGGGTCTCTCGATTGAGAGCATGCCGCCTCCGTACTTCCTGAGCTACCGGATCCACGACGTCGAATCGATCACGGTGCGGGCGCGCTACGGGTCGCTCGTGCAGACCGAGGACAACGAGCGCAGCTACCTCTACATCGACTGCCGCGTCGGCGATCCCGCCTTCGACAACAGCGGATTCGTCGGAAGCTGGCAGGACATCTACAACGTGCGGAGCGATCTCGTCGAGGAGGACGACTACGACGTGCTCAGGCACCAGATCTGGCTCCGCACGGACGCCGCGTACAAGAGCGCGCTCGAGAACCTCGCGCGGAAGGACGCCTACCGGCAATCGCACCCTACGAAGGAGGAGATCCCCGATTTCGCTCCGGCCGAGGCATTCGTTGCGATCGGCGAGCCAGTGCGGCTCGACACCGAGCCCGCGGCGTGGGAGCCCGACGTGCGGGCCGCCGCGCAGGCGCTCCAGGAGTTCCCGTCGCTTCAGGACTGGCAGGTGACGCTGACGGCCGTCGCCGAGAACGAGCGCTACGTCAACTCGGAGGGGAGCCGTCACCTGAAGGGCGCCGTCTACACGATGATCGAGGTCGCGGCGACCGCGCAGTCCGAGGACGGCCAGCGTCTCACGAGCTTCCTCCGCCACGTCGCCCGCGGCGACGATGAACCTCCGACGGGTAGCGCCCTGGTCGGTGAAGTCCGTGAGATGGCGGCGGAGCTCGAGGCCGTCCTCGCCGCGCCGACGATCGACGAGTACGTCGGCCCCGTGCTCTTCGACGGGTTCGCGTCGGCGCAGTTCATGTCCCAGCTGTTTGCGGGCCAGCTCGCACCGGCGAAGCTGCCGCTCGTCGCGCAGGACTGGATGAAGCAGTACCTCCCCGACCCGAAGCTCGCCGGCCGATTGAACCGGCGCGTCTTCCCCGAGTTCGTGACCATCACCGACGAGCCGAGCGTCGACGTGTGGGAGGACGTCAGGCTCGTCGGACACCAGACGGTCGACGACGAGGGCGTCCCGTGCCAGGACATCACGCTCGTCGAGGACGGCCGGCTCGTGGCGCTGCCCATGTGCCGTCAACCGACAAAGAAGATCGGGGCGTCGAACGGACACGCGCGCACGTTCGAGAACCAGTGGACCGCGTCGACCGTGACGAACGTCTTCGTCCGAACGGAGAAGTCGAAGAAGGACCTCGTGAAGGAGCTCCGTTCGCTCGCCCGCGACTTCGACAACGAGTACGGACTCCTCATCACGCGGCTCGATGAGCCGAGCGTGTCGAACCACTACCGCTGGACAGAGGTATCGGAGGACTCGCGGCCTCTCCTGACGGCGCCGATCGCCGTGTACAAGGTCGACGTGAAGGACGGGACGCTGGAGCCGGTCCGCGGCCTCGTCTTCGACGAGCTGTCGATCCGCACGCTCCGTGACGTCGCCGCCCTCGGCCGCGACACGCGCGCGTGGAACGTCCTGCAGCCGATGGGCATCGAGGGCGTCACCTACCCGGCGACGATCGTCACGCCGTCGGTGCTCGTCGAGGAGATGGAACTGACGTCGGGCACGGCGCAGGAGCCACTGCCGCTGAGCGGACGGCCGCTGGCGGGGATGTAGAGCGGACGATCGCTTGCAGGGATGTAGGAACGAAGGCCGAGCGCGTCCGCGCGCTTGGTATCGAGTGGGGCCCCGCGGGACGTGATCTCGCGGGGTCTCGGTTCAGTGTGTGAGGGTGATGATCCGGAGGAGGCCCGAGTCGCGGTCGTATCGGAAGATCGCCGCGTGATCGGCGAAGACCATCGAGTGCCGACCTCCCGGCACGAGCGACGACGACCCGCCGTCGGCGCCCAGGAGCTCGCTCGCGACCCGTTCCGCGTCCCAGTCGCCAGCGACGCCGTGGGCGATCGAGCCGGGGAACGCCGTGTAGTCGAGGCGCGCCTCGTGATCCCACTGGTCGGCCGTCCTGATCACGACCTCCGAGCAGCGCTCCGCCCCGTCGTCGTCGGGGTGGCGGAAACGGAAGTCGAGCCCGACCCAGTGGTACTTGATGTGGGCTCCCAGCTTCTTGCTGCCGCTCTCCCCGTCGACCACGCGCGGGTCCCTCACCCAGGTGGGTGACCCGAGGTGCGCGACGATCTCGCCCCGCGTGTACGCGAAGAGCGGCCGCCCGTTCAGGCTTCCCCGGGTGAGGTCGATCTTCATGCGGCCGGCGACCTTCCCCGCGTCGGTGACGGCGACGTCGAGCCGCCCCGGAGGCTCGGGCGCCGCGGCCTCCCGTGCGAAGAGCGCCGTGGCCGCGTCGCGGTACCGGCCTTCGTCGAGCAGGCTCCAGGACTTCTTGACGCGGTTGTCCCAGTACGGCTCGACCGTGTCGCGGAAGCCTCCGACGAAGAGCGCGATGGCCATGACGAGAACAAGCGCGAACATCTGCTTCATGTCTCTCACTCTCCAGCGGACTGCTGATTCTCCATTCGGCCAGCCGAACTCGCACGGAGCGAGGGTCCGCCCCTCCGGGGTGCGCCGGCCGCATCTGCCGCGAGAGAGAGGTGCATAAAGTGGTCCGAATCCGGGTTTCCCCAGAGCGTGCGAGCGGGGGGACCTGGGCGGGTTTTCCGGGGGGGGCCAGTGGGTTTCCCGGGGGCCTGGTGGGCTTCCCGGGGGCCTGGTGGGTTTTCCGGCGGGCCTGGTGGGTTGTCCGGGGGGCCTGAGCGGGTCTTCCGCCGGCTCGGGAGCCGCTGGAGCCAGGGGTGTCAGTGTCCCCGTGGACTCAGGAGCCGGCGGAGCCGCGAGAGGAGGCCACGCCGCTCGGACGTGAGCGAGGCCGTCGGGATCCCGTCGGAGCCGATCAGCCAGCGCCGGGGTTCGTCGTAGCCCGCGTGCGTCTCGATCGCGCCGTTCTCGAGGGAGATCCTGAGCACGTGATCGAAGTCACGCTCGAGCGCCACGTAGACCTCGAGTTCGACGGGATCGAAGACCAGGGAGGCGCGCGTCAGGCAGAAGCTCGCTTTCTCAAGGAGCGTGAAGGCGTTCTCGACGTCGAACGACGCGGCGTGCTCGCTCAGGTACCGGTGCGCGATGACGTACCGATCGGCGCCGACCCCGCGGACCTCGGAAGGATCGACACCGACGAACTCGCCGCAGGGGAAGTTCGTCATCACGAGGTAGTCGCCGTCGATCATCGTGATGATGTCGTCGTCGCTTCCCGGCTCCACGATGGCGGCGTTGCCGGCCGCGTCCGCGAAGAGGAGGTGGAGCGACACCGACGGGCCCTGAACCATGTTCTCTGTTGCGAGCGCCTCGAGGACGCCACCGACGCTGTCGTGCTGGGCCAGCGCGAGATGGTAGAGCTGCCAGGGGTACATCTCGCCGGTGTAGGGCGAGCGAACGCCCTCCGTCATCGGGTGGAGCTCCTGGTCCGACACGAAGAGGCCGCGGTCGTTCATCCCGACCGTCCGGGCGAACGACCCGTTGCTCCACTCGAAGCCGAGGTTGAAGACCCTCCCGCGGGCCGTCTCGTCGATGAAGAGCCGCATGGCCCGCGATGTGTCGTAGTCGAAGTTCATCCCGTAGAGGGGACGGTCCGCGTAGACGGCGAACCCCGTGCAGGCGCCGGCAGGCGCGCCGGCTCCGACGCTCACCGCCACCACCAGGACGAGCGCGACACGCGTTCTCATGAGCACCTTCTCCCAGTCGTCGCCGGTTGCCGCCACGTCGGCGCCCGCACCTGCGCGGGCTCCTCGCCCGGATCCGCGCGGCCTCCTAGAGGTCGTGCGGCATGATCGTCTTGCGGCTGTTCGCCTTCGCCCTCTGCGCGGCCTTCTTGAGGGTGCTCTCGATCCGTCCATCGAGCGCCGCGAGCGCCTCCGCGCTCAGGCGCATCCCGAGCTCCTTCGTGAG
>JALGVU010000287.1 GCA_025774545.1 bacterium | reverse complement strand
AGCGTCCGGTCCCCTGGCGATGCGCGGAAACGCCTGTCTCGGAGAGAGCGCAATGATCGACGGTAAGTCAGAAAGACGATTCTCACTCTTGTCTTGATACGGGAATTATACTAGGAGTGTCTGGTCATCACAAGGTAATTGGTGGTGAAGCTGGGGGTTGAAGCGGTCCGGGAACGTTAGCTAACTTATGAATGGGCGTTCAGGCAGAGCTCTGCACGCGAGTCTCGCAGGGCAGAAGGGGGAACAGCGGTACGGCGGGGTACCCGGGACTCCCCTTCCCTTACCACGGTCGGGGCGGGACGGCCGAAGCAGCCGCCTCAAGACGAGAACGGCCGCCTCGTTTCGTGGTACCCACGGATTGGTGTCCCAGAGCGTGCTGCTGTGGGATGAGGTCAGACTGGAGACGGCGCGGGTGGCCAGGGGTCGCATGAGGATCAGCCTCTTGCTGCGGCAGGTGGCGAGTGCTGGAGGTGCTTCCCCTGATGGCTTGTAGGGGGCGGCTCTGATGTCTTCTGCTTCGAGGCGAGCCGCCGGAAGACTGCCACGCTCCGGGAGCAGGCACCGGACGCTACGTTCTGTTGCCAATCAGTATGAAGGGGGACTAGTAGTACGGGTCTTGTACGGGCGGTCCCCGTGCTCATCGGTGTGCTCCCGGAGCCACCGCTTCGCCTACCGAACACGTGAGTCCCCTCGTCCGGAACCCATAGGCCGCACCACCCGTCGTGGCACAGCCTCGAGTGCGATCCTCAGTGTGGGACGACCCTTGGTCGACGGGGGTCAGGTACACCCGGCGGAGTGCGTGCGAACTGGGCCACCGTCCTGCTCGCTAGACAGAAGACGGATCCTGTGCTGCCCTAGGCCTGGGGATTGACACGCGGGCCTCGACAGGATCGCGGAATCGTGCTATCGTTTCGTAGCACCATCTGCGGCAGGCCAGATTGGCCCCGAAGCGCTCACTCGCCGGTAGTGTCTGTCCCTGGCTTCTCGGACGTGAGTGGAGACGAGCAGCGAGACGACGATCCGCCCACCTGTGTCGTGTGTAGCAGCATCACTTCTGGTCGATCAACCAGATGAGGCCGTCCCTCGCCGGGCGGTTGGGTTCGCGTCTAGGAGGAACATGCAGGGTCGGAGACCGATTCTCGCCGACCTGGAAGCCCTCTTCCAGGCGATTTCGCGGGCGGTGAGACCCAGCGGGCGCCGCTTCGCGGGAGAAGCCGCGACAAACCCCAAGGGGGACCGCGTCAGGGAGTTCGATCTCGCGGCCGACCGGGCGGCCTGCGCCTATCTTTCTCGTCGTTTCCCCCACCCGGTACTGCTCCTCTCCGAGGAGGGAGAGCCTCGGAGGTTCGGAGATGGAGAGCCCGAATTCGTCATGGTGCTCGACCCCGTGGATGGCTCGGATAACCTCGCTCGCGGAATCGCACCGGCCGGGACGGCAATCGCCCTCATCCCCTCAGGTGGACCGATCGCCAGCGGAACAGTCCAATACGCCCTCGTGGGTGATCTGTTCACAGGCAGCAGATGGGTTGGGGAGCGCGGGCAGGGAGCGTTCAGGAACGGCGTCCGGATTCGTCCCAGTCCGGTGACGAAGCTCGAAGGAGCCACAGTCAGCTGCGAGATGAACCACTTCGCAGTGGATGCGCGGCTCGCCGGGATGCTCTCGCGGGCGCAGGCGGTCCGCACGCTGGGGTGCGCCACCCGGGCACTTTCCATGGTGGCAGACGGTAGCCTCGACGCCCATCTGGACGTGCGCGGCCGCCTCACCCCAGAGAACTTTCTGGCTCCGTCTCTCATCGTGGCGGAGGCAGGAGGTCTGCTTACCGATCCTGAGGGGAAGGCCCTCCCTCCCATCCAGTCCCTCACAGAACGCTTCTCGATCGTAGCCGCCGCCACGCCTGAGCTTCACGTGGCCCTGGTTAATGAGCTGAGATGAACGCTGACACACTGAGAACCGTGAGCGTCTCCCCCCGGTCCGCAGACCGCGTGCCGCCGGCGGTGATCCTCGCTGCAGGCGCTGGGATGCGGCTGCGCGAGGGAAACGGAGGAAGGCCGAAACCGCTCACTGAGCTCCTGGGCCTCTCTCTTCTGGAACGCTCCATCCTCTCCTGCCGCGCCGCCGGCGTCGACGAATGCTACGTCGTTGTGGGGTACGCCCCGGAAAGGATCATCCATCTCATCGACGAACTGGAAGCGCGCGATGGCATCTCGATCACGGTCGTTCGGAATCCCGACTGGGAGACGGGGAACGGGAGCTCGGCCCTCGCGGCCTTTTCCCACCTGACCGGTCCGTTCCTGCTGCTGATGTGCGACCACGTCTTCGATCCGGCCATCCTCAGGCTCCTCATGGCGGCAGGCGACGGATCAGACAGTTGTTTCCTGGCGGTCGACCGGCACATCGAGAGGGTCTTCGATCTCGAGGACGCCACGAAGGTGAGGCTTGACGGCGAGTGCATCACGGCCATCGGCAAGGAGGTCACTCCGTTCGATGGCGTCGACACTGGCCTCTTCCTCTGCTCCCCTGCTCTGCTGCACGCGCTTGAGAAACCGACGGGGGGCGGCGAGCGCTCGCTGACCAGAGCGATCCGGCACTTGATCCAGCAAAGGGAGATCAGAGCCGTCGAAGTCGGCGATCGCTTCTGGGTCGATGTAGACACGCCGGAGAGCCTGAGCCACGCAAGAGGCGTCCTCTTGGCCAACCTCGCCAAGCCGTCTGAGGACGGTTTCATTTCGCGCTGGCTGAACCGAAGGGTGTCACTTTGGCTCTCTTCCCACTGCGCCTCTACTCGTCTCAGCCCTGACGCGATCACGCTCGCGAGTTTTCTGATCGCCCTTTCTGGGGCGGCGCTGTTCGCTGTGGGCAGCTACCTCTGGACGTTCCTCGCCGGGCTGCTTGTTCAACTCGCCTCAATCGTCGACGGGTGCGACGGCGAAATCGCCAGGCTCAAGTTCCAGACCAGTCGCTTCGGTGCGTGGGCCGACACGGTGCTCGACCGCTACGCGGACGTCGCAGTGGTGGCGGGGATCTCCCTCGGGCATTGGCACACGCATCCGACCGCGTTCACGTTGCTCGGCACCGTTCTCGCACTGACCGGCTTCATCCTGGCGAGCTATGCGAGGAAGGAGCATGTTCTCCGTTACGGAAGCGAACCGCCCGGTGGGCACTTGGCGAGGCTCAGCAAGAGGGACGTGCGACTCTTCGTTCTGTTTGCCGGAGCGCTTCTCAACCGGCCGTTCGAAGCCATGATCTTGGTCGGAGCTGCCTCCCATCTGGCGGTGGGCGTGCACTTCCTCACCGCGAGCCGCGGAGACCGCATGCCAAGGAAGGCGTAGGTTCCGGGACCCCGTGACGCCCCGGCGCAGAGTTGGGTCGATTCCCTGAATCTCAGGACTGGATTCGGAGGAATGGGACCGCGGACTCCTCGGAAACGCTGGGAAGAGAAGCGCTCAGAGCTGCGACGCCACTGAGACTCAAGCCCGCTCTTCGGCCCGGCGCGACCCGGGCCTGCGGAACGGTATCTCGGGAGGCGCCCGCGGTCTCATGCGGTGGCAGGAGTCGGCAACCCGCCCCACGAACGGACAGAGGCCGCCTCGGGTCGGAGAGGCAGCCTCTGTGTGCTGGCGGGGTACACGAGATTCGAATCCCCTCAGCGCGCCGCCCACGGATGACCGAAGCGGCCGCCCGAAGAAGAGAACGGCCGCCTCGCTTCGTGGTACCCCGGGTTGGTGTCCCAGGGCGCGCTGTTGTG
>JALGVU010000286.1 GCA_025774545.1 bacterium | reverse complement strand
GCCGCCGGCTCCCCGGGCGCCCCACCCGCCGCAGCCATGTACCCGTTCTCGATCGCCCACGTGTTCAGGTTCACGCCGCGCTTGAATTGCTTGAAGCCGTGGTCCGAGATCACGCAGAGGAGCGTCTCGTCGTCGACCTTCTCCATCACGCGGCCGAGAAGCCCGTCCATCCTGACGTAGAGATCGCGAACCGCGTTCTTGTGAACCTCGGTGTCCTTGTCGCGGTTCGACGGATGGTCGTCGTCGAGGTAACGCAGGAACATGTGCTGGATCCGGTCGGTCGCGTCGAAGACGACGACCGTGAGCCCGCTCCGGTTCTTCGCGAGGGAGTTGAAGAACATCTCCTCGCGTTCCTCGTGGATGAGATAGGTCTGCTCGAGGAACGCGGCCTCGTCGATCATGCGCTCGTTCAGGGCCCACGTGTCCTCGGCAAGGCCGAGGGTAGCGTAGCTCCCCTGGAGCTTCGCCAGGTACTGCGCGAACATCGACGGCGCGCTGATCGGCATGGCGGGGCTGTTAGGATCGATGTTGATCGGCGTGACGTACAGCTCGAACTCGGGTGAGATCTGGGTCACGTAGATGCGCACGATACCCTTGACCTTCACCCCGAGCCCGGCGTTGAACTCGACGGTCAGCCAGTCCGAGTACTCGCGGGGCTCGAGAACGACCTCGGTCCCGGCGAAGTCGACGGTCACGACGTTGCTGAACTCGTCGATCTCGGCGGTGAAGGAAACCGTGAGCTCCTCGTGCCCGTCAGTAAAGGGCGACGGCGGTCCGGGCAGCGCGCCCTCGACCGTGTTGCCCCGGCGCTCGACGAGGATGAGCGTGCCGCCTGTGTAGGCGCCCGCCTTCTCGCGGTCGGTCGTGAAGTAGGTGAAGCTCCCTTGGCTCCCACGGAGGTCCGGGACACACATGGCGGAGAGGATGACGCCGTTCTTGAGCTTCTCCGGCGGGAACGTGATCGGGACCCGCAGAATGTGGCAGGGAACGTAGCAGTCGTCGAGCACGCTCCAGAAGGTGCGGCTCTTCCGCATGAGCCGGATCGACGGCTTCCCGATCGGCACGCGGTACTTGCCGAGCTTGATGCTTCGCTCGGGGTTCGTGATACGCGTCGACGAGAGAACCGGGAAGTAGGTCTTGAGGTCCCTCCCGAGGAAGTCGAAGATGTTGTGGCGCGACGCGTCGACGCCCGTCGCGAAGGTCGACCACGCGACCGGCGACATCGAGGGACACGCCGTCTCGAGCGGCCGGAACGACCCCTCCTCCGCGAGCTTCGAGAAGTGGGGAAGCTTGCCCTCACTCATGAATCGCTTGACGAGCACCGGGTCGAGCCCGTCGAGCCCGAGGACGATGGCGCGCCGGATCTGCGAGGGGCCCTTCAAGTGCCGCGCGCGGATCGCGCGCCTCAGGGTGCGGAACGGCCACGAGACGAGCGAGCCCAGGGCGAGGAAGAACGTGATGAAGACGACGGCGAGCGAGCCCACGACCGCGAAGCCGGCGCCCGGCCCCACGTACGCGTGCGCCGCTGTCGGGTACAGCACGGCCGCGGCGAGCGCGGCCGTCAGGAACCCCAGCTGCTTCTTTCGTCTCGACATACGCCTCCGTTCCTCCGCCTGGCACTCATCATAGCCAGATGGGTGCCAGCTTTCAAGGGGCGCGTGCCCGCGCCGCCGAGCATCTTGACACGATCTCGGTGCTGGCGCGAGTGAGGCGGTCGTGACGGGGAATCAGCGACGGGCCGGGACAGCGTGCTCCGAGGCGACACCGGCCGCGCGGTACCACGAGACGGTCCTCCGGATGCCCTCCCGGAGCGACGTGCGGGGCTGCCACCTGACGCGCGTCCGGATCAGCTCGATGTTCATCACGCGGCGTCTGATGTTGTCGATGTCGCGGCGGTTCACGTGCCGGAACGCGATCGGTCTCCCCATGGCGGCGCCGATCTCCTCCGCCAGCTTCAAGACCGACGACTCGATGCCGGATCCGACGTTCATGACGAGCCCCTCCGACTTCGGCGACAGGAGCGTCATGAGGGTCGCCTCGACGACGTCTCCGACGTACGTGAAGTCCCTGGTCTGCTGGCCGTCGCCGTGAATGGGGACCTCCTCGCCGCGGTCGATGGCCCCCACGAACTTCGCCACGACGCCGCAGTAGGGATTCGACTCCTGCTGCTTCTCGCCGTAGACGTTCGAGTAGCGGAGGCTCGCCACGGGCACGCCGTAGGTCTCGTAGAACGCGTGGCAGTAGTTCTCGCCCGCGAGCTTTGAGACCGCATACGGCGAAAACGTCCGCGTGGCCTCGTCCTCGGAGATCGGGAGGTGCTTCGAGTTCCCGTAGACCGAAGCGGAAGATGAGTAGACGATCCTCTTCGCCCTGCTCTTCCTCGCGGCCGTGAGGACGTTCAGGGTCCCGCCTATGTTCGTCTCGTAGTCGTCCCGCGGGTTCTTGGTCGAGGCGATGATGTTGAGCGCCGCGAGGTGAAGCACGTAGTCGGACTCGATGACGAGCTGCGCCACGAGATCCCGCTCGGCGACGCTCCCATCGACGAACTCGTACTCGATCGAGGGGTCGATGTTCGAGAGGCTCCCCGTGACGAGGTTGTCAAGCACGATGACGTGCGCGCCCGCGCGGCAGAGCGTCTCCACAACGTTCGAGCCGATGAAGCCGGCGCCTCCCGTCACGAGGACGCGCTTGCCCGCAAGCTCGCGTGAGAAATCGACATCGACGTGCGACATGGCGGTCCCTCCTGCCGTCGTTCGGACGCCCGTCACGCTCCGCTCGGCGCCCTCCGCACCCGCCTGAACGGGATCGCCAACGATTCGGTGACGAACGCGAGCAGGCTCGAGGCTCCGTAGCTCAGGTGGTAGAGTGGGAAGATCAGGAGCAGGAGCGGGAAGTGCTGGAGTCCGTGCCGCGCCCCCAGACTGAGCGAGAACGCGATGTCCGCCGCGAGATACGCGCCGGACTCGATTAGGAAGAGCGCGCGGAGGTGCGGCGAGAAGGAGGATCCTGCGCCCAGCACCACGAGGGAAGCGACGAAGATCGCGGGAACGAGGTGGCGGAGCGAGCACGAGTTCCGGTCGTCGAGGAAGTGCAGCACGACGTACCTGCTCGTCCTCAGATTCCGCCGCACGAGTCCCGGGATCGTGCTCCGGCAGAGATACGTCGCCTTGATGTCACCGTGCATGAGGATCTTCTTGCCGGCCTTGGTCAGTCGCCGGTTGAACTCGAGATCCTCAAGCTCGGGGATCGTCACGTCGAAGAGCCCGTACGTCCGGAAGAGCTCGGCCCGGTAGGCCCCATACGCCACCGTGTCGACATACTGCGGCCCCGCGCTCCGCAGGTACCGGAACTTCGAGCCCGTGCCGAACGGGGACGACAGCGCCAGCGCGATCGTCTTCCCGACGTGGCCGTCCGCGTCGGTCTCGATCGTGCCGCCGACGACGTCGGCGCCGCTCTCCTCGAGGATCGTCACGCTCTTCGAGACGAAGTCCGGCGCGAGAACGCAGTGAGCCCCGACCAGGATGATGATCTCCCCCGCAGCGTGCGAGATCGCGACGTTGAACCCGTGGTCGGCCCTCAGGTGCGGGTTCTCGTGCTGCCGGACGTTCGGGTGCTCGCGGGCGTAGCGCGCGACGATCGCCGCGGAGCCGTCGGTCGAGAGGCCGTCGGCCGTGACCACCTCGATCGGGTCGTAGTCCTGGGCGAAGACCGAGTCGAGGCACCTCTCGAGGTACTCCTCCTCGTTCCGGTACGC
>JALGVU010000285.1 GCA_025774545.1 bacterium | reverse complement strand
CCGAACGGCGCGGGCAAGACGACCACTGTGAAGATCGCCACGGGGATGCTCGCCGCGACGTCCGGCCGCGCGATCATCGAGGGCCACGACATTGCGGAGGAGCCGCTCGCGGCGAAGAGCCGGATCGGGGTCGTCCCGGAGACGGGCGCGCTCTACGCAAGCCTGACCCCGAGGGAGTACCTCTCTCTCATCGGCGACCTCTACCACCTCGATCGCTCGGACGCGCAGAGCAAGATCACTTCGTTCCTCGAGCTCTTCGGGATCGCCGACGCGTCCGACCGCCTCATGACGACCTTCTCGCGCGGCATGAAGCAGAAGGTCCTCATCTCCGCCGCCCTCATGCACAACCCCAGTGTCCTCTTCCTGGACGAGCCGCTCTCCGGACTCGACGCCAACACGGCGCTCGTCCTGAAGGAGCTCCTGCGCGACCTCGCGTCGCAGGGAAGAACGATCTTCTACTGCTCGCACATCCTCGAGGTCGTCGAGAAGGTCTGCGACCGCGTCGTCATCCTGAACCACGGCGAGATCATCGCCGACGGGCGCGTCGAGGAGCTCAAGGACATGACGCATCAGGAATCGCTCGAGGACGTGTTCAGCGATCTCACGTCGAGCGACGACCTGGACGAGGTCGTCCGTGCGTTCTCCAGGAGCGTGACCGGCGGGGGAGGGGAGTGACCCATGCCCGTCGGGAGCTGGGGTCCCGACCGCGCGAGGAGCGAGGGATCGATCGACCGGCAGCAGTTCCGGGCGCTCGTCGTCGCGAGCATCAAGCTCGACCTCCGGTCGTCCCGAGGACACAACCGCGTCGGGCGCAGGCTCCCGCCCATGGCGGTGGCGTTCATCACCTACGCCGCGATGGGCACGCTCCTCGCGAGCGCGGTCGTCATGACGAGCGACGTGTTCGTCTTCTCGCTCTTCGGGCTCTCGGCGGCCATGATCATGACGGCGCTCCTCGTCATCATGGAGTACAGCTCCGTCGTCGTGCACCCCGACGACTTCGACATCCTGGCGCATCGCCCCATCTCGTCGAAGACCTACTACTGGTCGAAGATCGCCAATCTCGCGCTCTACGTCGCGGCCACCGCGTCCGCGCTCGCGATGCCCGCCGCCATCATCGGAGGGCTCAAGTTCGAGCCGGGTTACGTCTTCGGCCCGATCTACTTCGCGGTCGCCCTCGTCGCGTGCCTGGCGACGGCGGCGCTCGTCGTCCTGGTCTACTCGGCGGCCCTCAAGGTCTTCGACTACAACCGGTTCACCCGGGCGATCACGTACGTGCACTCGCTCGCCACGCTCTTCATCGTGCTCGGCTACGTTCTGCTCCCGAGGTTCCTGGCGGAGGACGTGACGCTCTCCTCGGTGTCGAGGGGACCCTGGATCTACGCGGCGCCGCCCGCGTGGTACGCCGGCGCCGTCGAGCTCGGGACCGGCATCGACGGGGGACAGAGCGCGCTCCTGACGCTCCTGGCCGCCGTGTCGGCCGCGGCGCTCATCGGAGCGGCGATGAACACGATCTCGCTCGAGTACTCGAGACGCATCTCGGAACTCGCCACCGCCTCAGAGAAGTCGGTGAAGGAGGTCGCGAGGAAGAGGAGGAGCTTCGGGGAACTCGGGCTCAAGCTCTGCCGGAGCGACGAGGAGCGCGCCGGGTACCAGCTCATGCGGCGGTACATGACGCGCGACAGGAAGCTCCGCGCCCGCGTCTACCCTGCGTTCGGGCTGCCGCTCGCGGTCTACATCTTCGGGCTCCTGACCGACGGGCTCGGAGATCCGTTCGCCAACCCGCGGCCGGACACCGGCGGATTCCCCGCACAGATGCTCCTCGCGCTCTACAGCGTCTTCATCACGGTCTTCTTCACCACGGCGATCAGCCAGTCGGATCACTGGGAGGCGAGCTGGATCTTCTACGCGTCGCCGCTCGACGACCGGGCCGGCATCATCGTGGGCGCCCGCAAGCTCATCATCTGGCGCTACCTCGCTCCCTTCTTCGTCGTGCTCTTCGTCCTTCTGGCGTTCCCGATGCCGGTCGCAAAGGCCGCCCTCTTCGTTCTCCTGACGGCCCTCCTCGCGTTCATCGCGTTCGCCCTGCTCTCGTTCGCCTCGCCGCATCTGCCCCTCTCGCAGGCGATCGAGAAGGCGCGTCAGGCCCGCCAGATCGGCCTCGTGATGCTCCTGGGGCTCTCCTTCGCGCTTTTCGCGGCCATCGTGGAGCTCGTGCGCGAGATCCCCGCGGCGGGTGTCTACGTCGTCGCGTGGCTCCTGATCGTCGCCGGCCTGTGCGAGTTCGCAATCCGGAGGCACCTCAAGAGGAGACTTGCAGGCGAGGAGTTCGCAGGGTAAATTGGTTGTGCTCCGGGAGGCGCCGGAGGATCGGCGCGCCCCGGCATCGTCGGCTCACCACCAGAGGCCACCGTGAGACAGGAGATCCAAATGCCCGACAGACAGGTGACGAAGGAGATGCCGATCGGCGACGTGGTCAGGAAGTTCCCCGAGACCATACCCGTTTTCATGAAGCACGGACTGCACTGCATCGGATGCGCGGTCGCGGCGTTCGAGTCGATCGCCGAGGGAGCCGCGGCGCACGGCATCCAGGTCGACCCCCTGATCGACGACCTGAACACGGCCGCCCAAGAAACCAAGACCGAATAGGCGAATCGAAGCTACACCGGGGTGACAACAGAAAGGGGTGCCGATGAAGCTTGACGAGCTGACCGGTTGGCTGGACTCACAGCAGGAGTGGGACTACCAGCTCGACGACGACGGCGTGCTCATCAGAAACGACCGGCTCGAGACGCTCACGCACGTGAACTTCGGCGCGGTCGAGAAGAACACCATCGACGCCATCACCGCGGCCTGCTCCCAAGGGAAGGACGTCGATCAGATCACGAGAGTGACCGGCTACTTCTCACGCGTAAGCGGGTGGAACAAGGGCAAGGCCGGTGAGCTGCGCGATCGTCACAGAAGCAAGGTCTAGCTTGAAGCGGCAAGGAACGACGAATCGACGCCCGGCAGCCGAGAGCCGCCGGGCGTCTCGTCGATACGCGGCCCGAAGAGGGAGTGGCGCCGATGCCTGAGGACTGCGCGAGGCGAGAGAAGAACCTCACGATGTGCAACTGCTCGTACGAGCCCTGCAGCCGCAAGGGCATCTGCTGCGAGTGCCTTCACCATCACCGGCGGTCGGGCGGGCTTCCGGCCTGCCTCTTCACGGACGAGGACGAGCGCACGTTCGACAGGTCGGTGGAGCGGTTCGTCGCCTCGAACGCCTGAGCGATGGGACGGCCGGTTGGCGCCGGCGCATGAGTCCGGCGCGCCGGCCGCGAGGCGCGGGGCCGGCCTAGACACGCGCGCCGATCGCGAAGGGGGAGGAGCCATGTCGCCGAGGATCGACCGCTACGCCTTCGGGATCGTTTCGATAGACGGGACGACCTACACGTCCGATCTCATCATCCTGCCCGAACGCGTGGTCTCGAGATGGTGGCGCAAGGAAGGCCACAGGCTTGACGTCGACGATCTGCGGGACGTCCTCCGCCGCAGGCCGGGAACCCTCGTCGTGGGAAGCGGCAGCTCGGAGGCCATGGAGGTGCCGGCTGCGACGAGGGAGGCCCTCGAGGCCGCCGGCATCGAGGTCATCGTCGAGCCCACGGGAGCGGCCGTCGAGACCTACAACCGACTGGCAGCCAGCGGGAACGTGGCGGCCTGCTTCCACCTCACCTGCTAGGGCCCGCCCGTCCGGGACCGACCTCGAGCCCCGAGGCCC
>JALGVU010000284.1 GCA_025774545.1 bacterium | reverse complement strand
CCCTACGTAGTCACCGCCAGCATTGCCGTAGACGTCGGTGCAGGAGAGGTTCGCCGTCCCTCCGTCGGCGCAGTGGATGGCTTCCCCGGGCGAGCTGAACGCGACAATGCAGTTCGTCAGATCAGCCGAGGAATCCCAGACCAGTCCGATGGCCCCGCCGGTGCCTCCCACGGCGGCGTTGTCGGAGAACGTGCACTCATCCAGCGCGATCGACGACGCTCCCCCACCCCACAGGGCGCCGCCCGAGTCTGCCGTGCAGTGCTCGAAGACGCAGCGCGTGAAGCTCACCCCGGATTCGCGGATACTCGCCGCTCCCCCGACGGCTCCCCGCGCGCTGTTGCCCCTCAGAACGCAGTCAACGAACTGCGGTGAACTCGCCCAGCAGTTGATGCCGCGGGCACCTGCCGTGATCGTAATACCGATCACGAGCGGCGCCCCGGGAACGTTCGCGATATCCAGCACCGGCCCCGCTCCGCCACCGTCGATTGTTACGCACGAGGGGTCGCCCGTTTCGCTTCGGAGCGTGATCTCCGTGTGCAGCTGGATGTCGTGCTCGAAGTAGGTCCCGCACTCGATGATGACGGTGTCCCCGGGCTGCGCGGAATCGACCGCCGCAGCGATCGTCGCGACCTCCGATGGCACGTGCCAGTCGCGGCCACATCCGACCCCGAGCGCCCCGACGACCCCGCAGCCATCGGCGTCCGCACAGGGCGACGTGTAGTGGAACGAGTAGTCGCCAGCGCTCGCGTCGCAGAAGAGCGGGTCCTCTGAGAAGTTCCCGTCGACGCCGTCTTGACCCGCGAGGCACCCCACGTAGTCGCCGCCGGCGTTGTTGTAGACGTCGGTACAGACGAGGTTCGCGGCCGAGCCGGCCTCGCAGTACACGGCCGGACCCGCTGTGCTGAACGCCACGATGGAGTTCACGATGTCGACGGTCGACGTGCCCGAGAGTCCGATGACTCCCGCCTCCGCCCCCACGCTGGAGTTGTCCGTGACCGTGCAGTTCGTGAGGCTCACGGCGGATCCCTCCTCGCACCAGACCGCTCCACCGGTATCACCGGAGCACTGCGCGAAGACGCAGTCCTCGAGGTTCGGAGACGAGTCCTTGCTGAAGAGCCCGCCGCCTCTATACGTCCCCGTGTTGCTCAGGAAGGCGCAGTCCGTGATCGTCGGGGATGAGCCGTCGCGGCAGGCCACGGCGCCGCTTCGACTGGGACCCCACGTGTTGTTCGCGAAGACGCAGTTCGCAAGACGGGGTGAGCTCGCGGTCATGAGGAGGCCCGAGCCGTATCCCTCGGTCAGAGTGATGCCTTCGATCAGCGTCGTCTCGTCGACGGAGGTGCACTGGATCACTACCGACCCCGCGCCTGCAGCGTCGATCGTCACGCAATCGGGCTCTCCCGTCTCGCTCCGAAGCGTGACGCCCGACTTCATCTGGATGCTGTGCTCGTTGTAGATTCCGCACTCCACGACGATCTCGTCCCCGGCCGCTGCAGAGTCCATCGCCGCAGCGATCGTCGTGACCTCCGAGGGCACGAGCCATATGCGGCCGCAGCCGATGCCGAAAGCTCCTACACCCCCGCAGGGACCCCCGGGCGCGCAGAGAGAGGAACCATCGAGATGGTAGTCGCCACCGCCAAGATCACAGAAGAGGGGATCCTCGGAGAAGTTCCCGTTCACGCCTTCCTGGCCCGCGATGCACCCAACATAGTCGCCGCCGAGGTTCCCGTACACGTCGCTGCACTCGATCACAACTTCCGCGCTGCCATCACACGCGATGGGTGTCCCCGGCTGGTCGAAAGACACGATGGAACGGTCGATATACACAAGGGGATTGCCAGCGACATGGATTGAGGTGCCGTCAACACCGGCGCTGTGACTGACGAAGGTGCTGAAGAGTGAGACGACGGTAGCGTCATCATCGCAGGCCACGGCACCACCGTATCGCGCCGCGAAGTTCAGCTCGAGAACACACGTGTTGATCTCGATGTGTGACCCACCATTGATGAAGACCGCCCCGCCATCGGAGACAGAAGCGGTGTTGCCGGAGAACCGGCAGCGGAGAAGACTCACCCCCCCAGGCACACCGGGTCCGACGCACGTGATTGCCCCTCCGCGCTCGGCGGAGTTGCCATCGAAGACACAATCCCAGATTGGAGAGCTGGTGGGGGTCTCGATGTGTACGGCCCCGCCCTCCACAGCGGTGTTGTCCTCGAACACGCACCACCAGATGCTCGGGGACGACCCGGCGGCGATGGCTATCGCGCCGCCAAGCCCGTTGTCAAGATTGAGGCCGTTCCGGATCGTGACACCTCGCACCGACGAGTCCTGTCCCTCTCCCCACCTGAACCAGAATGCCCGCCCCAGTGTCTCGCAATCGATGATGCACGTTGCTGGATCTCCACTCAGCGACTGCAGGGCGAGGGCCTTGCCGAAGTACTCGATGTCCCGATTGCCCTCTCCCGTGAACGTCCCGTCTGCCAGATCGATGGTGTCGCCGTTCGCGGCCGCGTTGACCGCATCCTGGATCGTCGGGAAGTCGCCAGTCCCGTCGGCCTTCACAAGGTATCGCTGAGGTGTGTGCACGCAGTACGGCAGCCCCGCCAGACCGCGGTTGTGGTGGTTCGAGATCTCGGATGGACTCAGCGCCCGATCGTGGAGCGCGACCTCGTCGAGAAGCCCGTGGTAGCGGTAGTGGTCGTCGAGGTTGAGATACCCGATGTCGAGCGGTACGTCACCCTCGAAACCGGCCGTGGACGTGTCTTCAGCCCCTACTAAGAGCGCGCCATCCACGTAGAGCTTGATGGAGTCGGCCGCGGCATCGCGGACAGCGGCGATGTGATGTGGGTCGCCATCGTTCAGGACGTTCCCGCCGTTGAGGGTCGGTCCGTCTCCGCCTGTGTCGATCAGCGTGAAGTTGGCAATGCTGTCGCTGCGGCAGCCGACCCAGACGTGGAGTTGGCTCCCGGGATCATCGCGACCGACGAGCACCATGTTCTCCGACAGGCTCTCACTCGTCTGCATCCAGTACTCGATGGTGAAGCTGTCACCTGCTCCCCAGTCGAACGACCCGTCGTCCGGGGCGGTGACCTCGTCGTTCGCACCGTCGAACCACTGGCCGTTCTCCACCACACCGGCCACGGGAGTCGGGCAGCTCGTGCACGTCGCGTGTGCACCCGCATAGGAGTCCTCGTAGTAGCCGCTCTCGCTCTCGTCGAGCTTCCAGTAGTGCGCCAAGCCCGGCGCGCATTCCGGAACACCTGAAACGAAGATCTCGAATTGCTGCTCGTCGTTCTCGGGAACGCCGTTGGAGGCCTGCACCGAGACACCACGGTAGCCTTCCTGGCCAACGCCGGGGATCCACTCGATAAGGCCGCTCACCTCGTCAATGATCATGCCCGGCGGCGAGAGGTTCAGCACATACGTGGGCGGCGGCCAGCCCGTCGCATCGACATCATACGCATAAGGGATGCCGACGCTGGCGGTCGTGTCCGGCTCCGACACGATCACCGGGGCAACGGGTTCGTTGACGAGCGAGAGCGTCTCCGATGCAGCGGTGACCCCCGATTCGACCTCGGAGAACGGTGTCACCTCGACGTACCAGTCTTCCTCGGCCTCGGTCTCCTCCGACACCATCGTGTTCGGATCGTACGTCCCGCCGCCGTACAGCGCCGAAAGCTGCTCTCCTGACAGGGCGCCGTCGTAGACCCGCGCATCGTCGATCGACCCCTTGAACCAGCAGCAGCTCGCGCTGAAGCTGCCGATGAGCACTGTGCTATCGTCGCCGTCA
>JALGVU010000283.1 GCA_025774545.1 bacterium | reverse complement strand
CCGGCGCGCGGCCGAGCCGTTCCGCCAGATCGTGCGGCGGAGTCCGGTCTCGAGTGTCATGAAGAGGCCCGTGGCGAGATCGGCACCCGAGGTGTGGCCGAGGGCGAACACGCGGACCGCCGCGCGGCGGACTCCTCGGTGCTCGCCCGTCGCGAGGGCGAGGATGAGACACTTGAGCGTCTCCTCCACGAGTCCGTCGCGGGCGAGCGCGAGGTGCGTGTCGGTGAGGATGTTCCCGCGCTGGGCGGCGTCGAAGACCGCGTTCCGGAGGGGACCGAGGTCGCCGGCGCCCAGCTGTTCGAGGATCGACATACCGAGGAGAAGCCCACAGATGAAGTCGTCGCCGCTCGGTGTGAGACCGAAGCCCGCGCCCGCGAGACGCGACACGCCCCGCAGGAGATCCTGGGAGAAAATGTCGCGCGAGCAGTTCGAGACGTGGCGCGCGAGCGTGGCCTCGAAGCCCGCACGGAAGTGCGCAAGGCGGCTCGCATCGAGGAGGAACACGAGGCTCTTCTCAGGAGCGAAGGCGACGAGGCACTCACGAAGCGCGTCGACGCCCTCGCGGAGCGCCTCGGGATCGGCGCCAGAGAGATCGATCGACGACTCGTAGGTCGGATGGCCTCCGAGCGCGAACCGCTGTGATCCGATCTCGACGCCCGAGTCGTCGACGCGGAGGCCGACGACCCGCTCGAGATCGAGTCCGCTCACGACGAGGTTACGCGGGCCCGCGCCGACGTCCGGCGTGACGACCGAGACCAGCCGGCCGCCGTCAGCGAGGTTCACCACGCGCCGGAAGCGCGAGTGGACCGCGTAGGTCCCTTCCTCGATGTCGTCGCCGATGCTCGTGAGTTCTGCCATGATTCCTCGTGCTGGCGCGGACGCGGACGACCGCACGCGACCCGCGCGCCCGTCACACCGCGTAGAAGACCATGCCGTACCGGTCGTCGTACCCTTCCCGCCTGACGATCTCGACCTCGCCCCTGACCGGCATCCCGGCACTCGGCGTCTCGATCCTGAGCTGCCCGGTGATCCGGATCCCGCCATCGAGTTCGACGATCCCGAGGTCGATGGTCGGCACCTCGAAGTCGGCGGGAAGACTGTGCAGACGGGTCCACGTGAGGAGCTTCCCCGACTTCGGAAGCGGTCGAACTCGTTGTGCTCGTTCTCTCCGCAGTCCTTACAGACCATGCGGTAGGGGTAGTGGAGGTGACCGCACTTCCGGCACCGGTAGGCGTAGATGTCGCGGGGCATGGGCCGTTTCCCCTTGTGAGAATGGCGATCGCGCTCTTGCAGCAGTGCGTCTCTCTAGAGTATCAGGAGATGGTGCGTGGAGCAAGAAGCGTTGCCCCTCCGCGCGCTTGACCGGGTCGGCGCGGCGTGCGACCATGACCGCGGTCCGGTCCGATCGCCGTCGCGACGCCAGATGTTTGGCCGCACCGAGCGCCCGGTCGCAACGCGTCCCACCCCACCTCAAACGAGCGGAGTCCCGCCGAGGAGGAGCCCTGATGAAGCGCGCAGTGTGGCTCGTGATCGGCGCGGTGGTCGTGGCCGCCGCCGTCTGGGGCCTGACTGAGTACGGCGATCGCCGGCTCGACCGGAGGCTCGAGAAACTCCATTTGATCGACGACCCACCGCGGGCCATCGCGGCCGCCGCCGAGTTCCTGCGGGTCCACCCACGCCTCGACGAGGCCCGCACAGCGGAGGCCGTCGCAGTCGCAGTCAACGCCGCGTTCGAGGCCGGCGAGTTCGACGGGCTCGTCTCCACGATCGACTCGCTCGTGGCGACCGACCTTCCGAGCCCCGCGGTGAGCAGGCTTCTGGCCGAGCTCCACGACGTCCTGGTGATCCGGGGCTCCATCTTCGGGAACAACGCCGATCTCGAGCGGGCGAACGGGATCGTGCGCGACCTGCTTCTAGTCAGCGATCTTCCGGGCGAAGCGTATCTCACGATGGCCTCGATGCGCGCGGGCCTGATGGGCGACTCGCTCGCGCTCTCGGAGCACTATCTTGCTATCGACCTCGCGCGGCGCGGGTATGCGGACGCTGCGCACGACACCCTCGGTCTCGGCGTCGCGACGCTCGACTCGGCGCACCGCGCCCTGCTCGAACACGTGGCGGGGGCGCGCGGCGTCGAGGCCGCGCTCGCGCTCGCCGACTCGTTCACCGCCGGGAGCCCCGATCCGACGATGGCCGGTCTCATGATGGCCAACCGGTACCGGCTCACGGTCGAGAGCGACTCCACACGCGCCGTTGCAGCGGCCCGCGGCCTCGCAGGCCTCCGGGGCAGGTTCACCGACTGGCGGGTGCCTGACGAGATTGGCTTCGACCTCTCGGAGCGCGGGCTCGACCACGGCCTCGCCCTCGCGCTCTGCGAGTGGTCGCTCTCGCTCGCTCCCTCGAGGCGCGAGAGCGCCAGGATCCACGACCACGTCGGCCTCGTGCACCGCGCTGCTCTGGACCACGCGCTCGCGGCCGAGCACTTCGAGGCGGCCGTGGCCGGACTCGACGACGTCCCGACGCTCGGCGACCGCGCGGTGCAGCATCTTCTGGAATCGTACGACTCGCTCGGGGCGCACGACCCGGCGATCGATCTCCTCGGCCGGATCATCGCGCGCTCGGTGCTGCCGAACGAGGAGGCCCGCGAGAGGCTCGCCGATCTTCTCGCGAGCGCGGGCCGGTCGGCGGACGAGATGCCGAAGATCGTCTCGGCGCGGCGCTACGCCGGTGTCGCGCAGGCTCCTCCGTTCGTCGTGACGATGGAGTCGGGCCGGCGAATCGCCCTCGCGCAGCTGCGCGGTCGCGTGGTGCTCCTCTGCTTCTGGTCGTACACCTGAATGCCGTGTCGTGCGGAGTTGCCGCACCTCGTGGGATTACAGGAGAGGTTCGGAGCAGAGGACCTGGCGGTGGTCGCCGTGAACGCGGGGTACCGGACGCCGAGGGTCGACGCGCTCATCGAGGAGCTCGGCGTCGGGTCGATCGTCTACGAGGATCCGTCGGGCAGGGCGCCCGAGGCCTATCGCGTCTCGGGGGTCCCGACCACGTTCCTCATCGACGACGCGGGACGCCTCATGTTCAAGCACGTGGGGTTCGAGGAGGGCGACGAGGAGCTTCTCGCCAAGGAGATCGAGACGCTCATCGCGTGGATGGAGGAGACGTAGAATCGCCCGGGAGGTCGTGCGACGCCGGTCGGCTGGGAGATCCTGCGACTCGCTGTCGGCCGTTCCGCCCCGACACCCGGTGCCGGACGTGGGCTAACTCTCCCGCACGAACGTCAGGCACACGACGTTGTTCCCGAATCCCCCGAAGTTGCAGGTGGACCCCGTCCGCGCGCCCTCGACCTGACGCTCCCCGGCCTCGCCGCGGAGCTGGTGCACGATCTCGTGCGCCTGCGCGACACCCGTCGCCCCGACGGGATGGCCGCGGCCCTTCAGGCCGCCCGACACGTTGATCGGGAGCTTCCCCCCGAGCTCAGTCTCGCCGCGTTCGAGTGCCAAGTGCCCCTCCCCCTTCGGGAAGAACCCGACCTCCTCGCTCTCGACGATCTCGAGAATCGTGAACGCGTCGTGAAGCTCGGCGACGTCGACGTCGGACGGACGAAGCCCTGGCGGACGGCGAGGAGATCGGTCGGCTCCTCGCGCTCGTGGACCGCGTGCGTGTCGGTGGCCTGACCGACGCCCGCGAGGCGCACGAGCGGGCGGTCGATCTTCCTCGCGACGTCTTCCGACGCGAGGATCACGCAGGCGCCGCCGTCAGAGACGGGGCAGCAATCGAAGAACCTCAGTGGCTCCGAGACGTACGGGTTGTTCGTCATCGCCTCCGGCGAATCGAGGATGCCCGCGATCGAGATCTCCTGCTGAAGATGCGCGAACTCGTTCCGGAGCGCGTTGTTCTGGTTCTTGACCGCGACCATCGCGAGGTGTCGCTCGGTGACGCCGTACTTCTCCATGTAGAGGCGCGTGAACATCGCGGCGAGCGACGGGAGCGTGACGCCGTAGATGTACTCCGCGAGCGGGTGCGTGAGCGTCGCGACGAACTCGGTCGCCTCGAGGTTCGTGATCTCGCGCATCCGCTCGGCGCCCGTGACGAGGACGACGTCGTGGAGGCCGGAGGCGACGGCCGCGTAGCCGGCCTTGATCGCAGAGGCGCCAGACGCAGGGCCGTTCTCGATCGCCTCCGCGCCCGGCGTCCTTGAGCGCCATCATCGCGGGGTAGGCCGCGATCTCCGAGAGCGGGTACTCGAGCCGCGTGAAGGAGGTGATGCCGATGCCGACGACGTAGACAGGACGCATCCTCACACCTTCCCTTCCTGCCTCCAGCGCTGGAGGACGAGCGCGGTGCCCGTGGGATCGTACTTCGAGCGCGTGGCCGCGAGGAGATCCTCGGGCGGCGTCGGCGGATCGGACGGCGGCAGGATGCCGGCCTTCGCCTTCTCGAGCAGCTCGTCGGGAACGGGACGCCGGCCGACGACGAGCGTGGCGCGGGCCTTGTCGAAGAGCTCCTTCGTCAGTGCCCACGACGGCACACCGCCCAGCTCGTGCGGGACGTCGAAGCGATCATCCAGCGCCGGAACCCGATCGGCGACTCGGCGACGATCAGAACCTCCTTCTGGCCCATGATGTCCATGTGGTACTCCATCTTGGCCGCGAAGGCGTGCGCGCCGATCCTTAGGCCCCTACGCATGGCGAGCGTGTGGAGCGACATCCCGACGTCCCCGCTCACCATCCGCCCGTTCACCACCGCGCAGAGCTCGCCGTCGATCTGCGCGATCAGGACGTACGCGTCCTGGATGCGGTGCGTGTAGTACGACATCAGTTCCGCGTAGACGCGCGCCGCCACGACGTCGTAGAAGTCGCGCTCGACGTACATGAGGGGCGCGACGTGCGGCAGGATGTCCGGAATCTCGTCCCGCGTGACCTGCCGGATTGTCATCTCCTCCCCGCTCGCGATCGTCATGTGCTTCGCGGGGAACGGTGGCATCGGGTTGTCGATGGGGCGGAGGATCGACTCGAGATCGACGGGCATGGGAGGAAGCCTCCTCGCTCTATGTGGGGGCCTGAGAGGAAGGCGCGCCTGGTCCTCAAGGCGCGCCCTCGAGGGCAATCCCCGTGTCATCCAGATGGAACGGACCGGAGCCCGAGCATACCAGCCCGGTGAGGGTCCGGGCAAGCACCGTGCCGCCCGGCCGGACGATGGCCCGGGCAAGCGCCGTGCCCGCCCAGCCGGACGAGGGCGCGGGCAAGCACCGTGCCGCGCAGCCGGACGATGGCGCGGGCAAGCGCCGTGCCGCCCCTCGCGATCAGCGGACCACGACGAACTTCCGCTCGAGCGTGCGACCGTCACTCTCGGCTTTCAGGAAGTAGACGCCGCTCGCGACGCGGTTGCCGCGTGCGTCCCTGCCGTCCCAGACGGCCGTCTTCCGGCCGGGACTCACGCCGCCGTTGACGAGTGTCCGCACGTGCCTTCCCGCGATGTCGAGGATCTCGAGACGGAGACGGCCCGCACCGGCGGGAACGTCGTACGCGAAGGTCGTCGTCGACCGCACCGGATTGGGCGTGTTTGGGAGGAGGGCCAGCGCCGCGGGGACGCCGGGATCCTCGATGCCTGTCCCTTCGTCCTCCCACTCGATCACGAGATGGCTGCACGTCGGGTTGCTGCCGTACCCGGTGGAGACAAGGGTCGCTCTCCACAGGAGATCCGTTCCCGGGTACTCGAACACGTGCCCGAGGCTGTCCGGCACGACCGCCCCCCATTCCCAGTGCGTCCCGCCGTCGGCGGAGAGCTGCCAAGCGACCGTGCCCGTCTCCGTCGCGGTCACGCGCGCCCGCGTGATCGTCTCGTCGCCCGAGTCGAGGACGAGCGACTGCGCGAGGTCGGCTTCCTCGTCGGCTGAGCGATCGAAGGCGCGCAAGACCCCGAAGCCCGCGTCACGGAGGGTCACGAACGCGAAGTCATCCCAGATGACGACATCATACGCTTTGCTGTCCGTGAGATGCTCCCCCACGAACACGGGATTTGTGGGATCTGTCACGTCAAAGGCCGTGACGACCCCCCCCTCACCGCCGGTGACCGCCATGTCGGTGACGTACGCGAGATCCCCGGCCACGTCGACGCCAAAAGCCCACTCCGGCGTGTCGGCAGACCCGACCATCACCGGATTCGAGAGGTCGCTGATGTCGACGACCTGGAGCCCGTCATACTCGCAGGCGAGGTAGGCGTGGTCTCCCTCGATCGCGATGTCGTAGATCTGCTGGGTGAGCTGGCAGTAGCTTATCAGGACGGGATCGAGGGGATTCGTGATGTCGACCAGGTACATCTCGGCGCATTCACCCAGGAAGGCGACGTTTCCTTCCACGGCGATGCTGAAGAACCAGAGCTCGGCACCCACGCTCCCGCTCGCCACGTAGGCGGGATTCGCAGGATCCGAGATATCGAAGACCGCGATCACACCGCTCAACGCCGTCCCGGCGTACGCGTAGTTCCCCGCGACCGCGACACACGTCACATAGTCGCCGGGGAGTGCGGCGTTCCCCACCAGCACCGGGTTCGACGGGTCGCTGATGTCGATCACGTCGAGGCCGGCCTCGCTGACCGCGATGAACGCGTGGTCGCCCGCGATCTCGATCTCGTTGGCGTGACCACCTGACGGCGCCGCGCTGCCGACGACCACAGGGTTCAGAGGATCCCGGATGTCGATGACGCAGAGACCGTCGGATGCCAGGGTCACGAACGCGTGATCACCGTCGACCGCCACATGCGCGCTCGTGCCCGAGGTCGCGCATCCAGTGACAAATGCCGGCGGGAGGACCCGATCGGCGACGCGGAGGATGACAAGCCCCCTGCCCTTCTGCGCGACGAAGGCATGATCGCCCTCGACGACGACAGCGTAGACGGCAGTGTAGAGACCCGGCGGTTGAAGCCACGCGATGAGGTGGGGATTGCCGGGATCGCTGATGTCGATCACGGAGAGTCCGTCGAGACTGCACGAGACGTACGCACGGTCCCCGTCGACCGTCACAGCCTGCGCGTTTCCGGAAACGTCGCAGGTGGCCACCAAAACGGGGCTCGCCGGAGCAGTGATGTCGATGACCGTGAGCCCGTCCTCACTGTCGGCGACGTACGCGTGATTCCCCGCTACCGCGACCCCCCGCGCGTAGCCCGGCGTGGCGCACGAGCCGATCATCGAGGGGTTCACGCCACTGACGTCGAGCACCAGGAACCAGTGGAGTGCCGCCACGTAGGCGCGATCCCCCGCAATCTCCATGTCGAAGGCGGGCGTGAGCGTGTGGTGCGACCCGACGATCGTCGGGTTCGTCGGGTCGCTCACGTCAACAACTCGGACGCCCCACGCGTCGACCGAGACGTAGGCACGATCACCTTCCACGTCGACCCCGACGGCCCTGAAGGGCATGTCGCAACTTCCCACGAGGGTCGGGGTCGTAGGATCGCTGACGTCGACGACGTGGAGCCTGCCATCGGCCAGCTCAGTGCCGTTCGCAGTGATGTAGGCGTGGTTGCCCGAGACGACCACATCCTCTGGGCGGCTGGGGAGCGGAATCGCGCAGGATCCTACGATGGTCGGACTGCCGACGTCCGACACGTCGACCGTCACGAGTTCGTCGCCCCAAGCGATCACGTACGCGTAGTTCCCGGAGACGGCGACGCCGCGCGCGTGGAGCGGCTCGGTGACGCAGATCTCCTCGATGTCGTACGGCGGGAACGAGACGCGTCCGAGGACGGTGTCCCAGAGGGCCGTCGTCGTGGCAGCGTCGCGGAAGGTCGTGTTCGTGAAGTCCTCGGTGTAGGTGTGGATCTCCGCCGCGGCGAGGCTCGATACAAGGAACGCCGCCAGCAGAACGAGGAGTCGTCCGATCGAACCCGTGGGTGTCGGCATTGCGCCCTCCCTCTTGCTGGGATATGCGCCGTGCGCCCCACTCGAGAGGAGCGCCGGTCGATGCGCGGGCCATTACGTGGAGTCAACCGTGAGCATATCAGAGATCACGGTGATTGTCTAGGATGTCGGGATTCGCGGGGCCCTCGGACCGGTCGCACACGGGCGTGATGTGGGGAGCGAAGACCGCGCGTCCTGCCCGCGCGTGCGCCACACGCAACCGCCTGGACGAGCGCGCCATCTTGTGGTATCATGGTTCTTGGATCTCCTTCAGCATCCAACGTCTCGAGATGACGTGTGCATCCCCCCGATGCCGCGTCGTGCCGGTTCACGCAACCGAGAGGAGCCCCGAATGGCACCCCACACGCCCGTTTCGACCGTACGCGCTGTGACCATCCCGATCCTCGTCCTCACCGTCGCCCTCGTCTGCCTCACCCCCACCGCGGGCGCGACG
>JALGVU010000282.1 GCA_025774545.1 bacterium | reverse complement strand
CGCGACGCTGTCGGCAGTCACGCCGATGCCGTCGCCCGCGCCGACCGCCAGGGTCACATCCAGCGAGTCCGCCCCGCCGGTGAGCCCATCCCCACCGTAGACGCCGGTGATGTCGCCGTCCCCGGCGCCCGCCGCCGAGATCGTGATCGTGTTCGCGCCGTCGTCGGACGTGATCGTGATGTTGTCGCCCTCGATGAGATCTACGTTGCCGGCGTCGTTCGAGACGCCGTCCACGCTGCTCAGGAAGTCCGGCTCAATCATGCGATCGGTGATGGCGTCGTTCTGGCCCTCGTTGACGAAGCGGTAGTCGTACGGATCTCCGCTCAGGTACTCGGAACTCAGTCCGAGCGTGTCATCGACGACCGCCACTCCGACACCCGTGTTGATCTGGAGATCGTTGAACCCGTCATCGGAGAGCCCCGCGCCCGCGAGGTCCGCCGATGCGACCGACACGCTGTCGGCCGAGACGGTGATGCCGTCGCCCGCGCCGACCGCGAGGTTGACGTCCCCCGTGTCACCGCCGCCGGTGAGGCCGTCGTCGCCGTAGACGGCCGTGATGTCGCCGGCTCCGCCCGTCGCCGAGATCGTGATCGTGTTCGCTCCATCGTCGGGTGTGATCGTGACGTTCGCGCCCTCAACGAGATCGATGTCACCGCCGTCGTTCGCGACACCGTCCAGGCTGCTGACGATGTCGACCGCGACCATGTCGGTCGTCACACCGTCCGCCTGTCCTTCGTTCACGAAGGCGTCGTCGTACGCGGCTCCGGTCTCGTACTCCGGTAGGAAACCGACGGTGTCCGCGACCACTTGCAGGCCCGGCCCCACGTTCACCTGGAGATCGTTCGCCCCGTCGTCGGAGAGACCGGCGCCCGCGAGATCGGCAACGACGACCGCGATACTGTCCTCGAAGACCGCCACGCCGTCGCCCGCTCCCACGGCGAGGTTGATCTCGCCTATCTCCCCGCCGCCGGTCAGACCATCGTCACCGTAGACGCCGGTGACGTCGCCGGTCCCGGAACCGACCGCCGAGATCGTGATTGAGTCGCCGATGAAATCCGGGGTGATCTGAATGTTCGCTCCCGCGATGAGGTCGACGTTCCCGCCGTCGTTCACGACGCCGTCGAGGCTGCTCAGGATGTAGGGCTCGACCATCTCGGTGGTGACCCCGTCTACCTGCCCCTCGTTCACGAAGACGTCACTGTACGCGCTCCCGTCCTGGTACTCGGTGGCGAATGCGACGGTGTCCGCAACCACCTCGAGGCCGGTTCCCACGTTCACCTGGAGGTCGTTCGCCCCGTTATCGGAGAGGCCGGCGCCCGCGAGGTCGACCGAGGAGACGGCCAGCGCCACGTCACCCTCCGTGCCGCCGCCCGTGAGTCCGTCGCCCGCCGCGACAGCCGTGATGTCCCCGGCTCCGGCTCCGCCGGCCTGCCAGCTCGCCACACCGGTCGAGTCTGCGGTGAGCACGTAGCCATCGACTGCCCCCGTGGGCATCTCGAACCCAACCACCCGAGCCGTTCCCGCCACGTCGAGGGCCTCCGAGGGAGCGTCCGTGCCGATTCCGACGTTCCCGGTCAGACGATAGATGTCGCTTCCGGATATCTGCCAGTCGTTGTCGGCCGCGAAGTCTGCGTACTTCGCCCGGAACGCGTAGGGCGAAGTCGTCAGTCTCGTGCGCGGCTCCAACTGCGGATCACCTCCTACCGAGATGCCGAGCCAGTACGGGACGTCGAACTGAAGGAACATCGGAGTCACGCTCCCCAGTATCGCGTCGAACACCCCGTCCGTCACCGTGATCGGCTGCGCCTCGCCCCAGAGCGGACTCCCGTCCGTCTCGACGTCATAGATCTGGAAGGTGAGAATGTACGCGCCGTCCGCGACGACACTCCCGTCCGAGTTCGTCAACACGCCCTGGAAGCTGATCTCATCCGGACCTGCGGCCGTGCTTGCCTGGAACGACACAGCAAGCACAAGCAGCGCACCAACAAGGAGACTCCACCTCATCGCAACAACCTCCCTCTCGCTCTCTTCGATCCGTGGCCACCCGACCCCTGCTCAGCTGCGACGCGCGGCACGCGCGCTCAAGGCGTTCTCGGGGATTCACAGCAGTCCGGACGCGGCCCACTCCGGGGCGCCCGGCATCTCACCACCCCCCGCGCTATTTCAGTAGAACGAGCTTGCGTGTCTCGACGAACTTCCCTGCCACCATCCGGCAGAAGTACACACCGCTCGATAGGCCACCGCCCTCGACCGTGATCCGGTGATACCCCGCGTCCAGAGGACGGTCAACCAACGTCCGTACCTCTCTCCCTGCAGCGTCGTAGAGTTTCATCTCTACCTCCGCCGCCTCAGGAAGCCCGAACTGCAGCGTCGTCACTGGGTTGAAGGGGTTCGGGTGGTTCTGGCCCAGCCAGTACGCCGTCGGGTAGAGATCGCTCCCGTCCTCGATCCCAGTCAGGATCCAGCCCGGGCGGTACCAGAAACCGATCTCGTTCGTGTGGTTCGGTCCTGACACCACCCCAATCACTGCCTGGCCTACTGTTCCGTGCATCGTGTGGTTCGCTCCGGTCATCTCCCCGCCCCCGCAACCCACGACGCTGTAGGGCATCACGATCTGCCCAAACGCCGCCAGCGGGACAACCAGGAAGACCACCACCGATACTGAAGCAAGAAGTGCGCGAGTCATGGGTGTCTCCTTTGAGCTCGCCTCCTGCCGCTCACCGCAGAAACACACATTGCTGCGCTGGGCGCTCAAACATGCCAACAGCAGACACATCCGTTGCGTTCCCGGGCGATGAGCTTGCCAGAATGTGATACATATCTATAATCAGACTCAATTATAGCATGATCTGAAACATAAGGCAAGATGTCATGGAATCGGGGGTCGTGCCCGGAAGGCCTCACGTGGGCGGGGGTCTGCAGCCAGTACGCCGCGGTCCCGCTGCCGGGCAACAAGAAGCCGAGGCCCGGCCGGCAGATCCTGCCGACCGGGCCTCCTCGCCAACCGCGAGTCCTCGTCGTCACCGCGCTCCTAGTGCAGCGTTACGAGTATCTCGATCGTTCCGGCCCCTGACGCGAGATCCTCGAGGGCCTTGCCAAGGACCGTGCCCGGACGCGGGGAGTCGCCCCGCATCGCATGGCCGGGCGTGCTCGAAGTGACGAGCAGGTCACCGGCGCTGATGGGCCCGTTCTCGGTCGAGACGTTGCACCGCACGACGCCGATCACCGCCAGGGGAACCTCGCCTGCGCCGATCTCACCGTCTACCGTCGGGGCGCCGAAGACGCCGGCGACGAGTGTCGACCGCGCCTCGGAGGACCTCACGGCTGAGCGCTTGCTGCCCGTGTCGATGACCATCACGTCCCCGGGCACGGCATCGCTAGGGCTCATCGAGAACCTCTCAACGAAGTCGGAGCCGGACACGAGACCCGGAGGCGCCATCGCCGGCAGAGGCTGCCAGGTGCCCTGCCCGCTCCCGTTCGACGTCAGCACGTAGCCGCTGGATGCGCCGCCGGCCATCGTAAACCCGTAGACTGTGGCCGTCCCGGCAACCACGAGCTTGGTTCCTGGATTACCGATACCTATGCCGATGTTCCCACCGATGTATGCGTTGTGCTGCGTGTAGAGACCGAAGTTCCGTCCCAGCGGATCCGTGTAGGCCAGCGCGCGTCCGTGTAGCCGGCCACGCCGAACGTGTACCAGTCGCCGTACTCGTTGTAGCCGGTCACGCCCGCGTGCGGACCACCGAACCCGAAACCGCTCCCGTTGCTCGGGACCGAGCGCGAGCGGTGTCCGAGCACCGCCGTCCGGCCGTTCACGTCGTCGTTCGTCTCGTTCAGGTACGCGTAGAACGTCTCCCCGTTCTCCCCCGACACGGAGAACTTCCGCGCCAGACGCGAGCCGCTGTCCTCGAACTCGGTGTCGCGCTTGCTCGAAGGGATGTAGATCGTCCCGCCGCTCTCGTACATCATCGAGTTCGCGAGCGTTGTCGTGTCGGTGAACTTCGGGATGTAGGACGCAGTACCGCTGCCACCGACGCTCGCCGCCGCGGCGATCGTGATCGTGTTCGCGCCGTCGTCAGGCGTGATCGTGATGTTCGCGCCCTCGACGAGGTCGATGTTCCCACCGTCGTTGGCGACGCCGTCAACGCTGCTCACGATGTCCACCGCGACCATGCCGGTGGTCACTGCGTCAGCTTGTCCCTCGTTCACGTAGTCGGCGTCATGCTCGTGAACCGAGCCTGCAAATGCTGCGGCTTCCTGGCCGTCGAGAAGGTCAGCGTCGAGGTTCGTCACGTGCGTCGGAGCAGCGAACCCGAAGTCGGCCGCAGAGTCGGCGAACCCGAAGTCGGCCGCAGAGTCGACCTCGCCCGCTTCGTCGTCGATGTAGTCGGCGTCGTGGTCGTGCACCGAGCCTGCGAACGCACTCGCCTCCTGACCGTCGAGGAGATCAGCGTCGAGGCCGCTGCCGGTACCATCGGTCGTGGCAGTCCAGGCCGTGCCCGATATCTTCGCCGGATCGATCGCGGCACCAGCCGCGATGTCCCCGTCGACGATCTCACCGTCGGCGATCATCCCGCTCGTCACCGCGTCCGCCTGTCCCTCGTTCACGTAGTCCGGATCGTGATCGTGCACCGAGCCTGCGAACGCACTCGCCTCCTGACCGTCGAGCAGGTCAGCGTCGAGGTTCGTCACGTGCGTCGGAGCGGCGAACCCGAAGTCGGCCGCAGAGTCGACCTCGCCCGCTTCGTCGTCGATGTAGTCGGCGTCGTGGTCGTGCACCGAGCCTGCGAACGCACTCGCCTCCTGACCGTCGAGGAGA
>JALGVU010000281.1 GCA_025774545.1 bacterium | reverse complement strand
ATCGTCAGGCGCTGCTCCGCGATCATCCGGAGCTGGTCGGGTTCGTGGACGAGTACTCCGACCCGTTGCCGGGTGTCGAAGTCGTCCGCATCGCTCCGGGTGCCGTTCCGGACATCCCTTCGCTGCTCGGCTACCTCGACGATCTCCTGCGCGATTCATACCTGGAGTCCGCGGGGCCCGTGTTCCTGAGCGGTCAGGGGAGGATGATTGCCGCTGACGAGGTCGCCGTGGTCTTCAGGTCCGCGCCCACGCCTTCCGAGCTGGATGCATTCCTTGCTGCCTTCGATCTCACGGTTGGGAGGGGCTTCGAGTGGTCTGACAGGGCATTCGTTCTCAGATGTCCCCCGGGCTCGGCCGCCCCGTCGCTTGTGGCTGCCTCGGCGCTCGCTCGGGATCCGCTGGTCGAGTTCGCCCATCCGAACTTCATCAGGTTCGGGCAGGTGACATCAGCACCGAACGACACGCACTACGCGGAGCAGTGAGCTCTGAACAACACCGGGCAGACAGGTGGGACACCCGACGCCGACATCGATGCGGAGGAGGCGTGGGGAGTTCAGGCAGGACACGGAACGACCGTCATTGCCGTGATCGACAATGGCGTCGATCTGCTGCACGAGGACCTCTCGGCGAAGCTGGTGGACGGATACGACGCGGTCGACGAGGACGATGATCCCACGCCGAACAGCTGGGACGGTCACGGGACGAGCTGTGCGGGCATCGCTGCGGCTGCGACGGACAACGCGCTTGGCGTTGCGGGGGTCGCGAGAGGCTGCTCGATCATGCCCGTGCGCGTGATGTACAGCACGGCCCGAGGACGGGACGACGTGTTCACGGATGCGTGGTTCGCCGACGGCATCGCGACGGCCGCTCTCAGGGGTGCCGACGTCCTCAGCAACGGCTGGCGATGGCCGTCCGGACCGTCACCGCTGGTGGACTTCGCGATCGAGCTGGCGAGGGACGAGGGTCGCGACGGGTTGGGGTGCGTCATCGTGTTCGCAGCCGGCAACGACCACGGCCCCGTGGACTATCCGGCGAGTCGGGTGGATGTGATCGCAGTGTCTGCCACGAACGAGTGGGACGAGTTCAAGTCCCCCACGAGCCTGGACGGTGAGGACTGGTGGGGCAGCAACTACGGTCCGGAGATCGACGTCTCCGCTCCGGGGGTCCACGTCTGGACGACCGACATCTCGGGGGACGGGGGATACAACGACGGCATCGAGCCGGGGCAGGGCGACCCGGCGGGCAACTACTACAGCCTCTTCAACGGGACATCGAGCGCCGTGCAGCACGTCGCCGGGCTGGCGGCTCTTGTTCTGAGTGCGAACAGCGGTCTGACGGCAACGGAGGTTCAGATCTACCTCGAGGACAACGCGGACGATCTCGGCGCGGTCGGCAGCGACGATTACTTCGGGGCCGGCAGCATCAACGCCTACGAGACGCTGGCAGCGCTTCCCGACGCGGTCATCCCGGTCGGCGGGGAGCTGGCGGAAGATGCCCACTGGTACTCGGATCATGTGTACGTGGTCGAGACGAACCTGACGGTCCCTGACGGCGTGGCCCTGACGATCGAAGGTGGTGCGATCGTCAAGTTCCAGCAGCAAAGATCGATGACGGTGGACGGCGAGCTGCTGGTGCTCGGGACCCCGGGCAACGAGGTGATCTTCACTTCGTATCAGGACGACGTGGGTGGAGACACGAACGGCGACGGCGGAACGACGGTGGGAGAGCCGGGTGACTGGTACCGCATCCTTCTGAACGCGACGTCGTCGTGTTCGTTGAGCCACGCGATCGTACGGTTCGGGGGCTACCTCGAGTACGGACAGGTGGAGGCACATGGGTGCTCGCCGACGTTCGACGAGTGCGAGGTGTACGGGAGCTGGGGGAAGGGGATAGTGGGCTCGGGTGTGGGCCAGAGCCTGATGGTGACCGGCGGTAGCGTTCACGACAACCGGCGTTCCGGCATCCTGCTGAGTGGGGGAGGCAGTCCGAGGGTGACGGGGTGCGAGGTGTATGGCAACAGCTGGGCGGCGGGCAACGGTGCGTACGTGTCGGGTGTGACTCGTCCGACGTTCGACGGCTGCACGTTCACGGGTAACGGTGGATCGGGGCTGTACGTGGAGAGCGCTGACAGTCTGCGGCTCATGAACTGCGTCATGAGCGGGAACGTCGATCGTGGCCTGCTGTGCAAGGCGGATCCCGAGGAGTACCTGGGGAACGCGATCGAGGACAATGGGGCGCTCGGTGCGTCGGTGCACGCGAACCTGTTGCCGGAGATCCTGGCGGGGACGTACGCGAACAACGATCGTGAGAACGCTGTCGGTGTCTGGGGCGGGACGTTGGAGGAGAACCTGACATGGGACGCGTCGAAGGTGCTCCTGGTGGAGGGCACGTTCACGGTGGGTGAGGGGGCGACGTTGACGTTCCCCGCGGGGAGCATCACGAAGCTCAGTCATCATCTGGGCATGACGGTTGACGGAGCACTGGAGGTCGCAGGTTCGGCGGGGAGCGAGGTGATCTTCACTTCGTACAAGGATGATGTTGGTGGAGACACGAACGGCGACGGCGGAGCGACGGAGGAAGCCGCGGGCGACTGGTGGCGCATTCTCCTGAACTCGACGTCGTCGTGTTCGTTGAGCCACGCGATCGTCCGGCACGGCGGCTACCTCGAGTACGCACAGTTGGAGGCAGTGGGGTGCTCGCCGACGTTCGACGAGTGCGAGGTGTACGGGAGCTGGGGGAAGGGGATAGTGGGCTCGGGTGTGGGCCAGAGCCTGGTGGTGACCGGCGGTAGCGTTCACGACAACCGGCGTTCCGGCATCTGGCTGAGCGGAGGAGGCAGTCCGAGGGTGACGGGGTGCGAGGTGTATGGCAACAGCTGGGCGGCGGGCAACGGTGCGTACGTGTCGGGCGTGACTCGCCCGACGTTCGACGGCTGCACGTTCACGGGTAACGGTGGATCGGGGCTGTACGTGGAGAGCGCTGACACCCTGCTGATCGAAAGCTGCACGGTTGCCGGCAACACCGGTACCGGGGGGATCAGACTGTCCGGCGACACGTCTGCCGATCTCGCGAACTGCATCGTCGCCTTCAACACCGGAGGCGAGGCCGTCTACTGTGAGGGGGGCGCCACGGCGACCCTCACATGCTGCGACGTCTATGGGAACGCCGGCGGGGACTACGTCGGATGCATCGCCGGCCAGGAGGGTGTGGACGGGAACTTCTCGGCCGACCCGATCTTCTGCGATCCCGTCGCGGGCGACTACCGCATCCGCGACTCGTCGCCGTGCGCGGATGCCGCGGGGTGTGGGCTCGTCGGTGCCCTGGGGGTAGGGTGCGGCCGAGTGTGGTACGTGCCCTCCGACTTCTCGACGGTCGCGGCAGCGATGGACTCCGCGGCGGTCGGGGACACGGTGCTCGTCGCCTGCGGAACCTACAACGAGCACAGCATCCCGATGGAATCGGGCGTCACCCTCCGAAGCGAGACCGGCGATCCGGACTGCGTGACGATCGACGCCGGGAACCAGGGAACGGTTATCGAGTGTGTCTCGGTAGACAGCGCGACCTTGATCGAGGGAATCACGTTGACGGGCGGATACGGGTCCGGCGTGACCTGCGACGCCAGCTCGCCGCGCTTCGTTGACTGCGTCTTCATTGCGAACTCGTCGGGAGGCGCGAGGAGCCAGGGTGGGGGGATGTCCTGTGCGAACGGCGGGATGTCCTGTGCGAACGGCTCGATGCCGACACTCGAGGGCTGCATCTTCCAGGACAACACCTCGGCGGCGGAGGGTGGAGGTCTCTACTGCAACCAGTCGACCCTGACCCTCACGGGCGGTCTCTTCGCCGGGAACGAAGCGAACGCCGGAGGCGCCGTCTGGTGCGGCCCCTCATCGATCCTGACGCTCACGGGCTCCACGCTGTCCGACAACGTCAGCACTGGTGATCTCGGCGGAGGGGTGGGCGTGAGCGAAGGCGCCTCGGCAGAACTCGTGAACTCCATCGTCGCCTTCAGCTCCGAGGGCGAGGCCGTCTACTGCGAAGGGGCCGGGACCGCGGATCTCACCTGCTGCGACGTCTACGGGAATGCGGGCGGGGACTACGTCGGGTGCATCGCGGGACTCGAGGGCCTCGACGGGAACATCTCGACCGACCCGATCTTCTGCGGAATCAACAACCCCATCCAACCCTACTCGCTCCGGTCGGAGTCCCCGTGCGCCGCCCACAACAACCCCGACTGCGGCCAGATCGGTGCCTTCGGGGTCGACTGCGCCGCGTACGTCGACTGGGACGCCGGCGGCGACGGCTCTTCATGGAGCGATCCCATCAACTGGGACACGAACGCGGTTCCGGGCGCGAACGACCACGCCCGAATCACCCTGGACGGGACCTACGACGTGCACCTGGATGCGTCGACCGAGATCTGGGCGCTGACCCACGGCGGCGCGGCAGGGGTCCAGACGTTGGACATCGGGACCGGTACCCTGACGGTCACCCACGGTGCCACCAACCTGCGCGAGATCATCGTGAGAGACGCCGCGGGCTTCGAGGCCAGCGAGGAGGGTGCCACGGCCTCGGTCATCTCGAACGAGACCGGGGCTCGGTTCACGCTGGACGGCGGGGACCTCACGGGAACCGGGTCGTTCAGCAATGACGGAACGGTCGACAAGATCGGTCCGGGGACGAGTCGTATCCCGCTCACCTTCCTGAACGCGGGTGGGATCGTGGGTGGCGGGTTGGTGACGGTTGCCGCCGGGACCCTCTCGGTCGACGGCGGCTTCGAGAACGTCGGACGAGCCGTCGTCAACTCCGGTGCGACCGCCATCGTAAGCAGCCACTTCGTGGGCCGCGAGACGCGTTCGGGGACGATCAGGAACGTCGGAGTCCTGGACGTGTTCGGAACCCTCATCGTCGACGGCGGTTTCGAGAACGTCGGGCGCGCCGCAGTGAACTCCAGTGCGATCATGATCGTGAGCGGTCACTTCCTCGACGGGCGGCAGCCGGGCGGAGGATTCGACAACTCGGGGGTCTTCTCC
>JALGVU010000280.1 GCA_025774545.1 bacterium | reverse complement strand
GTGATCGCTCCCTCGCCGATCATCTCACCGGTGATGGGCCCCGACTCCCATCCTTCCCTCTCGCCGCTCCACGTGATCACCTGACCGGCAGCGGCCTCATTCTGACCGAGGTCCTCGAACAGGATCGTGCCGTTCTGGATCTTGCTGGTCTCCACCGCGTCCAGGGCCAGCTTCCCTTTGGTGACGGCTAGCGAGTCCAGCTTGGCCGAACTCACGGCGCCGGGCCGCAGCTTCCCCTTGGTGACGGCGAGGCTGTCCAGCTTGGCAGCTTCCCCTTGGTGACGGCTAGAGTATCCAGCTTGGCCGAGCTCACGGCGCCAGCCGCCAGCTTCCCCTTGGTGACGGCCAGAGTGTCCAGCTTGGCCGAGCTCACGGCGCCAGGAGCCAGCTTCCCCTTCGTGACGGCCAGGCTGTCCAGCTTGGCGGTAGTGACGGCCAGGCTATCCAGCTTGTCGGCAGTGATCGCTCCCTCGCCGATCATCTCACCGGTGATGGGCCCCGACTCCCATCGTGATCGCTCCCTCGCCGATCATCTCACCGGTGATGGGCCCCGACTCCCATCCTTCCCTCTCGCCGCTCCACGTGATCACCTGACCGGCAGCGGCCTCATTCTGACCGAGGTCCCCGAACAGGATCGTGCCGTCCTCGATCTTGCCGCTCGTGACCGCGTCGGCCTGAAGCATGCTCTCCTCGACGCCCTCTTCCGCGATCGAGATAGGGACGATCCCGTGGTCTCCGCCGCCTGTCAATCCGGCATCGCCGTAGATGGCGGCGATGGGTCCCTCGACCCCGAAGTCATCGTCCGCAACCCACTCCGCGCCGTTCCACTTCATGACTTGCCACATGGTGGCGCTGTTCGGTGCGACATCACTGAAGTCGATCGTCCCGTCCAGGATCTTCTCGCTCGTCACGGCAGCGTCCGCGAGCTTAGGTGTCGTCACGGCGCTGTCTGCCACCGTCGCGGCAAAGAAGCTGTACGGCGCCGTGCCGAGCTGCACCCTCGGCACCAGCTCCGGATCTCCACCGATCTGCGTGCCCAGCCAATAGGGCGTATCGAACGGGAGAGTGAGAGGCGTCACACTGCCCAGGATCGCGTTGAAGAGGCCGCCGACGACGGCGACCTGCTGCGTCTCCTCGCGGGCGAGTCGTACAGACGGAAGGTGATGTCGTAGTTGCCGTCAGGAACCGCGCTCCCGTCTGCCTGCTTCAGGAGTCCCTGGTAGCTGATCGTCTGTGGCACGTCGGCCACACTCGACCCACATGCGGCACACAGGACCATCACGCACACGGCAGTTCTCCATCTCATCTCGCGGCCCTCCTTCCGTCGGACACCTGGACTCTCACACGACCACCACCGCCTCGCGGTCGCGAGAAGCCCGCGCCACTGACTGAGCGGCGCGTCTTCGAGCATCGTTCACATGCGCTTGAGGCGAGACACTGATTGGGTGTCAGGCGTGCCTCGCAAGAAGCCTATCATATCGAGTTCCATCAGTCAACACGAGAAACTCAGCAAGAAGCTGCTGTCGCGCGTGTTTGTGCAGCGAGTCGCCAGCATAGCATCCTTCTGGGGCTCCTTGAAAAGGGGGCTCGGGATCGCAGAGGTCCCTGGCGGAGCGAGAGCAGCACAAGGGCTGAGAAGCTGTGACGGCACCCCCTGGGACTGATCCAGGTCGAGAGAGGGACTCCGACCGCATTGCGCGGGGAACGTTCTGCGGGCAGGAAGCGCTACTCGCCGGAGGAGATCGTGATCCTCCTCCAGGAGGCAGAGGTCCTGCTTCGGTCGGGAGGGGAGTCGCAAGCGATGGCGAGTGACGGAAGAAGGAAGGACGCGCGCGCTGCCCTACGACGCTGGACGCTCACATCTGACAGGGACGCACAAAGGGACGGGGTTCGCACCCCGTCCCTTTGAGTGTGAGCTCTCAGGACGTCCTACCTCAAGAGGATCAGCTTTCTCCTGCTCGTGTAGTCGGACGCGTCCATTCGACAGAAGTACACGCCGCTCGCCACGAACGACCCGGTATCGTCTCTGCCGTCCCAGACGACCGTGTGGACACCCGGTGACACGATTCGGTCGACCAACGTGCGGACCACGCGCCCGGACGCGTCGTATACGAGGATCTCCACGTTGCCGCGTGCATCGGTCTCGGGTATCCGGTAGGAGACCTCAGCAGAGGCGTTGAACGGGTTCGGGAGCACCGGTCCCAGCCAGTACGTGGCGGCCTGCGCTCCCGACACGCCCGTCCCGACGACACCGGCGGGCGCAGATGGCCCGCTCTCGTTCCCGCTGAAGTCGGTGGCCGTCACCCTGTACCACCATTCGGAGGCGGCCGGTGGGTCCGTGTCGTCGAACGACTCCGTGATGGCGTAGCCGATCGGCGTCCCGGGCACGAAGCCCTCGGTCGTGTCCCGGTAGACCGCGTAGTAGTCGAAGTCCTCCTCCTCGCTCCGATCCCAGCTCAAAGCCACCAAAGCCTCGTCTCCGTCCGCCAGCAGTCCACGAGGGATCGCCGGTGCGAGGTTGTCAACGGAGTAGCCGCTATCGGGGAAGCTGTCGTTGTACTCCGCCGGGACGTCTCTCGCCGCCCTCACGAAGAAGACGGACCAACATATGCCCTCGTCAGCCGTGGAGTCACAGACCGTTTCACACATTGCCGTGTAGGAGTCCTCGCAGAATGCGGGAACCGCGCCTGCGTAGCACCAGTTCCCCGGCGGGAACCTGTCACCCCCGCTGGGCGTGTCTCCGCCACCTACCTGGCTCTCTCCGCGTCTTGCCCGCGCATCGATGCGTCGCCAGATCGTGTACTCCGTCACGGGATCGGTGGCCCACTGCTCGTCGTCGTACGCTCGGCTCCACGTCACGTAGACCCGCCGGCCCTGGTCGTTTCCGACGTCCACGATCGACTCGACCGAGAGCCCGCAGCCGGGTCCCGCGACCCCGATCTGACCGCAGTCGCCGTGGTCCCGGCACGGGGACTCCCACGCGAGGTGGAAGTTGTGCCAGTACGAGCCGCAGAACAGAGGGTCGGTGTGCAGGTTCCCGTTGATGTACTGCTGTGAGCCCAGGCAGCCGACCCAGTCGCCGTCCATGTTGTCGAATATGTCGCAGCAGAAGGCCTGCGCGCCGGACCCCCCATCGCAGTGGACGCCCATTCCGTAGAGTGTGCTGGTGACTATGGAGTTCTCAAGAATGGCGTCGGTGTCCATGAGGAGTGCGACCGTCCCATCCCCGTCCGTCTCTGGTATGTTCCAGTCCATCGTGCAATGTCTGAGGGTAAACGGGCTCGTGCTGTGGGCGGCCAGAGCCGCGCCATCGCCGTAGGATCGATTGCTCGCGAAGGTGCAGTACTCGACGGTCGAGCTGTCCGCCTGGACGATCGCGGCACCCCCACCCGTGAGCACCGACTCGTTGTTGAAGAACCGGCACCCGTAGAGGGCGATTCGGGCTCCGGTTGCGTACAGCGCGCCGCCGTCCTGGCCCGCCTCGTTCCACGTGAGCAGGCAATCGGTCAGTTCGAGCGGCGAGTCGCTGGCGTAAATGGCCCCTCCCTGGAGGGGCGTGTCGCTGTCACTGAAGCTGCAGCCTCCGATGACCGGAGCGGAACCTTCGCGGCAGTAGAGAGCCCCGCCGGAACCGCTTACGGTCTCGTTGTAGAGAAAGTCGCAGTCGGTGAGACGTGGGGATGAACTGCGCAGATGCACAGCGCCTCCGTTGATGTCCGAGCTGTTCTGGTCGAAGTCGCAGCCGGTGAAGACGCTCGTGGAATCAGTCGCGTAGACGTAGAGGCCACCGCCTCCCAGTTGAGCCGTGTTGAGATCGAACTCGCAGTCCACGAGAGTGACCGCCCTGGGGCTGCTCAGGACGATGCCCGCACCCTTCTCGGCGTTGTTCTCGCTGAACGTGCACTCGGTGAAGTTCCCCGAAGCCCCGGAGGCGAGATAGGCGCCACCGCCATTGGCGGTCGCGTCGTTCCACCTGAAGCTGCAGGAAATCAGCGAAGGCGCCGCATCGTTCCAGCAGTAGACCCCAGCTCCGTTGACGCCGGCGATGTTGCCGTCGAACCTGCAGTCATCGAGCACCGGGTCGCAGGCGTCGCAGGCGAGTCCGCCCCCTCGGTCTGCCGAGTTGACGCCGAAGAAGCACGACACGAAGCTCGGGGCGCTCAGGGAATCACAGTAGGCCCCGCCGCCGTACTGCACTGAGCTGCAATGGGAGAGGGCACAGTCGGTCAGACTCGGCGCGCTCTCCGCGCAGTGGAGGCCACCGCCGTCGACACCTGCCGTGCAGTACGCGAAGGTGCAGTTCGTGATCGTCGGTGAGGAGCCGACGCACTTGACGCCTCCGCCGACGTCGCCGTCACCGTACCAGAACGCGATTCCCTCGAGGACGGATCCAGGTCCCTCGCCGGACGTGAAGGACACGCCGCGGTACCCGGCGCAGTCGATCGCCGTGTTCTCCGGATCTCCGCTGGCTGAGCGCACCGTGATCGCACGACCTCCGAAGTTGAGATCCCAGTTCCCGTTTCCGGTGAAGGAGCCGAAGGTCAGTTCGACGGTGTCGCCCGGTGCGGACGCGTTGATCGCCGTCTGAATGGTGGGGTAGTCCCCCGTACCGCCCGGGTTGACGGTGTGGGTGGTGGCCGCCGCACTGATGGCAAGCACCATCGAGAGACACATGGCAAGAGCAGGGGAGCGCATGCCGTTCTCCTTCCCGAAGGTGAGACTCCTGCGCAGACAGTCTAGGAGTCTGCCTCCGTAATCCCGCTGAGCGGGCGGCTGCCCCCATCGGCGGGTGCCCCCATCGGCGGGAGTTCTTTCATCTATGCGGCTCGACCATCCATCCGAACGGGGGGCGCCGGAGCTTGTGGGACCGGCCCGGCCGCTGTGGGTCTCCGGGGGCAGCGCGGCACGCCCCGGAGCAGCGGCCACGGCCTGCTCGTCACGTCGGGCGCAGCACCGCCATCCGCCTCAGGTTCAGCGCCGTGCTCACCAGCGCCCACTCACCCGAAGTCTTGCGCACTCCTCGCATGCTGAACTGCCGGAACCCAAGCACCCACTTGATCCAACCGATCACCGGCTCCGTCGTGTGCTTCCGCTTCCGGTACCGTTGCCGGCCACGCTTCGTCAGGAGCTTCCGAGCCATCCGTTCCGTCAGAGTCGCGTCCTTCGGTATCCGACCGCGCGGACACTTGATCCGGGGGTCGTAGACCTCACGCCCACACGCCACATAGCCGTCCACCTCCCGCTCGACCAGACCTGCGAAGTTCTCCTCGCTCTTGTATCCACCGTCGGCCGTCATGTACGCAGGCTTCCCGCCCGCGTTCGCCACCGCCGCATCTACCATCGGCAGCAGCTTCTCGCTGTCCGATGCGTTGTTGTCCAGCTCCGCGGCCACGATGATCTGGTGCCTCGCATCCACCGCCAACTGACCGTTGTACGCCTGCACGAACCCCTTCGTCGCGCCGTCTCGCATGATCCGGCTCTCCGGATCCGTGAAGTTCTCCTGCTCCTTCGCCTTAGGCTCAGGATCCGGTTCCTTACGGTAACGCTTCGGCCGCTCCCCCGACTTCTCCAACTCCTCG
>JALGVU010000062.1 GCA_025774545.1 bacterium | reverse complement strand
GAGCGCCGGGACCAGCGTCTCGTACTACCTCTTCGCCGTCGACCACTCCGACCGGCGTGAGAGGCACCCCTACATCGGCGCGTACGATCCTCACACGTTCGACATCGTCGTCGATACGGAGGCGCCCCAGATCGAGCACGAGGTCCTCGGTGACCAGACGCAGGCCGCGTGGCCGGTGACGGCCGTCGCCACCGTGACCGACAACCTCGGCGTCGGGCGAGTCGTTCTGCAGGTCTCGATCAACGGCGAGCCCCAGACGGACGTCGAGATGACGAGGATCCCGGCGACGTTCTCCTACGAGGCGGCGTTCCCCGGCGAGGCCGTCGCGGGCGACGTCGTGGAGTACCGGATCGGCGCCGAGGACGAGGCGGAGCCCCCGAACGTGGCGTACTCGCCGGCCGAGGGGTACCACTCGTTCGACGTCCTCGAGGCGATCGCGGCCGTCATCTTCGCTTCTCTCCGCGAAGGACATAAGCCACGACTACACGACGACGATGCCCAACTTCGATGAGTACTCGGTCGTCTTCATCTGCCTCGGCGTCTACTCGCAGAACTACGCGCTCAACACGACCGAGGCCAGCGCCCTCGTCGACTACCTCGACGCAGGCGGGCAGGTCTACATGGAGGGCGGAGACTGCTGGGCCTACGATTCGTCGCGCACGATCTACAACGGCCACTTCGGGATCAACGGGACGAGCGACGGCGCGGGCGACCTCTCGACGGTCGCAGGCCAAGAGGGCACGATGTGTGAGGGCATGAGCTACTCGTACGTCGGCGGGAACTCGTACATCGATCACATGAACCCGGTCGGCGACGCCGCGGTCATCTTCCGGAACCCGGCCGACGGCGCGGGCTGCGGCATCACGAACGACGCGGGCTCCCACAGGACGATCGGCTGCGCGTTCGAGTTCGGCGGGCTCGTGGACGGCACGCCGCCGAGCACGAGAAGCGACCTCATGGACCGGTTCCTCGAGTTCTTCGGCCTCGGGGGCACCGGCGTCGATGACGAAGAGGGAAGACTCGCGCGGTTCGCCATGGCGCAGAACAGCCCGAACCCGTTCAATCCGTCGACGACGATTCGCTACGACCTGCCGGCGCCGGGTCGCGTGGAGCTTGCGGTCTACAACGCCGCGGGACGGCGCGTCGCGAATCTGATCGACGGTGATCTCGAGCCGGGCGGCCACACCGCCACGTGGAACGGCGTCGACGAGGCCGGACGGCCGGTCGCGAGCGGCGTCTACTTCTTCCGGCTCACCCACGGAGGCGAGAGCGTAACCAGGAAGGGCGTGCTCCTGAAGTAGGCCGGCACACGACGACCACGAAACCGCGCCCCGCCGGCCCGACGCCCGCGGGGCGCGATCTTCGTCCGGGAGGAGAGCACGATGACCATGAAGCGGTGTACGGCGCGCCCTCTGCTGGTGCTGGTCGCCCTCTGCGCGGCGGGCGCCGCTCTCGCCGCGCCCGTGCGCGTCGAGTTCCGGTTTCAGCACCCCACGGCCTACAGCGTGAGCCTCGCGGGCACGTTCAACGGATGGGACATGGACATCGACCAGCTCACCGGTCCCCACCCCGAAGACTGGTGGACGATCGAGAAACCCCTCGAGCCCGGCTACTACGAGTACAAGTTCGTGACCAACGGCTCGCAGTGGCACACCGATCCTCTGAACCCGCGGATGAACCCCCAGAGCTACAACAACTCGATCCTCGAGGTGTTGGACCCACTCGTCTACTACCTCCTCCCGAAGGACGGGACCGACGTCGCCACGGCGCACCCGCTGATCTCAGCGAACGTGGCCAAGTCGGACGCCGAGACCTTCGATCTGAGCGAGCTCGAGATCCGCGTCGACGGCGAGGTCGTGGCGTCGGGCGCCTCCTTCTACGACCCGGCAACCGGCCGGGCCACGTACACGGTCGTCGAGACGCTCGAGAACGGAACGCACGAGGTAAGGGTCCGAGTTGCGCTCGCGGCAGGTCCCTCCCACGAGGAGTCGTCGAGCTTCGAGGTGATCGTCGACGAGATTCCGCCTGCGATCGCGCACACGCCGCCGGCCGGCGTACCGGCGCGCGTGGCCGTCCACCTCGAGTTCGTCATCACGGACGATCAGGACGTCGTGGCCGCGACCCTCTTCTTCAAGAACGCGAACGACTCGTTTTACGAAGAGATCGCGATGTTCGAGGGCTTGGGAGACGTCTGGACGGGCACGGTCGGGTCGGGATTCACGGAGGAGGGGCACGATCTCGAGTACTACGTCGAGGCGAGCGACGGCTCGAACTTGGGCCGGGCGCCCGAGACCGGCGTCTTCAGCGTCCCCATGTCCGAGGACGACGTCCCGCCCGTGATCGAGGACGCCTTCGCGTCGCCGGCGATCTTCGCCGCCGGCGCCCCGGACGACGAGGCGCGCCTCTCGTTCTACCTGTCTGAGAGCTCGTACGTGAGCGTCGAGGTAACGACGGAGGCGGGCGTCCACCGAAGGACGCTTCTTGAGGCTTTTCCCACGATGTTCGGATACCGCGATCTCGTGTGGGACGGACGGACCGACGGCGGGAGCCCGGTCAGCGACGGCGACTACGTCTTCCACATCACGGCGGTCGACGGCTGGGAAAACGAGGCCGCCGAGGTGGAGGTTCCCGTCACGGTCGACGCGGACGCGCCGGCCGGATCGGTCAACGTCGTCCTCCTCTTCCACGCGAACCAGAATCTGAACTACCAGGGCGACACGGCGAACGACGTCTGTTTCAACGGGCTCCTCGATGTCCTGCGGCGGCACCCGCAGTCGAAGTTCATGCTGCACTTCTCGGGGACCCTTCTCCACGACATCGGCTGGTACAACTTCCGGAACGACCCCTCGACGATCGACATGCTCCGCGCCGGCGCGGCCGACGGCCAGTTCGAGATCGTCGGGAGCACGTACGCCCAGAACGTCCCGTACTCGACGCACATGTGGGACAACATGCGCCAGGCGGAGGTGCAGCGCGAGGTGATCGAGACGATGGTCGGCGCCTCCCCCACCGCGTTCTGGAACGCCGAGCGCTGCTGGAAGCAGCAGCTCGTTCCGCTGCTCGCCGGGAACGGGTACGTGTCCACGTGGGTCGAGAGCCACATCCTCTACGACAGCGGGACGAACGATCCCGAGCTCGCCGTTCGACGGACGCGCCTCGGCGACGAGGACGTCATCGTCTTCAACGACGACTCGGAGATGTACATGCTCGACTGGGCCATCGAGTCCGGGAACGCGAACGACCTGATCGACTACCTCTCCTGGGTGCGGTCGCAGGACACCTACCGCGACTGGGTCGTCTGCTACTGCCAGGACGCTGAGTCGACGGGCCTGTGGGACTACGAGGGCGGCGGCGATCCCCAGGAGGACTGGGACAACCTCAATTCCGTGCTGACCGATCTCGAGGCGACCGGCTGGATCAAGCTCACGACCTTCGAGGAGTACCTCGAGACGCACGCGCCCACGGAGGATCTGACGCCGATCGTCGACGGCCAGGCGAACTGGATGGTCGGGCCCTCGCAGGCGGCAGGCTACGACGACTGGTTCGACTTCAACGCGAACGCGCCGCACCTCTCCTTCTACCGCGACTTCTACGCGTCGCTCCGCGAGCGCATCCAGGATGTCGCGGCGATGGTCTCCCCCGGCTCGCCCGGCGAGAAGCTGGTTCGCCACGCGATCTGGAACTTCGTCGCGCACCAGTTCGAGTTCGGATGCATCGGCTGCGGCTCGATCGGGTGCCAGGACTGGCAGAAGGCCGAGACCCTCGAGGGCGCGCTCCTGGCGGCCGAGGCGACGCTCGACCCGCCCGAGCGCGAGTCGATCGAGAACGTCGACGCGAACGGCGACGGCGTGCTCGACTGGGTCATCGCGACCCCGCGCGACTTCTACATCGTCTCGGAGACCGGCGGCCGACTCCTCCGATGGTTCGACCTCGTCCGGGGCGAGGAGGTGCTCGGGAACGAGCTCTTCATGTGGGGCCACTACTACGAGGGCTGGCGCGAGTGGTACGGCGGCGGCGGGACGAACGACGACGTACACTACCAGGACGATTTCGTGTGGAACGCGTGGAACTACGCCCCGGCGGCCGCGCCGTTCACGCGGAGCTACCGGATCCGGAAGCACGCGATGAACGATCGGCTGTCGATCGACGGAGGCGACCCCGAAGCGATCCTCGACGCCGAGTACGACGGCACCATCTTCGGCAGCGATCTCGTGCTCGCGCACGACCGTCCGGGCCTCGAGGTCGTGAAGCGCTGGATCGTCGGCGACACGACGCTCGTGGTCCGGTACGAGATCGGGAACACGAGCGCGTCGTCGCACGATTACGAGCTCACGATCGAGAACGAGCTCAATCCGTCGCTCCTGACGGTGATGAACGAGGGGCGCGGATCGCTCGCGTACTGGACGGGCGACGCGACGACACCGGAGATCGGCCCGACGTCGATCGGCGTCGCGAACGTCGTGACGGAGCGCGGCGTCGCGTTCGGCTTCTCCGAGCCGCCCGTCTCGCTCGCCGGCGGCGAGACGGTGCACGGGCTCCTCTACGATCCGTCGTTCGAGTTCTCGCTCGAGCCGCTCGAGGTCAAGATCATCGAGATCACGATCGGCACGATCGCCACATCGGTCGAGCCGGAAGAGGACGTCACGGGAGCCCTGCGGCTACGCCAGAACCGCCCGAACCCGTTCAATCCCGTCACGACCATCGAGTTCGAGCTTCCCGAGAGGGCTCGCGCGGAGCTCTCGGTCTACGGCGCCTCGGGAAGGCGGATCGCGACCCTCGTCGACGGGATCCTCGAGGCGGGGCCGCACACCACCACGTGGGACGGTATCGACGACGGCGGAAGCCCCGCGGCGAGCGGCGTCTACTTCTTCCGGCTGACGCAGCACGGCAGAAGCACCACGCGGAAGGGCGTGCTTCTGCGGTGACGCCCGCGGTGCTCCCTCGAAGGGCGGCCGGGACGCGGGGAACGGCGGCCGCACCCGGCGAACGCGACCTCCCGCGGCCGCGCGGGCGGCCTGTGCTGTCGCCGGCGGTTACACCCGCGACGATCCGAGCGGGCGCCGGGCCGGGAACGTAGGGCCCGACCACCCGGGTGGAGTCACCAGACGGCCGAGGATGGCGGCTCCCCGCCGACGACGACTGTGATACACTCTCGCCCGGAGGCCTCAGGGCCTCTCTCGGCACCGATCATGCAGGGCCACACGGCTAACGCGGGCCGCAGGCGTCACGCGAGCGGGCGCCGTGTGGCCGCCGTGACGTCCTGAACCACCGGCGCGGAGGGGGACCACGACAGATGGCAGTCGCTCTCACGAGGTTCGTCGACACGAGGCCAAGGGCGATCCTGATCGCCATCCTCCTGTGTGCGATGGTGATCAGGCTCGGGTTCTGGGTCGCTGTCGTCGGGTTCGGCACGACCGGCGGCGGCGACGAGCCCGACTACCACAACCTCGCGGCCGCGATTGCCTCGGGCAGGGGGATGATCCTCCACGACGAGCTCCTGGCGCCGAGGCCGCCCCTCTATCCGATCGTGCTCGCCGGGCTCTACGCCATCACGGGGCCGAACCCGGACGTCGGGCGGGCGTTCCAGCTCGTTCTCGGCGTCGGGATCGTCTTCCTCGTCTTTGCGATCGGGAGGAGGCTCTTCTCTGCGAAGGTCGGGCTCCTCGCCGCCGCGCTCGCGGCGGTCAATCCGTCCCTGGTCTACCTGAGCGGCCTCCTCATGACGGAGAACCTCTACGTCATTCTCCTGTTGCTCCTCGTTCTCCTCATGGTCCGCCACTACCGGTCGCGGCAGCCGTCGGTGCTCAAGTTCGCCGCCGGCGGGATTCTGGCCGGCCTCTGCTGCCTCGCGCGTCCGACGGCCCTCACGTTCGTCGTCTTCATCCCGGCCGCAGCACTCGTCTTCGGACGAAGCGCTTGGGCGAAGCGGCTCGCGTGCGCCGCCCTCTTCGTCATCCTCGCCGTCGCCGTGATCGCGCCGTGGTCGATCAGGAACCACGCGCGCTTCGGGGAGCGGGTCATCTTCACGACCCACGGCGGCATCACGTTCTACGAGAGCAACAACCGTCTCGTGCACGACACCCCGGAGTTCCGCGGGATCGTCGTGAGCCCGCGCACGGCAGTCCCCGGGTGGGACGGCCTCAAGGATCTTGATGAGGTCTCGTACGATCGCGAGGCGTGGAGGATGGGGCTCGCGTTCGTCCGGGAGAACCCGGAGCTTCTTCCCAGAATGGCGTGGTGGAAGTTCGCGCGGTTCTGGCGGTTCGACAGCAACGTCAAGTTCGACGCCGGTGCGGGGCCGTTCGGAGGCGGCGAGTCGTCGAGGGGCTCGGCCTCCGGAGAGATCGATCTCGGCCTCCTGTACTGGATGGTCGTGATCCCGCTCTTCGTGCTCGGCCTCGCCGTCACGCGGCGGCGGTTCCACGACCTCGTCCTTCCGTACGGCGTCATCGCCGTCCACACCTTCCTCGCGCTCGTGTTTCACGGCTCGCTTCGGGCCCGGATGCCCGTCGAGCCCGTGATCGTGCTCTTCGCCGCAGCAGCAGTGGCCTGGATCGCCCTCGCCGTTCGGCGGCGACTGCACACGGCTGAGGTTTGAGCCGGGCGGTCCGCGCGAGACCCGGAAACCCAGAGCCCCGGGCCGGAAGCCCCGAGCACAGCGGCCGGAAGTCCCGAGCGCAGGGCCCGAAGCCCCGACGCAACGACGTCGCCCCTCGTGCCCCTCGTAGGAGATGCATCGATGATCAGACGACTGCTCGTGCCGCTCGTTCTCTCCGTGCTCGTGACCATCACTCCCGTCCCGAGGGCCCACGCATCTCCGGTCGACGCGGCGCGTGAGGGCGCGGCGAACGCGATCTCGGCGACCGCGCCGGACGCCGCCCCGGCGGCCACCCGCTACGACAACACGTTCATGAAGGACTTCGTCATGGACGCGCCGTGGCGCGTGATCGACGCCGGCACGCCGATCCCCATCACGATCATCCTCAAGGACTGCGACAGCAACGACGTGAGAGAGCTCCACTGGATCCGGTGCTGGGACGTGACGGGTGCTGCGACGCTCCTCTGGGACCACGACTTCGACGACGAGGAGATCGGCGACGATCCGTACGAGGCGAACTTCTGGACGTACATCACGACGGTCACGGAGGGGCACCCGTCGCTCCCGGACGGAACGCCTCTCTCACCGGCGAATCTGGGTCACGGGCCCGGCGAGGCGATCGAACTGCGCGTCACCGTCTACTACCGCGACGACTGGTTCAACTACGAGGAAACGCGCTACTTGCGCGTTCGCGTCGGGCACGGCGGCTACCCTTGGCCGGACGGATGGTACGGCGGGGACACGCACTATCACACGATGTACACGAACAACATCGCGGAGTTCGGCGTCCCGCTCCCCGCGGCCGCGCTCGCCGCGCGCGCTCTCGGCCTCCACTGGCTCACCACCACGGACCACTCGTGCGACCTCGACGAGGCTGGAGACGGGTTCTACTCCTACGGGACGAGCCATTGGGAGTACACCGTCCAGAACGAGACCGGAATCGAGACCTTCTACCGGGACAACACCGCGATCGGCACGACGTGGGACGCGCTCGGCGCTGAGGTCGAGCTCCTCGACTCGCCCGCCCTCAGGCTCTGCCGCGGGGTCGAGCTCAACGTGGCCTCGGTCGATCCCGCGACCTACGGGAAGACCCTGCACTGCCTCGTCCACGGTTCCGGCTACATCGACTCACCGCTCTCGGGCGCCATCGGCGAACGGCCGGTCTACCCGTCGCTCCCGGACGGCATGGCGCAGATCGGCGGGCAGGGCTGCGCGTACGCGGCGCACCCCGCGTCGGACATGAACTCCGAATGGGGCGGGCTCGACTGGACGGTGAACGGGACGTACTGGAGCGACCCGAACATCGGGGCGGCGCTCGAGCACGAGCCGTTCCGCGGACTCCAGGCGTTCAACACGCGGCCGACGCGCTATTCCTCGAACCAGGCGAACCCGTGGGCCGACTTCGACACGGGCGTCCTCCCCGACGATCCGTACCCCGGGGAGCTCCTCGTCGGGATCGACATGTGGGACGCTTGGCTCAGGGAATCGCTCACGCCCCTCCGAAAGGTCTTCCTCGCGGGTGGCAGCGACGCGCACGGTGACCTGAACTACGCGACGTACATCGGCATCGACAACTTCGCGACCGACAACGCCATCGGGAAGGTCCAGACGGTCGTGCGGGTGCCCGGGAGCTACGCTCCGGGCAATCTGCCGCCGATGCAGGACATCCTGGCCGCGCTCCGCGCCGGCCGATCGGTCGTGACTGACGGTCCGTTCGTCGAGATCGGGGTCGATCGGAACGCGGACGGCGACTTCGACGATCCGGGCGATCTCGAGATCGGCGACGACGGCGCGGCGGCCTCGCTCGAGCACACGCCGATGACGGTCCGGTGGGCTACGACTGCGGACTTCGGGCCGGTCGTCGCGGTCGAGCTTCTCGCGTCCGACGAAGAGGAGGCGACGACGATCCTGTCGCTCGTCCCAGGCTCCGGCGGCGAGGGTTGGGCGGGCGAGGCGATCGTCGATCTCGGCCCGCTCGCCCTCGAGGGGCCATTCTACTTCCGCGCCGAGTGCAGGACCGACCGCGGCGACGACGCCTTCCGCGCCTACACGAACCCCATCTGGATCGACTTCGAGCCGGCGTCGTTCGCGGATGAACTCGGTGCGTCAGGGCTGGCCCTCGCGGTCGGCGGCAATCCCGCAGGTGAAACGACACGGATCACCTTCGCGCTGCCACAAGGAGGCGACGCGACGCTCGCGGTCTACGACGTCGGGGGCCGACTCGTGAGGGAGCTCGCGTCGGGGGCGATGGACGCGGGCGAGCACGCGGTGATCTGGGACGGGGCGGGCCGCGGAGGGAAGACGGCCGCCGGGGTCTACTTCGTGAGGCTGACGCAGGGAGGACACTCGGTCGTCCGGAAGGCCGTGCGCGTGCGGTGACGGGTCCGCGCGCGGGGTGACGCCACCGCGCCGCGCGCCTCTCCCGGCCGACTGCAGTCCCCTAGACAGAACCGCCCCCGCGGGAGCCGCGGGGGCGGTGTCGTTCAGGCACCAGAGAATGAGTCATTGTCGGCGCGATGCCGGCAGGTTCGATGCCCGTCTATTTTAGAAGGACCATCTTCACGGCGTCGTCGAACCCCTCCGCCTCCATCCGGCAGAAGTAGACGCCCGACGAAACGCTCTCGCCGCGATCGTCGCGGCCGTCCCAGACCGCCGTGTGGTAGCCGGCCTCGCCCGGACCGTCGACCAGGACGCGCACCAGCTGACCCGCCACGTTGTAGACGCGGAGAGCGACGGCGCCGTTCTCAGGCAGCGCGTACGAGACGGTCGTCACGGGGTTGAACGGGTTCGGGCTCACACCCTCGAGCGCGTAACGCACCGGGATCACGACCTCGCTCCCGTCGTCGACGCCCGTGCCGGACGCGCCCGTCGCCCGGACGCACCAGCTGACCAGCGTGCCGAGGTCGGCGCCGGCGTTGTCGCTCACCCAGATCTCCCAGTCGCCGAGGCTGCTCTCGCCCTGGAAGTCCTCGAGCGCCCCGGGGCCGCCCACGGGGAGCTCGCCCGGATACCAGCCGATGAGGTCGTTCAGGCTCCCGCCCGTCCGGTTGTGGAGCCTCACCGTCGTCCCCTCGGGCGACGAGATCTCGACGATCAGGTCGCCGATGTACGTGTGCGGGATGTTCACGTAGACCTCGACCTCGCTGATCGTGACGTCCTCCGTCACGGTCATCGTGTCGTAGACGCCCGCCGGGTTGCTGTCCGGGATCGCGAGGTTCGGGTTCGCGCACGCCTCGTGCTGATCGATCTCATCGAGGAGGAGGTTCACGCCTCCCGTCTGCTGCCCCTCGAGGACCGCGACACCGTCGAGCTCCGCCGTCCCGTACCCGTCGTGCGTCCCCATCACTGTGTAGCTCCCCGCGTACAGCTTGCCGATCTCGAAGTTCCCGACCGCGTCGGTGTAGACGAAGTCGCCGCCCGGGTACGCGGTCACCTTGACCCCGCTGTGATCGGTCTGGAAGACCATCATCGCCTTGCCGGCGATGCCGCCGGTCGGCAGGCTCTCCGGGGTCGTCAGGTAGGTCACCGTGTTCTCGAGCAGCTCGAGACGGCCCGCCTGCTCTGCCGCTTCGTAGTTGAACGAGTAGTAGACGATCTGGCCGCTCGACGGGTCGGGGGTGTCGTCGTAGACCTGAACGCTCGCGAGACCGGCATAGCTCGTCCAGTCGCAGACCATCACGGCGTCCGCGGCCGTCGTGTTCGAGTCGTGGTCGCCGTAGCTGTTGTAGCTCACGGAGAGTGGCCCGAGAGCGTTCGGGAAGCTCGTGACTGGATGCGTGTCGTCGTACACCGTGATCCCGCCGCTCGAGTCGTGGCCCCAACTGGAGATGTGGAGCACGTTGGCCGCGAACGTCGGATAGCCGGGATACGATGCAGCGTCGTAGCCCGTCTCGCCGCCCTCGATCAGGAGCTTGCCGCCGTCGGCGACGAAGTCCTCGAGCGCCGTCCGGTGAGCCGCGTTGGACACCGGGCTCGTGTTGCTGCCGGAGGTCCAGATGATGAAGTCGTACTCTGGCCACGTCACCGGATCGCTCGTCGACGCGGTCTCCTCCGTGACGTCGTACCCGATCGCCACGAGGTCGACCGCGAACTCGTCGGACGCGGAATCGCCGCCCTCGCCGCTCCAGACGTCGATGACGGCCCCGGTCTTGTCGATCTTCACGAACTCGTCACGCGTCCCGCTGTCGTCGATGACCAGGAGGTTCGCCAGCGTCGGCTCGAGCACGAAGTCGAACGTCTCCGCAGGATCGTCGACCGTGATCCCGAGACTCGCGGGGATGTGGTGGTACGCCCGCACCTTCATCTCGTAGTTGAAGTACGGAAGCGAGATCGAGTACGCGCCCCCCGCGAGAGAGTCGGAGTACGTCTCGGCGTGGAGGCTCATGTCGTCGGCGCGGTAGATCTTGATCGTCGCCGTGAGCGGCCTGCCGGTGTCGAGCTCCGTGACCACGCCTGCGACGATGCCCGTGGGCGCCGAGTCGAGCGCGAAGTCGACGTCGTTCTCGCCGTACTGGATGAAGAGCTCCTCCTCGTGCGGCAGGAAGCCGAACTTGGACACGTAGGCGTCGTAGTATTCGACCCCGAGATCGTCCTCGATCGAGTACGCCCCGTCGACCCCACTCAGCGCATCGAAGAGCGGCGAGACGCCGGCCGTGTCTGTCCCGGCCGCATAGATCTTCACCTTCGCGCCGTCGATCGGGTCACGCGCCGCGCCGTAGACGATACCGGCCAGCTGCCCGTACACGACGTGGACGTCGACGTCCTCGAGGTAGATGTCGAAGCCCTTCTTCCCGAGTGCGGCGTTGATCGTTCCCGCGCTCGTCGGGGTCACCATGAGATCAACGGTGCTCATCGGACCCGAGTTCGTGCTGGCATCGACGCCACACCCGCTCGCGTAGACCATGAAGCCGGTCTGACCCGACGTCGCCGTGATCGTCCCCTCGTAGTGCGGAGCCAGCGCCCCGTCGAGGCCGATCGCAGGCACGCCCGCGTGGATGTCGGGATCGGTCAGCGTGTTCGCGCCCGTCACCGGGAGCGCGTCACTCAGGCAGTCGTAGTTCTCGCCGATTGTGCGGCCCTTGACCGTGAGGCCCTCGCCGTACGGAGGCATGACTCTGAGCGTGGCCATCCCCGCGGGACCCGTCGTCTCGGTCACGGGAGCGATCCCCCAACCGTCGATCGTGACGGTGACGTTCGGCTTCGGAGCGCCCTCACTGTCCCAGACCGTGATCGCGACGTCGGTCGCCGTGTTGACCGGCACCGAGATCGGGTCGATCTCGTAGGTCACAGGGTAGATGACCGGGACGTCCTCGGAGTAACGGTAGTGATTCACCTTCGTGACCGTCACACGCATGAGCGAGGGCTCGGTGACCGGGATCACCGGGATCACCTGCGGAGCGCCCGTGCCCTCGGCCACGCCGATGATCTCGCCGTCGACCGTGAGAGCGATGAGCGCGCCCTCGTCGGCCGTGACGTTGCACTCCGGAGCGCCGATCGGAAGAGCCCCGTCGTGCTCGACAGTGAGCAGCTGAGGCATCTCCGAATAGAGCGTCGTGAAGGCGTCGCCGTGCATGTGGAAGAGGTGGTGGGTGTAGACCTTGTGCTCGGGATTGACGGGCCAGTTCGAGGCCTCCAGATAGTACTTCCCGGAGGCGTTGCCGAACGCCGGCCTCAGGTTCGCGGGGCCGGTGTCGCGCCCGTAGCCCGGGTCGAACTCCGGCCACATCGAATCGTACATCCCGAAGATGTACGTATCGTTCACGAACGAATACGAGACCTCCGAGGCCCCGATCAGCCCGAGCGCGCCGTCCTCCATGCGGTGGAACACCTCGGTGAAGCACTCGCCCGGCATGTCGTACATGCCCGTCAGCCCCACCCGTGCTCGTATCCGTGATCCCTGTGCTGAACGAGGAACGCGCCCGCGTTGATGTCGGCGTTGAGCCTCGTGGCGTTTCCGCCCCAATCGGTCAGGTGTGCCGACGTTGCGGGGATGTACCCGAGCCCGTCGGGCCCGAAGTAGTCGAGGATCATGTAGGTGTTCGCGTTGGTCGACCAGGCGCCGCCGGGAACTCCGGAGTAGACCGCGTACTCGCGGACCGGCGTCTTGCCTTGCTCGTTGGCGAAGAAGCCGTAGACGATCTCCGTGCAGACCTGGAACCAGCGCTCCGTCTGCCAGCCGCACGCCATCACGGGGTTCTGGTAGAAGTCCGGGTTCTCCACGGGGTGCCGCTCGTAGTCGATCGCCTTCCGGACGAGCCGCTCGACGGTCCCCGGAGTCGCCGTCATCCGCGCCATCACGATCTCGGGCAGATCGTCGCCGTCGATGTCGCCGTAGATGTTGTCCGAGACGCAGTAGCTGCTCCACATCGGGGACGTGATGCCCGACGTCTGGCCGCTCGGCACGTAGTCGGCGAGCAGCAGGATCGCGGTGGGAGGCGTCGCCCAGGTGTTGTAGGCCTCGTTGATCCACGTCTCGATGGAACTGGTGGTCGCCCCCGTCTCCGTCAGCGTCACGACGCCCGCGTCGATCCCCTGCAGCGTCCGCCAGTGCTTGATCGAGTCGCCCCACGCGATGTAGGTCGGATCGTCGGGGACAATGATCACGTACTCGTACTCCTCGTCCCGCGACGAGACCCTGTTGAAGTCGATTCCGGGAAGCGATCCGTAGTTCAGGAGGTTGTCCTCGAGGATCGGCTCCCAGTGACGGCTGCGAAGTCGGTCCTCGCCGAAGTGCCCGTTCCCACCCTCGAACTCGACCCGCACCGTGACGTCGGTGTACACCTTAAGCTCGCGCGTCACGGGGTTGTACTGGAACGGCGCGATGCCGAGGACGACCGTGTCGACCCCCCTCATGCTCTTGATCTCGGAGAGGAGGAACGGATCGTCGGGGTAGAACGCGTCCCTCTCATAGATCGACGGGTCCTTGGCGTAGACGGTAGGCGAGTCGTCGTTCTCGAAGGGAATCGCCGCCGCCGGCAGGATGTCGAGGTCCTCGAAGACCTGCTCCCTCACCGATACGACGTCGAGCCGTGCCGTCGCTCCCTCGGGGAGCGCGATGAACCGGCCGAACCCTGGGAGGTTCGGAGCGCCCTCGTTGTTCGGCAGCATCACGCCAGGAATCGAGATCTGCTGCATCACCTCACCGTCGACATCGAAGTCATCGATGTCCATCTGCTCGAGGCGGAAGGAGACCTCGACGTACGAGTCGGTCGTCGCCTCGAGGACGAGACCACCCTGACCGCGATTCTCCTCGAAGACCACGGTCCTCGCCGGACAGACTGCCGCCAGAACCAACACCAACACAACAACCCATGAGGCGCCCCTCATCGGATACCTCCCGAGCCTAGGCCCACCTTCACACACGCTGGCGATTGACCGCTGCGGGGCCGATCGCCAGCTATCATGTCGCCCCATTATACCACCAGTCAAGGAATTACACACGCGGTAAGTCGGCAGAGACATCCCTGAATCCCCTGTCATTCCGGAGCACCTACGGTTTAGGGCGAGGAGCGCCAGGCCCCCGTGGGAGCCGTCTCCTCACGTAGCCGCAGTAGATGGCTCCCGCCGGGTTGTGCGCGAGCACGCGGTCCTTCGCGATCAGGGTCGTGACCGGCGCGTCCGAGTGCGCGGTGAAGACCGCGTCGTGCCCGACGCAGAGTCCCACGAGGATGTTGAGCTGGGACCCGGCGCCGTTCAGAAGCGCGGCCTGCCCCGCGGAGTTGCAGAGCGCCTCACGACGGTCGGCGTCGATCTGCGTGAGTCCGAAACTCGCCTTGTCGATGCCGCACGCCTTGCAGCAGACGGAGAGAACCTCGAAGTGCTCTCGGAGGATCTCGTCGATGACGCGGGCCTCCTCCGAGAGTCCAACACAGAACGCGAGGCCGACCTTCGTCGCCCCGAGCTCGCCACCGAAGTAGATGATCTCCGCGAGCCGCGGCTCCCTGCCGTAGTGTTTCCCCTCGATGCTGGTCGCCGCGGTGTGGATCCGGGCCGTCTCGCCGTCCCGGTAGAGCCGCTCGTGTTCGGTGGCGGCGGAGAAGCAGTCGACGCCATCGCGGCAGACCTTGTCCTCGCACCTCGCACATGTGAGCTTCAGAGGCTCCTTCACGATCACCTCCGTTGGCGGACCGCCCGCCGGCGCTCTGCCGACGAGAGCGGCATGGTCGCTATTCCGCTGATGTCGCCTCGGGCTTCGTGCAGACGAACATCGGGTACGTCAGCCCTTCCGGGAACTCAGAGTGCCCGAAGGTCGTCTCCTCGATGCGGAACCCGGCGGCCCTGAGGTTCTCGGTCCAGACCGGAACTGGGAAGAGGTTGCAGAGATGACGGTCGGTCTCGATCGTCAGCTTCCCATCCCGTCGGATGAGATAGACGAAGGTCGTCTCGAACCACGTGTCGGAGGGATCAGGGTCGTAGTCGTTCTCGACGAAGACGATCTCGACGTCGCCCCCGCCGCGCGTCGACGCTGTTGTCCTGTTCTGCACGAACGTCGAGGGTTCCGCCTCGACGTACGTGATCATGACGCCGCCCGGCCTGAGGTGCGCGAAGGCCGTCTCGAAACAGGCTCTGAGATCATCCTCGGTCAGCATGTAGACGATCGCGTCGTGGATGAGCACCGCGTCGAAGAGCCTCCCCAGTCTCACGGTCCTCATGTCGCCGACCACGTACGTGGCCTCGGGGTTGAGCCTCCGCGACAGGCCGACCATCGCCTCGCTCAGGTCGACGCCCGTGATCTCGAAGTCGCGCTTGAGCCGCCAGTCGACGTGTCCTCCCCCGCTCCCCAGATGAAGCACTGTCGTGACCGGGATGCTCGACCCCTCACGGATGGTCCGCGCGAACGTCTCGGCTTCCTCGACGTACGTCTCGGGGGGACTGATGAGGGGCCAGGCCCACGCCAGATCGCCGTACAGCCGGTTCTCAGGGTCAGGTCGGGAGTACGCCACAACGGGCCTCCTTCGCGACGCCGGCGGCGCGCCGGGCACGGACCCAGGCGCGCAGAGAGGAGGCGCCGGACCGGAGGGACGACCGATCGCGATCGCCTGAGCCCGGCGCCGATTCGTTCGCCCCGCGGCGCTCGACTACGCCGCGACCGTCCGCTTGAGGCGATCCGCGACGAGCACGCCGAGGGCGCGGCACTCGTTCAGCGCGTTGTCGTCCGGAACGTACTGGACCTTGACGCCGTCGCTCACGAGTTCGACCTTCATCTGCTTCAGAAGATCGTTCAAGTACCCGACGGCCTCACCGCTCCAACCGTAGGAGCCGAACGCCGCGCCGACCAGGTTCAGAGGCTTGAGTCCCTTGAGATAGGTCAGGACGTCCGCGAGGGTCGGGAACATCTGCTGGTTGATGGTCGGGGAGCCGAGAATCAGCGCCCCGGCGTCCAGGATCTCCATCGCGAGGTCGCTTCTGTGGCTCGACCTCAAGGGCACGACCCTCGGTGTCGCGCCGCCGGCCGTGAGGCCGTCGGCGACGGCGACCGCCATCTTCGCCGTGCTCTGCCACATCGTGTCGTAGGCGACGACGGCCTTCGTGGTCGGCTCTTGACGCGCCCACCGCGCGTACGACTCGAGGATCTTCGGGATGCCGGTCCGCCAGATCGGCCCGTGATCGGGAGCGACGAGCCTGATCGGAAGATCCAGCTCCTTCACGCGCGCCAGGAGCTTCGTCACGAGCGGCGAGAAGGGCATGAGGATGTTCGCGTAGTACTTCGCCGACTCGTAGTCCAGGATGTGATCCTCGATCTCGTCGTCGAACCGCTCGGCCGAGGCCAGATGCATGCCGAACGCGTCCTGGGCGAAGAGGATCTGCTCCTCCTCGAGGTAGGTGAACATGCTGTCCGGCCAGTGGAGCATCCGCGTCTCGAGAAACGTGAGGCTCCTGTTCCCGAGGCTCAGGCGCTCGCCGTCCTTCACGGCGGTGATCGGCAGCCCCGCGTGGAAGTGCTTGCCGAGCGCCTTGACGCCCATCGTCGAGGCGTAGATCTCGTCCGGCCGCACCTCCGCGATCACGTCGGGGAGACAGCCCGAGTGGTCCATCTCGGAGTGGTTCGAGATCACCACACTGATCTCGGAGGGATCGACGACCGAGGAGATTCGGGTCATCAACTCGTGCTTGAACGGGGCCTTCACGGTGTCGAGCAGCGTGATCTTGTCGGCCATGATCAGATAGGCGTTGTAGGTGCTCCCACGATTCGTCGAATAGCCGTGGAAGTCGCGGATCGCCCAGTCGATCGCCCCGACCCAGTAGACGCTGTCGCTGATCTTCACGGCCTCGAAAAGCTTGCCCATCCGTCTACTCCTTGCTCGATGCGGGCGGTGTGAAGACCCGCGAGGCCAGCTCCCTGTCGAGCATGTAGATGCCGTTGCCCTTCTCGCCCACCAGCTTCACCTTCTGGCGCATGCTGTCGGCGGTCGCCTCCTCCTCGACCTGCTCGGCAACGAACCACCGGAGCATGTTGTCGGTCGCGTGATCTGATTCCTTCCTCGCGAGGTCGACGAGCTTGTTGATGAGTCCCGTGACCTTCTGCTCGTGCTTGTATGTCTCCTCGAACGTCGCGAGGGCGGACTTCCAGCTGGTCGGCGGAGCGTCGATCGCGGCAAGCTTGACGCGTCCTCCACGCTCGTTGACGTAGGAGTAGAACTTCATCGCGTGGGACGATTCCTCCTGAGCCTGCACCTTGAACCAGTTGCCGAACCCGTCGAGCCCGATCGACTCGACGTACGACGCCATCGAGAGGTAGAGGTAGGCCGAGTAGAGCTCGGCGTTGATCTGCTTGTTGAGAGCGGTCTCCATCTTCTTGCTGAGCATCGAGTCGTCCTCTCCTGTGGGGCCGGTGGGCTGCCCTCCCTGCCGGGCTCCCCGCCCGGCGTCCGTGTCACTGTCTACCGATCGTCGGCCGCGCGTTGGGCCGCGGCGCATCGTCGGAGCGGTCGGTGGGGACCCCGCTCACGCCGCGTCGAGCGCGGCGGCGAGGGCCGGTGCCCCCGCGATGATCCGTTCGACCTCCTCGCCTCGCCGAATCCCGAGCCGCGTGAGCGCGAAGTCGTATCGGACAGGGTCGTCGGGACGGAAGGCCGCGAAGCCGCTCGTGATCTCGAGCGCCGTGCGCTCGTCGGCCTGCCTCCGCTCCGTCAGGCCGAGCCGCGTCGCGATCCGGTGCATGTGCGTGTCGACCGGTACGATCAGAAGCGATGGGCTCACCCCGTCCCATCCCCCGGGATCCACGTCGTCGCTTCGCACCATCCAGCGAAGGAAGAGGTGGAAGCGCTTGCACGCGCTCCCGCGGTCCGGACGCGGGAGGAGATGGCTCGTCCGGCCGCCTCCCTCCTTCACGAGCTCGCCCGCGAATCGGCCGAGCGCGGGGAGCACGGTCGCGTCGTCCGGTCGAAGAAGCTCGGCGAAGCGCGCCCCGAGACTCCCGTGTCGCCGCACGACCGCCGCGGCGCCGATCAGCATGGCGGCGACGTCGTCGCCCCCGGCGAAGCGATGCCTGAAGCCCTCGAGCGCTCTCCGGATCGCGTCAGGCCGCGCGTCGACCGCGAAGCGCGCCGGCGACGAACCGAGCCGGTCGAGAACCGCGGAGACGCTCTTCCGGATCTGCGCGACCCTGCCGTATGCGAGCGACGAGGCGACCAGGGCCACGATCTCTCGGTCGCCGGGATCGTCGTGGGCGTAGAGGAACGCCACGGGGTCGGTGTCGGTGAACGCCCTCCTGTTCAGCGCCTCGTAGATCGATTCGAGTGCGCTTCCCAGATCGGGACCCGCGGTCAGATTGGAGCCCGCGTCCGAATCGGGACCCGCGGTCCGATCGGAGCCCGCGCCCAGATCGGAGCCGTCGCCCACCGTTGCCGATGGGCGACGCTCCCGCCTTCCGGCACTACCCCTCGAGATTGAATTCGCGCACATCGAACCAGTAACCGGTTCCCGAGACCTGATCGATCTGCGCCTGCACCAGGGCAAGGTGGCCTTCCTCGATCTCGAGGAAGCGCGCGAAGAGCGGCTTCGCCTCGTCGGGAAGCTCGTCGACCATGCGCCTGTAGAACCCGCTGGTCTCCCGCTCCACCGCGTGGGCCTTCTCGAGGAACTCGATCTCGATGGTCCCCGGTCTGCCGCCGACCTTGTTCTCGAGCGTGGCTATCCCTGCCGCGATGTCCTCCTTCGACGGGATCGCGGTCACGAGGCCCTCGGGACTCACGACTCCGCTCTCCTTCCACTGGTGGAGCTTCCCCTCCAGGTAGTCGACGTGATGCTGCTCCTCGTCGACCATGAGCTGGAAGAGCTTCTTGCCGTCGGAGCTCGTCGTCCGGCTCACGGCGTCGGCGTAGACGTCGCGCACCTTGTTCTCGTACTGGATCGATGTGTTGATGGCGTCCTCTACGGTCACGGTGGTCCCCCCGGCGGGGCGCATGCGCGCCTCTATGCCTTCCAATGCCCGTGCTGGTTGCAGTAGGCACGGACGATCTCAATCGGCGCGTCGAGGCAGAACGTGGCCTCCGGTGCGCCGCCCGGCTCGAGGAACTCACGGTACGCCCTGCCACCGGAGACGACCTCGATCCACTCGATGTAGTGCTCGTCGGTCATCGGGTGAGCGACCTCCCCCACCGTGACCTTCACGCCGTGGTCGGTGTCGCTCTTGACCGGGACGTGTTTCTCCACGGCCGCGTCGACCGTGTTCTCTGCCTGAAGCACCATCGGCTGCCCGCAGCACACCAGCTGTCCCGCCCCACCGTGCAGCACTTCGATGATGTTACCGCACATGTCGCACTTGTAGACTTCCAGTCTCGCTGCCATTCCTCATTCCCCCTTCGCTGCCGATCCGGCGTCCGCCCTGCGTCGTTGGCTCCCCGGAGATCCGGGGCCGACGGTCCGGGGGCCGTCCGGCGCTTGTCCGTCGTTCTGTGTCGGCTTCTCGAACGTGCAATCGCGTCACGGGGATTCTACATCAGCTCCCGAGCCGCCTTCAACGCCGCGTCGTAGTCGGGCTCGGTTCCCACCTCCTCGAGGAGCTGAACGTAGCGCACGATTCCATCGCGATCCACGACGAAGACCGCGCGCGCGAGGACCCTGATCTCCTTCATGAGCACGCCGTAGGCCTTCCCGAAGGCCGCGTCGCGGTGATCGGACAGCACGGTGACCTGCTCGACGCCCGCCGCCCCGCACCATCGCTTCTGCGTGAATGGCAGGTCCATGCTGAGAGTGAGGATCGCCACGGCGTCTCCGAGCTCTCCCGCCTCCTTGTTGAACCTCCGCGTCTCGACGTCGCAGATCGACGTGTCGAGCGACGCGATCGAGTTCACGATCCGAACCTTCCCGTCGAACGACGAGAACGAGACGGGCTTCATGTCGTTGCCGATCGCCACGAAGTCCGGCGCCTTGTCCCCGACCTTGATCTCGTTCCCGAGGAGCGTCATGGGGTTGCCCCCAAACGTCACCAGTCCGGTCCTCTCCATCATCCCTGTCCTCCCTCTCGTTGTTCCTCTCCGGCGAGCGAACGCGCGGCGCTCACTCGCTACCAGTTCTCTCCCAGAAGCTCGAAGTGTGCGCGTGGGTGGGCGCACGCCGGGCACGTCTCCGGCGCCTCGGAGCCCGCGTGCAGGTAGCCGCAGTTGCGGCAGCGCCACACGACCGAGCCGTTCCGCTTGAACACGCGCCCCGCCTCGATGTTGGCCTTGAGGTCGTTGTACCGCTTCTCGTGCTGCTTCTCCGCGACGGCGATCGCCTCGAAGACTGCCGCGATCTCGTCGAAGCCCTCGTCGCGGGCGATCGTCGCGAAGCCGGGGTACATCTCCGTCCACTCGTAGTGCTCGCCGCCGGCGGCCGCGGCCAGATTCTCGGCCGTCGGACCGATCACGCCCGCGGGGAACGACGCCGTTACCTCGGCCTCGCCGCCCTCGAGGAACTTGAAGAGGCGCTTCGCGTGCTCCTTCTCCTGGCTCGCCGTCTCCTCGAAGATGTGCGCGATCTGAACGAAGCCGTCCTTCTTGGCCCGGCTCGCGAAGTACGTGTAGCGGTTCCGCGCCTGCGACTCACCGGCGAACGCCGTCAGTAGGTTCGTCTCGGTCTTGGTTCCTTTGAGACCCATCGTCTCCTCCTCCTTGGGGGAACGGCGACCCACACGCTGAAACCCGGGGTGCCTCTCCTCGTGAGCGGCGCGAGGCGGTCTCCTCCGATCCCGCGCCTTCCGTTTCGTTCCTGCGGCGTCAGCGGCGCTGCGGCCGCGGGCGCCCCGCGTCGATGCTCGAGTCTCTCCCCTTCGCGTCCGGGGCGCACTCGGGGCAGACACCGACGAAGCTCAGCTGGTGCCCTCGGATCTCGTAGCCGTGATCGTCCTCGATCGACTCCTCGAGAGGTCGCTCGCTCAACACGCGGACGTCGTCGACGCGGCCGCACTCCTCGCACCGCACGTGGCAGTGATCATCGAGCCTCGCGTCGTAGCGGCGCTGCCCGCGGGCGTCGAGAAGTGTCCGGATGAGCCCCGACGTCTGAAGGACCTCGAGATTGCGGTAGACCGTCCCGAGGCTGACCCTCGGGAGCCGACGCCGCACGCGGCGGTAGATCTCGTCGGCCGTCGGATGGCACGCCCTCGCAAGCTCCGTGAGGATCGCTCGCCTGCTCGGGGTCATCCGCATCTGGGCCGGTTCGGCCATGTCGCATCTCCCGCAATGAGAATGGGAATCACTCCTGCGGTTTGTCAGATGCGACGATGGGCTCGAGGTTTCAGGAGGTCACCGTCGACCGTCTGATGAGCCTGTGAGCCGCCTCCACGACGGCCTCCTCCGTGATGCCGAACCGTTCGTAGAGCGTCTCGTACGGCGCGCTCGCGCCGAATCCGTCCATCCCCACGACGGCCCCATCGAGCCCGACGTAGCGCTCCCAACCGACTCGGACGCCGGCCTCCACGGCCACCCGCGCCCTGACCGCCCGCGGGAGCACGCTCTCGCGGTACGCCGCCGGCTGGCGATCGAAGAGCTCCCAGCTCGGGAGCGACACAACCCGCGCCGCGAGCCCCTGACCCGCGAGCGTCCGACCGGCCGCGAGAGCGATGTGCGTCTCCGAGCCCGTCCCGATCAGGATGACGTCGGGATCGGCCCCGCTCTCCCACAGGAGGTACCCGCCCTTGAGAGCGCCCTCGGCCGGCGCGCACTCCGTCCGGTCGAACACCGGGAGTTTCTGCCTCGAGAGCGCGATGGCTGTTGGCCCACCTGTGTTCTCGAGGGCAGCGCGCCACGCCTCCACGGTCTCCGTCGCGTCCGCGGGCCGGATCACCGTGAGGTTCGGAACCGTCCGCATGCTCGCGAGGTGCTCGACGGGCTGATGGGTCGGACCGTCCTCGCCGAGGCCGATGCTGTCGTGCGTGAAGACGTAGACGACGCGCAGCCCCATCATCGCGGCGAGCCGCATCGGGGGCCGCATGTAGTCCGAGAATGTGAGGAACGTGCCCGTGTACGGCACGAAGCCGCCGTGGACGGCGAGGCCGTTGGCGATCGCGCCCATCGCGTGCTCGCGGACGCCGAAGTGGATGTTCCGGCCGCGCGGATCGTCCGGCGCGAAGCTGCCCTCGCCGTCGATGTTGGTCTTGTTGCTCGGGGCCAGATCGGCCGAGCCGCCGAAGAGCGCGCGCACGCGGGGCGCGAGGGCGTTCAGCACCTTCCCGGACGCGGCTCGCGTGGCCACGGGGGACGCGCCGGGTCCGTAGAGACTGTCGAGGCCGTCGGCCCACCCGTCCGGGAGCTTCCCGGTCGTGCGCTCGGAGAACTCGACCGCGAGATCGGCGTGCTCTCGAGCGTACGCCGCGAGGAGCTCCTTCCAGCCGCGCTCGGCCTCCTCCCCGCGCGCGAGGGCCGCGCCCATGTGGCGCTTCGCCTCCTCGGGAACGAGGAACTCCGGCTCGAGGGGCCAGCCGAGCGTCTTCTTCGACTCGCGCGCGCCCTCAGGCCCGAGCGGCGAGCCGTGCACGCCGGGCGTGTTCGCCCCAGGACTGCCGTACCCGATCGTCGTCTTGCAGATGACGAGCGACGGGCGCGTCGCGTCGCTCCGGGCTTCGTCGATCGCGGTAGCGACCGCGTCGAGATCGAGCCCGTCGACGGGGCCGACGACGTGCCAGCCGTAGGCGAGGAAGCGGCGGCCGACGTCCTCCGTGAACGTGATGTCGGTGCTTCCCTCGATCGAGATGTCGTTGTCGTCGTAGACGCACACGAGCTTCCCAAGCCTCAGCATGCCGGCGAGGCTCGCCGCCTCCGACGACACTCCCTCCATCAGATCCCCGTCCGAGCAGAGGACGTACGTCATGTGATCGACGACGTCGTGGCCGGGGCGATTGAAGCGGGCGCCGAGCGACGCCTCGGCCATCGCCATGCCCACGGCCGTGCTGACCCCCTGTCCCAGGGGGCCCGTGGTGGTCTCGACGCCCGGCGTGTGCCCGCGCTCCGGATGGCCCGCCGTCCTGCTCCCCCACTGGCGGAACGCCCGGAGATCGTCCAGGCTCAGATCGTACCCGGTCAGATGCAGGAGCGAGTAGAGCAGCATCGATGCGTGCCCGGCCGAGAGAACGAAGCGGTCACGGTCCGGCCATCCGGGGTCCCTCGGGTTGTGCTTGAGGAAGCGATCCCACAGGACGTAGGCGACCGGCGCCGCTCCCATCGGCGCGCCCGGATGGCCCGAGTTCGCCTTCTCCACGGCGTCGACGGAGAGGAATCGGATGGTGTTGATACACAGCTCGTCGACAGCCTTGCGGTCGTCCACATGCCCTCCCTCGTGTTGGTGTTGTGTCGGCGAGACGTCGGTGCGATCAGCGTCCCACGAGTGTCCGCTACCCGGAAGCTCGATGTCAACGACCAAGGCCCCGCGGCCG
>JALGVU010000279.1 GCA_025774545.1 bacterium | reverse complement strand
GACCGCCGTCCCGGCGAGCGAGAGAGCGAGGGCCAAGGCCAGCCACGTCACGTGTCGCGTTCTCATGGGTATCCTTTCGTGCTGCGGGTCGTGTCTCCGTTCCGGCGCGTCCGTCCCGTCGGTCGCCGCGTCTGTGCCGCACCGCGGCGTGTGGCTCGGGCCGCGGACGGCGGGGTGTCACTCGCGCTCCGTGTTTCCTCAGCCCGCGCGTCCACCGACGCAGCGGGCCAACCACCGAAGCAGTATCTTCAGATCGCCTCCGAGCGACCAGTTCTGGACGTAGTAGACGTCGAGCGCTCTTCCCTCGTCGGTCGAACCGTCGCCGTCCTCGGCGGAGACCTCGGAGAGGCCCGTGAGGCCTGGGCGCGCGTCGAAACGAAGGCGCTCCCTCGTGTCGAACGAGTCGAACCTCTCCGGGGCGACGGGCTTGGGCCCCACGAAGCTCATCTCCCCCGCGACGACGTTCAGGATCGCGGGGAATCGCGAGAGGCCGTGGCGCGTCAGGAACCTCCGGAGAGGCGACGGTCGGGTCGTCTCGTTCGGCACGAGCATCTCGTAGCGAGTCCCGTCCCGGCCTGCGCGCGGCGAACGCTCGAAGGGCGCCCGCCCTCTGACGGCGTTGACGAGCGCGGTCACGCCGAGAAACGGCGCCCACACGATCACGAGGAGAATCGCCCCGACGACGTCGAGGGCGCGCTTGGCGCCCGCGCCGGTCTTGAGGAGCGCCTCGCGCTCGAACGAGACGACCGGGAGATCGAGAAACTCCTCGACTCTCGCGCGCTGCGTGAGGATGCCGGCCAACCCGGAGACCATCTTGACGTCGACCGTGCTTCTGCGGGCCGTCAGGAGGAAGTCTGCGACGTCCTCGTTCGAGAGGCTCGGATCCGCGAAGATCACCTCGCCGATCCGCTGCTCCTCGATCAGTCGGGGAAGATCCTCGAAGGTCCCGATCATGGGGAAGCCCGTCGGTCTCGGCCCTCCGCCTGTCGACACGAGCCCGGCGAGGTCGTATCCGATCTCGCGGTGCGACACGATCCGGCGGGCGAGCCGCTCCGCGTCCGCGCCGCCGCCGACGATCGCGACGCGCTTGAGGTCGAACCGCCCCGCTCGCAGTCTCCGGTGCATGTTCCGGAGCACAACGCGGAAGACGGCAACGAGGATCACGGTGATGGCGCAGAACGCCGCAACGAGAACCCTCGAGTAGAGCGTCTGAGAGGTCAGGAACGTGCTCGCCATGAGCATGACGACCGCCACGGCCGTCGCGCGCAGGACTCGCAGGAGGAGATCGGAGCCGGCCCGAGAAGAGGAGGACGAGGTTCGCGAAGAGCACGAACGGCCGGTAGACGCCGACGCCGAAGAGCGGCTTCTCGAGCAGCCCCTTGAGGCTCGATCTCAGAAGGTACGCGAGCGCAAAGCCGCCGTTGATGGCGACGAGATCCGAGACGAGCAGGATCGATCTCAGTACGACGCGCCGGTACTTCTTCAAACCGTAGATGACCCTTCCCCACTTTTCATAGAAGTGGACGAGCGACATCGCGTGGGCCAGCGCCTGCCGCGACAGGCCGGGCCTCGCGCTCTCGCGCGCGTAGCGGTGGCTCATCGTGCAGTCGGCGACGTAGTAGACCTTCCAGCCGCGTCGCCACACGCGGTAGCACCAGTCGACGTCCTCGAAGTACATGAAAAAGCGCTCGTCCATGAGTCCGACGCCGGCGAGCGCCTCTTTCCTCACCATCATGCACGCGCCGGTGACCCAATCGACCTCGCGCGACGTCTCGTGGTCGAAGTCGAGCATGAGGTAGTCCCTCAGGGCCCGGCTGTTCTTGAAGATCCTCCCCAAGGGCGTCCGACGGAGGACGAGGGTCCAGAACGTGTAGAAGCGGCGGCACGAGTACTGCAGCGTGCCGTCGGAGTTCAGGAGCTTGCAGCCTCCGATCGCCGCGTCCGCGTGCTCGTCCATGAACGCGAGCAGGCGATCGATGGCGCCGCCTGCGACGACGATGTCCGGATTCAAGATCAGGACGTACCGTCCCCGCGACGCGCCGATCCCCTGGTTCACGGCTCTCGAATAGCCGAGGTTCGCCGCGTTCTCGACGAGGCGAACCCAGGGGAACCTCTCCTTCAGGAAGTCACAGGTACCGTCGGTCGAGTCGTTGTCGACGACGATCGCCTCGGTCGAGGCCTCTGCCGGGTGCTCCTCGATCGAGGCGAGGCACTGCGACAGGGGCTCGCGGCTGTTGTAGCCGACAACGACGATCGAGACGTCGAGCGGCTCTAGAGCCTCCCGAGAATCCTGTCCAGCCTCAGGCGCCAAACCAACCACGTCGCTTCCCATACGATCCGCCGGGACATTTTCGAGGTGCCGGAGTGTCGGTCCACGAACACGATCGGGATCTCCTTGATCGAGAACCCCTTCCGCCAGCAGCGGAAGTTGATCTCGATCTGGAATGAGTACCCGTCGGACCTCACGGCGTCAAGGTCGACCGATTCCAGGACCTGACGCCGGAAGCACTTGTAGCCTCCGGTCGAATCCCTGAGCGGCAACCCCGTGACGATGTGCGTGTAGACGTTGGCGAAGTAGCTCAGGAACAACCGCTGAAGAGGCCAGTTCACAACGTTCGCGCCGGTGATGTAGCGCGAACCGACGACGATGTCGACGTCGCCCGCGTTCTCGACGAGCTCCGGGATCACGTCCGGATCGTGCGAGAAGTCGGCGTCCATCTGGATGATCAGGTCCGCCGACGTGCCGAGCGCGTACTTGAACCCCTGCACGTACGCCGATCCCAGGCCCATCTTCCCCGGACGGTGCAGGACGTGGACGCGGGGATCGCTCGCGGCGAGCCCGTCCACGTACTCCCCCGTCCCGTCCGGCGAGCCGTCGTCGACCACCAGAAGCTCCACGTCGGGGAGCTTCCCGAGGACGCGGGGAGCGAGCTCCTCGATGTTCTCTCGCTCGTTGTAGGTTGGCACGACGACCATGACCTTCATCGCGTCCTCCCTGCAAGACGGGCGCCCGCGGGAAGCGCCCACAAGAGGATCACGAGGAGACCCGCCACCAGCGTCACCACGAGGCCCGCGGTCAAGCTCGGAGCCACGTGGACGAACCGCACGGCGTGCTCTCCCGGCGTGAGATAGACGGATCGGAAGGCGTAATTGGTGCGGTAGATCGGCGTCTCCTCACCGTCCACCAATGCCTTCCAACCCGGCGGATAGTATACCTCCGACAGGACGAGAAGACAAGGTCGGCGGATCGAGGCCGCGAGCTCGATCTCAGCGGGGCTCCAGGAGACGATGGAAACGCTGCTCCCCACGGCGCTCTCGACGGGGCCAGGCAGCTCCTCGAGAACGGTCGCGATCCGTGAGGGGTCGAAATTGTCGACCGCGAACTCCGCGAGGGCGATCCCCTCGCTCCCGGAGCGCCCGGGGCGACCTGCTCGAAGAGCTCGTGCCGGAGATCGTCGGGGCCGACGACGTACCTGACGTTCAACATGGCGAGGAGCTTCAGGTTCGACACGCCGATCGTGGTCAGGAGCTTGTCCATCACGGAGAGCTTCGCCGGATGGTAGCCCCCGATCGACTCGATCCCGTGGTACATCCACGCGTTCGAGCTGAACTGCTGCCCGAGGGGCGCGATTCGGAACGGGCCGGGTTGTTTCTTGAGATACTGGACCGCCGCCGTCGCCGGGTAGTACTGCTCGAGCGGCTTCATCCTCTCGGGCTTCATGAATCGAGCGTTGACGATGGAGACGTCCCACACGACGAGGCCCAAGAGGAGCGCCGCAGGAATCCACGCCGGGAGCTTCCTCGTTGCCGTCGCGAAGATCGCGACGCCGGTCGCGGCGGCGAAGGCCGCGAGGATCCCGGCGTCCCGGACGGCGTACCCGGCGGCCGTCGCTCCGAGCTGGCGGAGCTGTGCCGCCGGCACACCGGCGTGGCGCGCCATGAGCGCGACGCCCGCGGTCTGGCCCATCGACGAGCGCGACACCATGACGATGAGGCCGACGAGGATCCCGACGGCCGCGGTTCCGATGGCCCACGGCAGCCAGGAGCGCTTCCCGTCCTTGATCTCGTTCAGGAGCACCGACGCGCCGTGGCCGGCGAGGCACGCGACGGCGAACTGCGACAGCAGCAGGAAGAGCGCGGGAACGCGGAAGCGGCTGAATCCCGGCAGCGCCGCGTAGAGCGTCCGGTAGACGGGGCCGAGGTACTTGCCGAACGAGAGGACGAGCCCCACGACGAAGAGGAGCGTCAGGAAACGGACGCTCCTGTCGCGCTTCCTGACGACCGCGATCGCGGCCAGGCAGAGAACCACGTAGCCGGAGTAATGCGAGACCTGCTGGAACGGCATCGTTCCCCAGTAGGTCTCGTTTGCGAGTCCGAAGAACGACGGCACCAGGAAGGTGACGATCTCCTTGGGATGGAACGACCACATGACGGCCTGATCGAAGCCGATTCCTCCCGCCTCGGCGACACGCGTCGAGAGAGGAGTGTACGCGAGGAGCGGAAGCAGCAGGACGGCCGCGAGGGCCGCCGCGAGCACGCCCGCGGCCACGACCGACGCCGCCTTCCTTCCCTGCGCGCCCCACGGCTCTCGGTCGCGGCGTCCCACCGCGACCGAGAACACGAGCAGAATGAGCACGACGATCCAGGTGTAGTAGCTCACCTGCACGTGGCGCGCGAGGAACTGAAGTCCTCCGATCAAGCCCAGTATCGCGATCCAGCGCGCGTTGCCGCACTCGATCACGCGATAGGCCGCCATGACGACGAGCGGGAGGTATGCGGCCGTGAGCACCTTCCCGCCGTGCCCGATCGTCGCGAGCCCGACGAGGTGCGGCGTCAGCATGAACGCGACGCCTCCCAGCGACGCGCCCGCGTGCCCGACCCCGCGTGACCTCAGGAAGAAGAACGTCCCCACCCCCGCCAGGAGGTAGTGCAGCACGAGGAAGAAGAGCCTCGGCAGCTCAACACCCGGGAGCTTCTCGATGACGTACCTGATCCAGAAGCTCGGGTAGACGAACGCGCTCCACGTCATGCTCTCGAAGAACGGCATCCCGCCGAACATGTAGGGGTTCCAGAGCGGAAGCCTGCCCGCGGCGATCTCCCCGTTGGCGTAGTGCTCGAAGATCGCGGCGCCCGCCAGGACGTCGCCGCCCGTCAGAATCTCGCTTCTGAACATCACGCGCTGGAAGAACACGAGGCCGATCGCGAGCACGATGAGCACGGCGATGAGCGTCGCCCGTCGTCCCAGGATCGGCGGCCGGCTCGCCTTGCGCTCGGCGTCCGGCACGCTCCGCGGCCGGTCCGCGTTTCCTTTCCCACGTCGGTTTCTCGGAGTCATGCGTTCCCTCGCTCTCTCACGTCGTCGATGGTGGCTCGCCGGCCGGCCCGGGGGGCGGGGCGGCGAGGTCCTTCCGGTGGCGCGCCAGGATCACGTAGCCGCCCGTGAGCCTGAGTGCCCACGCGACGGCCGTCGCGACGGCCGCGCCGAGAAGCCCCCAGAGCGCGATGAGCACGATGTCGAGCACGATGTTGACCAGCATCCCCGCGAGATTGAACCACAGGAACTGCTTGAGGGCGGTGCGCGTGAGTCGACCCCCGATGATGCTGGAAGGAACAGAGTAGAACAGCTTCATGACCCCGGACAAGACGAAAGGTGCGATGAGGAAGGCGCCCTGATCGTACCGCCCCACGTAGAGCCGGTGGATCACCTCCTCGCCGATCGAGAGATAGGCCGCGGCCACGATCGCCGCCACTGCGGCGATCGACCAGTTCAGGCGCTTGAGATCGATCGAGACGACGGCGTTCACGCGGGGCATGAGCACGTGCGTCACCGAGTAGAAGATGAAGTCGAAGCCTTTCATCACGGCGAAGATCGTGGCGTAGACGGCGAGGTCGGCGTACGACATCATCTTGCCGATCACGAGCTTGTCCATGGCGGTCATCACGGAGAACGAGACCGCGAGCCCGAAGAGGAAGAGACCGTCTCTGAGGACGCTCGTGGGAACGCGCGTCCCCCCTCGGGCCGAACGAACAAGTTCGCGCGCGACGAACGCGATGGCGGTGGCGCCGAACGCCGCGATGATGGCGAGCACGACGGGACGGAACGAGATCGAACTCGCGAGGAGGAGCGCGATCAGGAGGACGGCCGTCGCGATCCTCGGCAGCCAGACGCCGAGCATCGCGAGCTCGTACCGGTGGCGCGCCCGCTGCGCGGCGCTCGCCACGGCGAGCGCGTTCTGCGAGACAACGAGCACGACCGCCGCGAGCGCCACGATCCCGGAGAGCCCGTAGTAGCCGGCGCCGGCCAGGCCCAAGGCGGCGCCCAAAGGAAGCACGATCGCGAGCACGCGCCTCACGTGGCGTGCGGCGTCGTACGTTCGCTCGGGGTCGCGGCTCAAGAACCTGACGGTGGCGGTGTCCTGCCCGAGAAGCGAGAGTGTCGAGAGCAGCGGCAACGCTCCGAGAAGGAGCGAGATGACGCCCACCTCGTCCTTGGGGAGGTTGTTCGCGAGGATGACCTGCGTGACGATCTGGAGCGCGGCGCCCGCGAGGACGATCGAGAAGACCCTGCCGACCCTGACGTGGGCCGCGCCGACGCGGAGGAGAGACAGGAGATTTGGTCTGTCGGTGCTCTCCACCGAACCTCCCTCGGGAAGGACGGGCGCTCACGGCCGGTCGAGAGCCTGGGGTGCCTCCCTGTCGCCGGCGTCTCCCAGCGGTCAAGGACCCCGGGCTACTCGATGTACCCCAGCGACCTCAGCTGCTCGCGGATCGACTCGTCCATCGCCGAGCCGACCTCGTCCTTCTCCTTCAGGACGGCCGGCTCATAGGACGGAACCCGGAGGAGCGGGTTCTCGACGAAATGCTGGCGCCGGATCGTCCGCTCGAGCACGCGGCCGTCCATGTCCTGCGGGACCGGAAGGCCCATGACGGCGAGCGCCGTCGGCGCGATGTCGAGGACGGTGGCGCCCTCGAAGTAGCCCGACGAACGGAAGGCCGGGCCCGACGCGATGAAGACGCCCTGAACGTCGTGCGTGCCTGTGAGCTGCGGCCGACCCGGATCCGGATTGAGCCGCGCCTTGAAGCCGTGGTCGGACACGATGATCACGTTCACGTCGTCGCCGGCGGCCTCGAGGAGCTCGCCCAAGAGCCGGTCCTGATAGACGTAGTAGTTCGGAATCACGTCGCCGTAGCGGCGGAGGTCGACGGGGTCGACGCCGCCGAAGGGCTCCGGATCGTCGTA
>JALGVU010000278.1 GCA_025774545.1 bacterium | reverse complement strand
GACCCGCTCGTGTACTTCGACTCGGCGCCCGACAGCGGGTACTCGATCGACAACCTCGCTCCCGAGCCGCCGCCGACGCTCCGGGGCGACTTCGACGAGGCCACCGGCTTCGTCAGCCTGTCTTGGCCCCCGTCGCCGTCCCCCGACCTCCAGTACTACGAGCTCCACCGCGGTGACGATCCGGGCTTCGTGCCGAACCTGGCCAACCGCATCTACGCCGACGTCGACACTTCGTTCGTCGACGCGAGCTCCCAGTGGGACGAGTCGACCCACTACAAGGTGGCGGCGGTCGATTTCGGCGGGAACAGGAGCAGCCACTCGGTGTGCTCGGCGCTCGCGGCGGGCGTGGAGGATGGCGGAATCCCGAGGTCGTTCGTCGTCCACGCGCCGAGGCCGAATCCGTTCGGAGCGTCGACGACGATCGCCTACGACATTCCCGAGCCGGCGGCCGTCAGCGTCCGCGTCTACGACGCATCGGGCCGCCTCGTGCGGACGATCCTCGACCGGAGGGTCGAAGCGGGTCGTCACGCCTCGGTCTGGGACGGCCGCGACCGCGGAGGACGCGCCGTCGCGGCGGGCGTCTACTTCTGCCGGGTCGAGACGGATGGAGAGGCGCTCGTCAGGAGAATGGTCCTGCTCAGGTAGCGTTGGACCGTCGTGGCGCGCGGCGCGCCACGACGCACGTCCCATCGGATAGGGCGGGATCTCTCATTGCTCCCAGCCTGCCGCGAATCCGGTTACTCCCCTCCCCCGGCAGACGCGACGTGCATGGCCCCGGCGTCGGAGGCAACAGCGTTGACCGCCGGCGTCCCGGACTGCCCGAAAGCCTCCGGGTCCAGGAGCTTGCCCTTCTCCTCCCCGGTCTTCGCCAGCTCGACGGGGATGCGGTGCGCCTCAGCGTGAGCGTCGTGGCGGATTCCCGTCACCTGCCACGAGACCGTCATGCCGGGCTCACCCCCGGCGATTCCGAACCGGTTGCCTGCGACGCCCTCTGCGATGTAGAGGTCCGGCCCCGGCGCCCCGATCGCGGTGAGCTGATATCGGAAGTCGCGGTTCAAGGCCTCGAACCAGTTCGGGAGCGTGACCCATGTCTCGCCCCTCTCGTCGAGCACGGCGTTCCCGTTGTAGACGTTCATCATGTCCGGGCTCTCGACGAAGGAATGGAGAAGGTACTTGTTGGTGGGATCGAGGGGGTGATCGATCTTGAAGGAGCCGCTCAGTTTGGTGACGGTGCCTGAGACGTCGAGGTCCGCGTCAATCTCCACGTCGTAGTTGAAATTGGAGAATCCGTCCACGCGGAGATGCCCATCCACGTGCGCTGCGCCGCGGTCCGGATTCGGCGCCGGCGGGCCCTGCGCATAGAGACCATACCCCTGGTGCGCTTCCGCGTGCACGCCGTTCCCTTGAGTCGACTTGACCCAGACGCCATCCCCCGTGCCGTGGTTCTGGATCCGGAAGACAGGGGTGCTGGAGGCGGCACTGCCGTCGTACGGCAGATTGAGACCCGTCGCCGGCTGGGAAGGCAGCCACATGCCGGCGCCGTTGTCGTCCGACGTCAGCACGTATCCTGCGTGGGCGGTGGTGTCCGGAAGATCGAATCCCTGCATCCGAATGGTCCCGTCCACATCCAGCTTCTCCAACGGCGTGTCCGTTCCGATTCCGACGTTCCCCACGACTGCCGTGACCACGTTGTCGCCTTCGACGGTCCAGCCGCCGGCTTCGGCGGCGACGGAATCGGACCTCGCTGCCCACGCGGTGCCCGTCCACTTGATGATCTCTCCCGGCGAGGCCCCGTTGTCAGCGAGGTCCGCGAACTGCACCGTAGCATCTTCGATCTTCTCGGTCGTCACAGCGCCGGCATCGATCTTCTCAGAGGTCACTGCGCTCGGACCGAGTTTGTCGACGGTCACGGCAGCGGTGCCGAGCTTGCCGGCAGTCACCGCACCGTCGTTCAGATCCTCGGTCTGCACCTCCATCGCCCCGATCATGCCGCTCGTGATCGAGTTCGCTTCCCCTTCGCCCACGTAGACCGTGTCGTGATCGTGATCGCTCCGGGCGATCGTCGTCCCGAACCCGGTCCCCGCGAAATCTGCGGAGAGCGTCACCACATCGGTGCCGGCAGCGACCAGTCCGTCCCCCGCCTCCACGTTCGAGAGCCCCGCCTCATCTGGGGCTGCCACCCAGCCCCCCTTGGCGTCGACCCACTTCACCACCATCCCCTCCGCGGCCCCGTTCTGCGCGAGGTCGATGAACTCGACACTCCGGTCCTGGATCTTCTCCGCATTCACCGCGTCCTTCTGGAGCTTCTCATTGCTCACTGAGCTCGTGTCGAGTTTCGCCGCAGTCACGGCCGCCGGACCAAGCTTGTCCTCCGTCACCGCGTCCTTCTGGAGCTTGTCCGTGCTGACCGCGTCCTTCTGGAGCTTCTCCGTGCTGACTGAGCTCGTATCGAGCTTCGCCGCCGTCACGGCGGCGTTGGCGAGCTTGTCGGGCGTCACTGCCAGAGCGTCGAGATCGTCCGTCTTGACCTCGGCGGCCCCGATCATCGTACTCGTGATGACGTCCGCTTCGCCCTCGCCGACGTAGGTGGCGTCGTGGTCGTGGTCGCTCCGCGCCACCATCGTGGCGAGCCCCGTTCCTTCGAAATCGACACCCAGCTCAATCTCCGTGTCCGAGCCCCCGCCGATGAGCCCCGGTCCCGCGTTGACGCGCGCGACGCCAACGGAGTCCTCGCCGGCGACCCACGTCCCCCTGCCGGCGCTCCACTTCATGAGCTGCCCGGGACCGGCCGCGTTCTGCCCGACGTCATCGAACGCGATCGTGCCATCCTGGATCTTCGTGCTCGTCACGGCCGCGTCTCCGAGCATGCTCTCCTCGATGCCGGCCTCTGCGATCGACAGACCGATGACACCCTCGTGCCCGTATCCAGCGATGCCTCCCTCGCCGTGCACGACGGTGATCGTACCCTCTACTCCGTAGTCGTCCTCGACGACCCACTGCTCCCCGTTCCACTTGATTGTCTGCCAGGTCCCGGCACCGCTCTGAGCGATGTCCTCAAGCAGAATCCCGAGATCGGCGATCGCCTCGGTTCCCACCGCCCCCTCAGCGAGCTTCTCCGCCGTGATGGCCCCGTCGGCCACAGTCCGCGACGTTAGGCTGTACGCGGCCGATGCCAGCTCTACACGCGGGACGAGCTCCGGCCCCGCGGCGCCTACCTGGATGCCGAGCCAGTAGACGGCATCGAACGGAAGCTCGAGCGGGATTACGCGTCCGAGTAGCACGTTGAAGAGACCTGCCACGACGACCGCGTTCTGGGTCTCCTCCCACAGAACGTTGCCTCCGGTCTCCGCGTCGTAGAGCCTGAATACCATCTCGTAGTCGCCATCGGGGACGAGCTCTCCATCGCCGTCCTTGAGCACGCCCTGGTAGCTCATCGTGCGCGGAAGCTCGGCCTCTGCCTGAGTGCTTCCAACAACCAGGAGTAGCAGGAACAAGAGAACCGTCGTCTTCATGGTCGCACCCTCCTCCTTCTCAAGTTCGTGCACCCTCGATCTGTGAGCGAGGGGCAGTTCATTACCGTCACGGAACACTAGTCAGGTGTGCGGAACTATAACACATTCCATGAATTAGATCAATTGAGCATCCAGCTGAGCTTGACCGGGACCTTCATGGATGATGAGCGGAGACGCACGAAGAGACGCCCCCCGCCATTGCGGCGGGGGGCGTCTCACGTCAGCGGCCGGTGCCAGGGAAGCAAACGGCCGCCTCAGTCCTTCTCCAGGCTCGCGTAGGAAGACAGCGCGTAGTACATGCGATCGGCGGTCGCAACGGC
>JALGVU010000061.1 GCA_025774545.1 bacterium | reverse complement strand
GATCGTGATCGTGTTGCCGACGTCGTCCGGTGTGATCGTGATGTTCGTGCCGGCGACGAGGTCGATGTCGCCGGCGTCGTTCGTCACGCCATCGACGCTTCCGACGAAGTCGGGGAGGACCATCGTCTCGTCGATCGCGTCGGCCTGTCCCTCGTTCACGAAGACCCCGTCGTGGGCGGCACCGCTCTGGTACTCGGCCGTGAGGCCGAGGGTGTCGGCCACGATGGCGAGTCCGGGTCCCACGTTGACGGCGAGGTCGTTCGTCCCGTCGTCGGCGAGGCCGTCGCCCGCGAAGTCCGCGACGCGCACGGCGACCGTGTCAGCCAGGACCTCGATGCCGTCCCCGGCGCCGACGTCGATAGTGAGATCGCCCTCGGTGCCGCCGCCCACGAGTCCCAGTCCCGCGTCGACCGCGCCGACGTCGCCCCCGCCCGTCGCGTCGATCGTGGCGTCGATCGTGATCGTGTTGCCGACGTCGTCCGGCGTGATCGTGATGTTCGTGCCGGCCACGAGGTCGATGTCGCCGGCGTCGTTCGTCACGCCGTCGACGCTTCCGACGAAGTCGGGGAGGACCATCGTCTCAACGATCGCGTCGGCCTGCCCCTCGTTCACGAAGGCCCCGTCGTAGGCGGTACCGCTCTGGTACTCGGCCGCGAGGCCGAGGGTGTCGGCCACGATGGCGAGTCCGGGTCCCACGTTGACGGCGAGATCGTTCGTCCCGTCGTCGGCGAGACCGTCGCCCGCGAAGTCCGCGACGCGCACGGCGACCGTGTCGGCCAGGACCTCGATGCCGTCGCCTTCCCCCACCTCGAGACTGACGTCGCCGCCCTCGCCGCCGCCGGCAAGACCGGGCCCGGCGTCGACCGCCGTGACGTCTCCACCGCCGACGCCCGTTGCTGCGATCGTGATCGTGTTCGCCTCGTCGTCGGGGATGATGTCGATGTTCGAGCCCGCCACGAGGTCGATGTCGCCGGCGTCGTTCGCCACGCCGTCGACGCTTCCGACGAAGTCGGGGAGGACCATCGTCTCATCGATCGCGTCGGCCTGCCCCTCGTTCACGAAGGCCCCGTCGTAGGCGGTACCGCTCTGGTACTCGGGCGCGAGGCCGAGGGTGTCGGCCACGATGGCGAGTCCGGGTCCCACGTTGACGGTGAGATCGTTCGTCCCGTCGTCGGCGAGACCGTCGCCGGCGAAGTCCGCGACGCGCACGGCGATCGAGTCGGGCGAGACCTCGATGCCGTCGCCGGGGCCGACCGCGAGCGTCGCGTCGCCGGCGTCCGCGCCCCCGGTGAGTCCGGCGTCGGCGATGATGGCCGTGATGTCGCCCACGCCGCCTCCCGGCTGCCAGGTCGCAACGCCGTCGACGTCCGACGTGAGGACGTGCCCGTCCGCCGCGTCTGTGGGGATCTTGAGTCCCATCGCCTGCACCGTCCCGTCGACGTCGAGCCGCTCGGCTGGCGTGGCCGTCCCGATGCCCACGTTACCTACGAGGCGGTAGACGTCGTCTCCGGTGACCGCCCAGACCGAATCGGCCGCGGCGTCCGCGTAGATCGCGCGGAACGCGTACGGCGCGACCGTGAGCGCGACGCGCGGCGAAAGCTCGGGGTCGATACCGATGGCCACTCCCATCCAGTACGCCTGGTCGAACAGGAGATCGAGAGGCGTCACCTCACCCAGGTTCGCGTTGAAGACCCCGTCCGCCACCTGCAGGCTCTGGGTCTCGGTCCACAGAGGAGCCCCGCCCATGATCGTATCGTAGAGGCTGAACGTGAGATCGTACACGTCGTCCGCGACGATGCTCCCGTCCGCTTCGGTCAGAGCCCCCTGGTAGCTGATCGACCTTGGCACGTCCGCCGCGCCCGCGTCGAGCGTCGCCGCCAGGAACACCGCACACAACAGGATCGCCCGTTTCATGGTGTCGACTCCCTTTCCTCGCCTTCGAAGACGTTCGTTGTTACCCGAGATTCCGTTCTCGCTCAGCAAACCACCATCCACTTCGATGCGCGACAACGCCCGTCTCCGACGGGCGCGCTCGTCGCGTTCGCACAAGATGACGTTGCTCCGGACGCGTGCGCAAGTCCCGGCAACCACGCGGGTGCGTGGCGCCTCGTGCGCGTCCGGAGCAGTTGGTTTCCACATAGACAAAGCCGGCTCCCTCGTTGCACCCGGGCTCACTGCGTCCGCGCGGCACGACGACGCCTGCACGGAAGCTCCCGTGGGAGAGGACCATTCTGCCTTTCTACCTTACGCGTGAGCAGTGGTCTCTCGTCCTACGTCCTTTCGTAAGCCCGTCTTCAGAGAAGAGCCGGGTCGCGCGGCCGGACCGGTGATCCAGACGCGGATGTACCGCCCCCTTGCGACAGGGGACGTCGAGCGCCCTCCGTCATGGCAATGGTCACATGCCAGAGACGTACCACTCTATCATACCACCATTAGTGAGGTTTGTCAATATCGAGAGAGCGGTGACAGGTTTGTCCTCCGGAAGCCCGGTCGGGCGGGATGAGATCCAGCCCTGACCCAGTCTTCCGGGACCCTGGGACCGGGACCCGCCCATGGAACTGCGTCCTCGAGGCTCGAAACCGCTCCACTCGTGGCCCGGAATCTGCTAGTTTCTCCTCGTTCGGGTGGCCGGGGCGTGTCGGCGCGAGACCGAGTGCGGGAGGCGACGAGCGGCGGGAGCGCGATCGTCGCGTTCCCGGCGTCCCTGCGGATTTGAGGCGGATTCAAGGAGGAACCACATGGCGGCGGGAGGCGCTTCGCTCGGGCGGCAGCAGGTCGTCAGGCTCTTCATACCGATCTTCCTCGCGAGCGGTGCGGCGTCTCTCGTCTACGAGACCCTGTGGGCCCGTCAGCTTCACGTATTGTTCGGGACGAGCCAGCTCGCAATCACGACGGTCCTCGCCGCGTTCATGGGCGGGCTCGCGCTCGGGGCGTTCGCCGCCGCCCGCTGGGCCGGCCGTTTCACACGGCCGCTTCTCGTCTACGCGGTTCTCGAGGCATTCATCGGGGCGTACGCCCTCGCCTTCCCCTGGCTGCTCCGAGCCGCGGAGCCGTTCTACCTCGGCGTCTGGCGCGCCGTCGAGCCTGGACCCTCCGCCTTCGGGCTCTTCCAGTTCGTGCTCCTGGGGATCATGCTTCTGCCACCGACCTTCTGCATGGGAGCGACGCTCCCGCTGCTGGCGCGGTTCGTCACGGGCGAGAGGAGTCAGGCGGGATTCCAGATCGGGCGCTTGTACGGCGTGAACACGCTGGGCGCGGTGCTGGGAACGTTCCTCGCGGGCTTCGTGCTCCTGCCTAGGCTGGGGCTCGCCACGACGACGTGGTGGACGGCGGCCGTGAACGGACTTCTGGCGCTCGCCGCCGTGTGGCTCTCGCGGCAGGGCGGCGCGATCCCGCCCGCCGTCCCCGAGCCCGTCGAGAAGGTGCGACCGAGCGGCGACTGGAGCTTCGATGTGCTCCTGATCGTGGCCGCGCTCGCCGGCTTCGCGAGCCTTCTCTGCGAGGTGGCGTGGTTCAGGCTGCTCGCCCTGGTGCTTGGCGCGAGCACGTATGCGTTCACGATCATGCTTCTGGGGTTCCTCCTCGGCATCGGGATCGGGGGTTGGGTCGCCGGCGGGGCGGCCGATCGGAGCCTCGCCCGCGGTGGCCGCGCCCTCGTCCTCAGGAACGTCGCGCTGATTCAACTGGGTGTGGCGGGACTCTCCTGGGCGGCGATGTTCTTCTACGGGCAGCTTCCGTTTGCTTTCGTCTGGCTCTACGACAAGACCGCCGACTCGAGCTGGATGCTCTGGCCCGCTCAGCTCCTCCTCGCGCTCGCGATCATGATCCTCCCGACGCTCCTCATGGGAGCGACGTTCCCGTTCCTCGTTCGCGCCGCGGCCGGATCCGTCGAGAAGCTCAATCGGCCGGTGGGCAGGCTGTACGGCATGAACACGGTCGGCGCGCTTCTCGGGGCAGCGCTCGGAGGGCTCGTCCTCCTTCCGCTCATCCACATCCGGGGAACCGTTCTTCTCGCCGTCGCGATCAACATCGTGGCAGCGCTCGGCGCACGAGCGGCCGGTCTCGCCGCCAGTGGGGCCGCATCACGAGGGCGTTTCATGCGGTGGGCGGTCGCGGCGGCCGCGATGGTCGCGATCATCGGCGTGGTTCGTCCTCCCTGGGACCCGCTCCTCATGTCGTCGGGCATGTACAAGTACGCCTCGGACCTCACGGACCGCACACGTCAGGGCGTGATCAACTACGCGGTCGCTCCTTTCGATCTCCTCTACTACAACGAGGGTCCATCCTCCGTGATCACCGTCGCCCGAACGGCCGCGACCGGGAACATCTGGCTCGCCAACAACGGGAAGGTCGACGCCTCGTCACAGAACGACCTCGCCACGCAGCTGCTGGTGGCGCATCTGCCGTTCTTCATCCGGCCCGACCTGGAGAGCGTACTGGTGATCGGACTCGCGAGCGGCATCAGCGCGGGAGCGGTGGCCATGCATCCGGGACCCGAGCGCATCGACGTCGTGGAGATCGAGCCGGCCGCGGTTGCCGCGAGCCACCACTTCGATGAGCACAACAACCGCCCGCTCGAGGATCCCCGCGTGAATCTCATCATCAACGACGCGCGGAACCACCTCATGCTCGTCCCGGACGGGACGTATGACATGGTCAACTCGGAGCCATCGAACCCCTGGATCTCGGGTGTGTCGAACCTCTTCACGAAGGAGTTCTTCACGCTCGGGAAACGCAAGATGGCGCCCGGGGGGATCTGGGCGCAGTGGGTGCAGATGTACGGCATGACGCCGCCGGATCTCCGTTCAGTCCTGATCACGTTCGCGGACGTCTACCAACACATGAGCGTCTTCCGGGTCGACTCCTCCGATCTCGTCATCCTCGGGAGCGACGCCCCCATCGACGTCTCCGCTTCTGACATCTTCGACAACATCGGGCCGAACCTCCCGGTCGTACAATCCCTTGCCTCCGTTGATGTGGAGACCACCGAGGACATCGTTGCCCTCTTCCTTCTCGACCGCGACGCGGTCGTTCGGCTCGCCGGCGACTCCGAGCGCAATACCGACGACAACATGCTCATCGAGTACTCCGCGCCGTTCCATCTCCACGAGGAGACGAGGGCGGACAACGCGGAGATGCTCTTGGGAGTGGCGCCCGTGCGGGTCGACGCCGTCGAGGGTCGCGAGGGTCTTCTCAAGCTCGCCATGAGCTACGCGAAGTTCGATTGGGACTACCGGAGGGCCTTGAGGACCGTCGAGATCGCCGCCGATCGGTATCCCGGCGACGAGGACGTCGAGGCGGTGTTCCTCGAGATCCAGGAGTTGGTCTCCGAGTAGCGTCCCGGTGGGCGCCGGCTCGGCCGTCCGCCGCGGCGCCGGCGAGGCCTTCGGGAGGCGTTTCTCCGCTACCGAGCGGCCGGACCACCGTAGATCCCGAGATCCGAACGCCCGCCGTCCGGATCGGTGAAGAGCGGGTTTCCTGCGTCGATCGCAGGTGACCCTTCCCCGAGATGGAAGTCGAGCGAGTCCGCGAAGAGCGGGTCGACCGACATGTTGCCCTCGATCCCCGTCAGGTCGTCCATGTCCCGGTACTCGCCCGCGGCGTTGTTCCAAACGTTGTTGTGCGTGATCGGGAAGCTCGCAGGGCTCCCGTTCATCCAGATCCCGACCTGCGCGCAGACCCACTCCTCGCGCCAGCCGTTTTCGACGACGATGTTGTTCGTGAAGAGGCCCGTCGCGTCCTCGCTCCAGAGGGCGAACCCGCAGTTGCCGTTCCGCGCGATCACGTTGTTCGCGGCCTCCATGAACGACTCGCCGGTCGCGACGATTCCCCAGCCGAGGTTGTCGAAGACGGCGTTATTTCGCACGACGGCCCGGGAGCTTCCGAACGAGCCGATCCCCTTCCAGTAGCCTGCGATCCTGTTCCGAAGGACGAGCGCAGCGGCGTCCCACGTGATGCCGATGCCGGCGCCGCGTCCCTCCGAGATCTCGTTGTCGGTGATCACGGCCGTCGATCCTCGGTAGAGAGCGACGCCGTCCCACCCGTTGTTCCGGATCGTGGAAGCCGTGACGGTGATGTCGGCTCCCTCGCGGCCCATGACGCCGCCGATGCCGACGACGACGTCCTCGGCGCGGTCGGTGTTGTCCACGATCGCCACGTCATCGAGCGCGACCCTGCTCCGGCGCACGACCACGCCGGCGTCGGTCGCCATTCCATCCGTGTCGCGCTTCCCGCCGGTGATCGTGACGCCCGTGACGTGCGATCCGTAGCTTCCGTCGAAGAGGATCCCGTAGCCAGCGTTCGTCACGAGGATCGTCTCGCCGGGGCCGCTTCCCACCAGCCGAAGCGCCTTCCCCTCGACGAGGAATCCCCTCGTGGCCGCGACGTCGGTCGCGTGCTCCTCGCAGTTCCCACACAGCGGCTCGACGAAGGAGACGGGGGACGCAGAGTAGGTACCCGGGAGGATCACGATCGTGTCTCCGTCGCCCGCGGCGTCGATCGCCGTCTGGAGGTCGCCGTAGGGATTCCCCCGCGTGCCGACGCCCGGTGCTCCGGCGTCGCGCCCGCCCGCGGCGGCCTCGTCGCCGTTCGCGGCGGCCGCACCGCCGCCCACGGCGGCCGCATCGTCGTCCACGAAGATCGTCGCCGCGCCTCCCGGCGCGGCCGCGAGGAGCCCAACGAGAATCGCCACGAGTCTCACCGCTCGGTTCATCTTGCGCCTCCCGCTATCGATCGCTGAAGCGATTGTTTCAGGTACTCCGTGTGTCCGATCCACGACTCGAGTCTCGTCGGGGCCTCGGGGTAATCCTCGTAGAGCCTGAACGTCGCGTCGACGAGACGGCTCGCTCCCAGGAGGAAGCGTGCGAGCCTGGGCCGCCTGACACACGTCCCCAGGATGGCGCCGGTGTGCGAGAGGCGTGGCCGCGATCTCCGGCCCCGGATCGGGGCCGTCATGTGTCCCGCGCGCGCGAACCGCGATATCAGAACGGAGAGATCCTTGTCCGGCAGCGAGTAGACGACGTTCCTCAGGGCCTCGTGGGCAGCGTGGCGGGCTCCGGTCTCCCTCATGAACCGTACGTTGTACTCCCAGAGGCCCCTCACGCCCACGTCGCGCGCCGCGAGGCTGACGATCGCCTGCTCGCCCGCGAGGGCGCCCGCGACCACGGACGACGCGATGCCGCCGCCGTGGAGCGGATCCGCGTGGCACGCGGCGTCGCCTACGGCCATGAACCGGTCGCCGACGAAGTTCGGAATCGGACGTCTCAGCGGAACGAGGCCCGTACCCGCCGCGATGGGGGGTCCGGGGGAGACGCGGGTGCGCGCGGCGATGAACCTGTGGAAGACGTCTTTGACGTTGGGACCGATGCGGTAGAGCGTCGCGCCGAGCCCGGCGTTCACCAGCCGCTCGCCCATCGGGAAGATCCACCCGTATCCGGTGCGGGCGTCCTCCGGAGCCAGCACGATGGTCGCTCGATCTGCGCGGTCGATGTCGTCGGTCAGAGGGAATATCTCCCGGTAACCGATCCCAACGTCGGCTCGTGACAGACGCTCGCTCCTGCCGAACGGTCCGCCGTGCCTCGTGAGCGTGGAGGCGTATCCGGAGGCGTCGATGACGACGCGGCCCGCGACGTCCGTCTCCTCCCCATCCCGCCACGCGAGCCTGACCCGGGCCTCGTCGCGATCCTGCCAGCCCAGGCACGTGCACTCGTCGAGGAGCGTGGCTCCCGCCTCGATCGCCTCGGCGAGGAGCCGCTGCCCGAAGAGGTAGCGGTTCAAGACGACGCCGGGCTGACGTACCTCGACGGTGTTCGCTCCGTCGTTCAGAACGAGCTCCCCGCCCGTGAGTCGCGTCGCGATCTCCATCTCATGAGGCGCCACACCGTGTCGAGCCATGCTCTCGAGGCCGACGTCGTCGAGAGCGTTGCCGCACACCTTCCTGCCAACGTCGCGGGCGGTGACACGCTCGACGAGAACCACGGTGTGCCCGGCGGCGGCAGCCGTCCGCGCGGCCGTGGCGCCTCCGGTGCCGGCGCCGATGACGAGAATGTCGATCTTCCCAGGGAGTTCGCGTCGCATTGAGGGTCGAGGGTACCAGCGGCCGGGACCGTGGTCAAACGCCCGCCCGAGCGGAGGTTCCGGCCCGATCTCCGTGGGGCGAATCGGGCCCTCCGACGGGGCATCTCAAGGAGGTGGATGAGGCGTCCGGGCGCCGGCCGCAGCGAGGGTGGAGCGGGAGATCACCGCGGAGGAGCATCCCCTCTTGAATTCGCACGCTATTCATGATAAGATGTGATGTAGTAGACAGTACCGACCGGCTTCGCCCCCCGGAGCGGCACCGTGGAGGTGTATCCTGGAGCGGTGTTGCCGGAATCCCCAATCGTAAGGAGTCGAGATCATGCGTGCGGATCGAAGGACACGGCCGTCGGCCGGACCCGTGGTGTTTCTGTGCCTCCTCGCGGTGCTCGCGACGCAGGCGCCTGCGGCCCTGGCCGCCGTCGATCGCGAGGTCACGCCCGAGGAGCAGGCGTGGCTCGACGAGGTCAGTGCTGAGATCGAACGGAGCGGCTACGACTGGATCGCCGGTCCCACGTCGGTCTCCCACCTCTCGCCCGAGGAGAGGGCGAGGAGGCTGGGCGGCGAGATTCCTCCGCACATACAGGCCATCTACGATACCCTGACGCCCGATCCGGCGATCGAGCGCCTGCGTTTCCGGTCCGAGTTCGACTGGCGTGATCACGAAGGGGTGACGCCGGCGGACGACCAGGGCGACTGCGGGTCGTGTTGGGCGTTCGGGGCGTGCGGCGCTACGGAGGCCGCAGTGAGGATCAACGAGGGGATCATCCTCGACATCTCGGAACAGCAGTCGGTCGACTGCAACTTCCAGGGGTCGGACTGCGACGGCGGCTGGGCGGGCCACGCGTACGAGCTTCACGAGGATCCGGGCGCGGTGCTGGAGGAGTGCTACCCGTACCGCGCGGAGAACGGCAGCAGCTGCCGGCACTACGCCTGCGAGAAGGTCGCGATCATCGACGGGTTCACCAACCTCACCAACACGGTCGCCACACTCAAGTACGCGTGTGAGACCTACGGTCCCCTCTCGGTCGGCATGTGCGTCTACGACGATTTCTACGGCTACCAGAACGGCTGCTACGAGCACGCCGGCAGCGATCCGACCAATCACGGCGTCCTCCTCGTCGGATGGGACGATTCGATGTGCGGCGGGCAGGGCGCCTGGATCTGCAAGAACAGCTGGGGCCGGGGCTTCGGCGAGAACGGGTTCTTCTACATCAAGTACAACACCTGCCGGATCGGAGCGGGCGCCATGAGGCCGACGGGCGTGCACGTCCCGAAGGACCGTCTCGTCCCGGACGAGTACACCTCGATCGGGGATGCCCTCACCGCCGCGAGGCGCGGGGACATCGTGAAGGTCGCCGCCGGCACGTATCCCGGATCGCTCCTTCTGCCGGACTACGTGAGTCTCGTCGGTGGGTACGATCCGACGTTCACCGACCGCGACCCCGACCTCTACCCGACGATCATCGACGGCGAGGGATCGGGCCACGTCATCAAGAGCGAGAACCGCAGCTACATCCTGATCGACGGCTTCGAGATCGTGAACTCCGGTGGCGGCTCGTCGGGCCTGCAGCTCTTGAACAGCGACGTCAAGGTCCGGAACTGCGACGTGCACGATTGCTGGCGCGGGGTGACGGTCACCTACGGCGGCGGCGCTCCGAGATCGAAGAACGCGATCATCGAATACAGCACCGTCAGGGACAACGACGACGTCGGCATCTTCATCAACGACGCCGAGAACCCCCGCGTGCAGGTGCGGTGGACCGCGATCCACGGGAACGGCACCAGGGGCATCTACTCCTTCAGCACTCCGACCGACATCATCAACTGCACGGTCGCCATGAACGGCTCCGGCGCGGGCATCGAGATCTCGGTCGGCGCGTCGAACGTCATCAAGAACTGCATCGTGGTGTCGAACACGGGGTACGGCATCGCGTGCTCGGGCGCCAGCGCCGAGATCACGTACAACGATGTCTGGAACAACTCGCTCGGCGACTACAGCGGCTGCTCGGGAGGCGATGGTTCCATCTCGGATGATCCGATCTTCTGTGACGCCCCCACCGGAGACGTCTCGGTGCACGCGACGTCGCCCACGCTCGACGCGGGCGAGTTCAACGCCGACATGGGCGCGCTCGGGATCGGCTGCCCCATCGGTCCGCAGGGCCTCGAGGTCGCGCAGGTTGGCGCGTCGCTCGAGCTCTCGTGGAGTCGTCCGCCGCCCGAACGTGCGGACGTCGACTACTACATCGTCTATCGAGACACGACCGCCCTGCCGAACGTCGAGCTTGCGACGGTCGACGCTCCCGACACGACCTTCACCGACGTCACGATCCCGCCGTGCCTCCTCCACAACTACCGCGTGTCGGCCGTCGACCTGGGCGGACTCGAGGGAGCGGGCTCGAACAGGGTCCAGGGCGAGCTCTGCTACAGCGCGCCGCACGACATCACGGCCGATTTCAGCGAGGAGGGCAACTCGACGGCTTGGGAGCCGGGCGGTGGCCCGGTCGACTACTACGTGGTCAGGCGAGGCACCGAGACCGCCGATCCCGACTCGATCGGGGTGGTCACGGCGCCCGGGACGTCGTACTTCGACTCCGGCACGGGCGATTGCCCGCGCGACAGCTACACGTACGAGGTGCTCCCCGTCTACGACACGAGCTGGCGTGGCCTGATGTCGGGTCCGGCGGGGGTCGACCCGCTTCCGGCGCCGCCGACGGGCCTCTCGGCCGAGTGGGTCGGGCCAGACATCGTGCTGACGTGGGCCCCGAACTGCGAGAGCGACTTCAGACGGTACTGGGTCTACCGCGACACCATTCCGCTCTCACCACCGCCCAACTCCGATCTCCTGATCGGCTTCCTGGCGGACACGACGTTCGTCGACGAGGGACCGAATCCGGACTGGACCTACTTCTACCGCCTGACGGCGAGCGACGCCGGGGGCGAGAAGAGCGAGTACTCCGACCTGATCTACCTGGGCACGGGGACGACGCTCACGGTCCCGGTGCCCTACGGGTCGATCCAAGCCGCGATCGACGCCGCGTCGGCGATCGACACGGTCGTCGTCAGCCCTGGAACCTACGGCGAGGCCCTCACCTTGAAGGACGGCGTGATCGTCGTCAGCACCGACGGCGCCGCCGCCACGACGGTCGGGTGGCCGAGCGGTTCCGTCGTGACGGCCTCGGGGCTCAGCGACTTCTCGCTCTTCCGGGGCTTCACGGTCGACGGCGGTGGCGCAGCGTCGAACTGCATCGATTGCTGGGGGTCGTACGTGAGGATCGAGGACTGCGTGTTCACCGGCGCCCAGAACGGTGCGAGCTTCAGGTTCGGCGGAGCGCCGGAGGTCACGGGAAACGAGTTCCGCAACAGCCAGAACGGTGTGTCGGTCGCCGATTCGTCGGCACCGGTCCTCTCGGGGAACGTGTTCGATGGCAACTTGTTCTCGGGGCTGTACACGATGGGAGATCCCGGTCCGATCGTCGGCGGTTCTCTGGCGAAGGCCAACGACTTCCTGTCGAACGGGTTCTACCAGCTCTTCAACCTGGGCACGGCCGAGACCCGGGCGGAGCTGAACTACTGGGGCGACGTGTGCGTCGATCCCGCCTGGTTCTTCGGCCCCGCGGACTACCTGCCGTGGACCGATGCCGATCATTCGGGCTCATACACCGAGTGTCCGGACGGAGTGCCCGACGGCGATCACCCGGAGAGGGCGTTCGCGAGCTACAACTACCCGAACCCGTTCAACCCGGCGACCGCGATCAGCTACGCCGTGCCGGCGCCCGGAGGACGGGTCGGCCTCTCGATCTACGACCTCTCGGGCCGGAAGGTCCGGACCCTCGTGGACGAGGAACAGGGCCCAGGGCGCCGAGTGGCCATTTGGAACGGCCGCGACGACCGGGACGCCGAGCTCGGCTCGGGCGTCTACTTCTACCGCCTCGAGGTCGGAGGCGAGGTGTTCCAGCGCAAGATGGTCATGCTCAAGTGATCTGGCGGCGTGCGGAGCCGCATCGACCACCAGGACCCCCGCGGCGAGCCGCGGGGGTCCTGCTTTTCGAGGGCGCGGGGTTCCAGTGTCGCGAGGCTCGCGAGGCGCCCGGGGGCCGCGCCTTCCCGGGCGTTCGTGGCGACCCCTCACCCCGGCGACACCCGCCCGCGCCTCCGGGGACTTCGCGCCGCAGGGCGGGCCCCTGAGCGAAAATCATTGACATACCATGAAAAACTGTGTAACATCGTTTGGTAACGTCTCTACTGTCAGACGCATCGATCCGCGTGGCGCGCCCAGGCCGCCACCGAAAGGAGAGAACTATGCGTCACGGATATCTCTTGCTCGCGACTGCGACGATCGCCGCGGTGCTCTTCGCGGCGGTGCCCGGCGCCGCCCAGGTCTACGTCACCGAGTCGTACTACGGCGACTACATCTTCCGGTTCGACGTGCCGGACGACACCACGGGTGTGCTCGCGAATCCCGACACCGGCATCGGCTGGGTGAACGGCATGTCGTTCGACGCCCTCGGGAACCTCCTCCTCGCCGTGAACGAGGACGTGCTCCACTTCGACCCGGACACGCAGGCGGTCACCGTTCTCGACACGGCCGCGAACCACTTCGTCGCGAGCGATGTGTTCCCCGACACGGAGTCGTCGGACATCTACGTCGTGAGGAACTGGGAGCTCAAGGGCCGTCAGTACGATTCGCAGCTCCAGTACCTGCCGTCCGG
>JALGVU010000277.1 GCA_025774545.1 bacterium | reverse complement strand
GGCGCGGTCTGCGAGCTCCCCTCCCGGGGAAGGGCCCGACCTAGAAACTCCCGGGGAGCGGCTCCTGGTTCAGAAGGAGGTCCTTGAAGCGTCCCCGCTTCCGCGCCTGGATGATCTTGCCATCGAGAACGAGCACCTCGCCCGGCGTCGGGTGCGAGAGGAACAGCTGCGGGCTCATCGAGTACCCGTATGCCCCGGCGTTGAAGATCCCGACCAGATCGTCGAGCGCGATGTCGTCAGGAACGCGGATCTCACTGCTCGTGATGTCGATCGGCGTGCAGAGCGGACCTCCGGCCTTCGCCGTCGTCTCCGCGGGCGAGTCGAGCTTGTTCACCACACGCGCCTCGTGGTTCACCTTCATGAGCGCGGGGCGGACGAACTGGTTGATCCCTCCATCGGTGATGACGAAGCGATCGCCGCGGGACTCCTTCAGCTCGAGGACCCTCGTGACGAAGATGCCGCACTCCGAGACCAGGTACCGGCCCAGCTCCACGATCAGGCGAGTGTCGCCGCGCTTCGAGAATGACTCGAAGATCTCCTCGATGCGGGCGCCGAGTTCGACCATGTCGAGCGGGTTCTCGTCCTCGTAGTGCGGGACCCCGAACCCCCCGCCGAAATCGATCGCCGCGACAGGCGCGCCGGTCACCTCCTCGACGCGCCGCGCGACGGACGCGGTGCGGCGCGCGTTCTCGACGATCTCGTCGATGTGGAGGATCTGGCTCGCCGTGTAGACGTGGATCCCGACGATCTCGATGGTCCTCTTGTCCCACGACGCCGCCAGCCGCTCGAGTTTCTCCTCGTCGATTCCGAACTTGGAGGGTCCCCCCGCCATCCGCTCGTGCAGCGGGCCCGCCGAGCCGCCGCCGGTCTTCGTGAGCCCCTTCGCGGTGTTGACCCTGAGCGCGACGCGGGCGGGAATCCCGACGAGCCGCGCGAGGTGCGCGACGCGCTCGAGCTCCCGCATCGACTCCACGTTGATCGCGAAGATGCCCGACATGATCGCGTCCTCGAGCTCGCTGTCCGACTTTCCCGGACCCGCGAAGACGATGTCGAGCGGATCGTAGCCGACCTCCTTCGCAAGGAAGAGCTCGCCGCCCGACGCGATCTCCGATCCGGCGCCGAGCTCGCGGAGGAGCCCGATCAGCGCCAGGGAGGGGTTCGCCTTCATCGAGTAGAACACCTCGAACGAAGGGAGGACCTCCCGGAGCCTCTTGTAGCGCTCCTCGACCATTCCGCCGTCATATATATAGAGGGGCGTGCCGTACTCCCCTGTGATCTGTGTCACCGGGAGTCCGCCGATCTCGAGCACGCCGTCCTTCACCTCGAAGTTCCTGAGCAGCTCTCCACCTCCGGTCTCGACGCCGCCTTCAGGGGCACGCCGTCACTTCCTTCTGTAGACGTCGATGCGCGTGGTGCCGCCGAAGATGTAGAAGGGGAACGGTTCGGCGATCGCGCTGTCGACGCCGAGCTTCACGTACTCTTCGCAGAGGTTCGCGCCGGTCTCGCAGAACAAGATGAGCTTCGTCCCGCCGCGGCGCGCCGCCTCGAAGATGTCTTCCATCGTGTCGGTCGAGATGATCATCCCCGTCATGACGGCGACGTCGCACTCCTCGACGAACTCGATGGTCCTTTCCTCGTCGTAGATCGGGATTCCGCCGATCTCCGCGCCCACGAGCAGGGGGTCCTCGTCGGTGCCGACCACCTCGATCCCGCGCTGCGTCAGCATCCTGATGATGTTCCCGATCACGCCGACGTTCACGACCTTCCCGGGGTCGGCGCCGAGGACGTCGAGCTGCCTCACGACCTCGTCGACCACGATCCGGCTCCGCCAGAGCGCCTTCTCGGCCGACGTCCCGGTCATGCTGAACGTCTCGTCGGGTTGCTTCTCGAACGCGGAGAACATCGCGTCGAGCGCGGCGACCTCGAAGCAGCGGTACTTGTGCTCGATGGTCCGGGTGTCCTTCCCGAGAAGGTGGAAGCCCTCGGTGAGCGCCGGGATGGTCGAGCAATAGCACGCGCCCTCGCCGACGGTCTGGACGATGAGGAACGTGTAGTTGAAGGTCCGCTCGGCCGGGTTCGGGCGGAAGAGGAGATCGGTCCGCCACAGCCCCCGAATCCGAAACGCGTCGTCGGGCATGCCCTCGGACTTCTCGACGCCGATCCGTCTGAGTTCCTGGAGGTACTCCACAGTCCGTCCTTCCGAGACCGCCTCGGGGCGGCACGCAGGCTCGTGGCTTTCCTGCCAATATACCAGTGGGTGATGGGGTAGTCAATTCGGGTGGGCCGATGCCGCGAGGAGGGAGTGGACGACCCGATCTCGATCAGGGGATCCGCGGTCCCGGTCCGATCACTTCAGCATGACGACCTTCCGCTCGAACGACGCGCCACCGATCCGCGCACGGAGGAAGTAGACGCCCGGGGCGACCCGTTGTCCCGCCGCGTTCGTTCCGTCCCACGTGACGTCGTAGCTTCCCGCCGAGGCGCCCCGCGTCTCGATCGTCTTCACCCGCCGGCCCGTGACGTCGTAGACGGTGATGTCGACCCAGCGGTGGTCCTCGGCGACGCCGTAACTGAGCTCGACGCTCCCGAAGGACGGGCTGGGGTACGGGGCGGAGAGCCGGTCGGTCGGCGCGTCGTCGGGCACCTCTACCTGCCACGGTCCGTGGTACGCTGTGCCGCCCCAGCGCTCGACGACCTCCAGCCGGTAGGTGTACGTCGTCCCCGGCGACACGTCCTCGTCGAGGAGCCGGTAGCGGCCGGTGTCGCCGACCAGGACGAGAGCGTCGTTGACTCGCACGTAGACGCCGGTCGAATCGCGCGGCCCGACCTTCCTCTCGACGTTGCAGCCGACCGGGCCGTCGGGCGGATTGAGGTACCACGAGAGATCGACCGACCGCCTCTCCGCCGCCCACTCGAAGAAGAGCAGCTCGGCGGGCTCCTGGTACTCCTCGATGGCCTCGAGGACACCCTGGATCATCTCGACCGCCGGATCGGTCACGAGATAGTAGAGGGGGAACCCGAAGAGAGCGAAGCTCCCGGTGCCGTCGACGGGGAAGTGCACCGTCCCGCACGGTTTCTCGTCGAGCGTGCCGTTCAGGTACGAATCGAACAGGTAGAGCCGCGCCGTGCGCTCGGTGGGGCGCACGACCTCGCAGTACGGCACGCCGCCGAACTGCTCGTACCCGTCGGCCCACTTCCCGAGCGTGTCGACCGGGACGTCCGGAAACGCGTCCGGGTTCACCGCGAGCCCACCGAGGAACGCGTACCCGTACGCGTCGGGATACGCGGGGTTCGCGTTCGACCCCGCGTTCACGAGGCTGTCGACGCCGACGTGATCGTGAATGAACTCGCCCGGCGCGTAGCTCGGCCGGTACGTGTAGGCGTCGGTTCCCCCGAGGCTCGCGAGCGCCGACGCGCCCTCGAGGATCAAGTTCCCTCCGGCGCGCACGTGGCCCTCGATCGCGTGATAGGTGCTCTCCCGCTGGGCCTGTCTGAGGAAGCCGCCCACGCGGTCGAGCGTCCAGATCACGGTGCGGTAGCGTCCCAACTCCTCCATCGGAGGAAGCGTCGGCACGCGCCCGTCCAGATGCTCGACCGGATCCCACTCGTCCGCGTCCGCTCCTTCGAGCAGAAGCTCGTAGAACGCGTCGTGGGCCGCCTCGGCGACCGACCCGTCGTGCCAGTCGTCGACGGAGATACACGGCGGTGTCGTCGAGCGAGGGGCGAAGCACAAGCTCGAAGGGCGCGTCGATCCACTCGGACCAGGCGCTCGAGTCGTTCCACGCGAAGGCGACCGAATCGGCGATGCCGCAGTACGCGCCGGCGTCCGCTGAGAGCGTGAACGCGAGGAGCTCGCCCTCGAAGACCGCCACCGTTTCCTCGTCGGCGCCGGTCCATAGCTCGACGAAGCGCCGCGGGGACGGGAGGAAGTTCATCTCGACTGTGAGCTCCGGGAACATGCGCGCGGTCGTGAAGATGTGTGACGCCGGCGTCGGGTCGACCGAGCCCGCGTCGTCGATCGCCCGGATCAGGAACTGGTAGGTGTCCTCCGAGAGACCCTCGAGGGTGATCGAGGTCTGGTCGCCGGGGATGCGGGTCCACGCGCGCGGCGGTGCGGGCGAGTCCGGCTGCTCGATCGCGTACTCGTAGGCCTCGACGGCACCGTCGAAGTCGACGCCCTCCCACTCGAAGCGCGGCCTGAGCGTCAGCTCGGTCACGGTCGAGGCGCAGTTCTCGACGAGCCTCGTCTCGGGCGGCAGGTTCGGATCCTCCCCGACGACGCCCGCGACCGCAGCCGTCCCGACGGCGCTCATGGCAGCGATGGTGCGCACCATGTCGAGGTCGAGGTGATCGATGACGTCGTCCGCCGTGTGGTCGTGCGGATGCGAGCCCGTGGGATCGGTATCGACCACGTTGTACCCCGCCTCCCAGAAGCTGTTGTGGTCGCTCGTTCCGATCGGCCGGATCCTCGTTGTGAACTCGTACCCAACGTGCGCGAACGCGACGTCGGCCATGAAGGCCGCGACCGCGTTCGATCTTGGGTCGGAGAACACGATCCCCTGAGGGGACGCGTCGGGGTGGATTCCGATGCTGTCGACGTTCAGATAGAGGACGATGTCGAGCGACTCGGCGACGGCGCCCGCGACGAAGTGCCGGCTTCCCCAGAGACCGAGCTCCTCGGCGGACCAGATCGCGAAGATGATGCTCCGCTCGGTCG
>JALGVU010000060.1 GCA_025774545.1 bacterium | reverse complement strand
CGCGGATCGTCGGGGCGGCGTCACGGATGCGGATCCCCGCCCCACCGTCACGCGGGACCGACGTGACGATGTAGCCGTTGACTACACCGATGTTCTCGACCAGCGACGCGGAGGTCTCGCCGTTCTGGAAGATGAAACCACGGTGCTGGTCGATCTCTTGCCCCTGGCAGTCGATCTGACAGAGGAGCGCGTCCCCGGACTGCGAACGCACGGTGAGGTCCACCCCGCCGAAGTCGATGTCGCGGTTGCCGTCGCCCACGAAGGTCCCATCGGTCAGCTCAATGATGTCCCCGGGTTCGGCCGCGTCGACGGCCGCCTGGATCGTCGGGTACGGCCCGAGTCCATCCGGCTGGACGACGAGGACGTCGGCGTGCGCGATGCCGGTGCAGGCGATGAGGGCGCCGACGAGCCACACTGCGAAGGCAGGAGCATGGGCCGGTCTCATGTGATTCCTCCAGTCGTTCCCGCGTCGCGAGCCGCGGGGGGTAGGTGAGACGCCGCGCATCGAGGATACACCTTTTCATGGCGATCGACGGACTATTCCCGAGAGGATGCTCTCAGGTCCCGTCATTCCCCCCCACCGAAACCTCATCGACTCGATGCGGGCGCCGCTCCAGTCACCCTCGAACCAGCGCCGCCCCTGAGCTGGGGACCGTTGTCCGCTCGGATCGTCTCCGCCGCGCAGCGCGTTCTGTCCATGGAGCAAGACCTGCTGATGCGATCGGAGTCTCGTCTCGACCTGGATCAGTCCCAGGCGGTCTGGTCGCCTCCGATGTGTGGTGCCATCCTGCCCGCGAGACCGTGCCTCCGTGGACGCCCACGTTTCTTACGTGACTGCAGGCCAGTCATGTGGCAGGATGAACATGGCACATTTGACCCCTCTTTGTCGACCGGCGCTGCTCCCGAGAGGAACTCGGCGAGCGCTCAGAGCTGAAGGAGGTGATCGCCGTCGCAGGCCGTGTTGATTCGGTTCGCTTACTGCGCTGCCCTCGGAGCGCTCGGGCGATCCGTGCGATGGGGGCGGCCGAATGCCCCCGCCACTCGGCGACCGGGAGGCCGCCGCAACAGGAGGGAAGACGCCGTGAAGCGGGACCATGCACCGACCTCCCGCACCTGGCGTGCGAAGCCCGACCTCCAGTTTCTTCAGCTTCTGCTTGTCGTGGTGCTCCTCGTCGGAGGAACTGCCATCGGGACGAATGCCGACGTGATCCAGATCAACCCGACCGACGATTCCTTCGTCGAGAGTTCTCTGCCCGCCATGAACTTCGGATCCTCGGCGGGCCTGTATGTCGGAGACGCGCAGCCGAGCGCTCCGAACAGCATCGCTCGTTCTTACCTCAAGTTCGACCTCTCATCGCTCCCCGCAGGGGCAGCGATCGATACGGCGACACTCCACATGTACAATAACGTGATGTACTACCCGGCGGTCAGCGTCGGGGCACACTTCCTCTCGAACGACGGCTGGACTGAGGGAGGCATCACGTGGAGCAACGCACCCACCGGATACAACGCCTCCCCCACCGCCCTGGAGACGATCAGCATGACTGTCTGGACCTCTTGGGACGTGAGCCCGGACGTCCAGGCGGAATGGGCCGGCGACGGGGTCTACAGCGTGGTGATGAAGGAGCCCGCCGCCGATGAGGGAGCGGACGGCAACTACGTTCTCTTCAACAGCAAGGATGATCCTCATCCCAGCGCTCGTCCGTATCTGCGGATCAGCTACTCGCCCGACACGGCCCTTGAGGGAATGAGGTCGAGCTGGGCCGTCATCAAGGCCATGTTCAACTAGCGCTCGTGGTGATACCAGGCACCACGCAAGGGCACCCGGCCGCGAGGCCGGGTGTCTTGCTGCCCGGCTCCGGCTCGAAGCGGACGGCCGCATTTCCGACACGAGGCGACTCGTGTGGAGCGGTGTGGTCGGCGCCCGTCTTCGACTTCGCGACGCGCCCTGCCCGCCACTCCCCCCAAAGACGGGGGCACCCACGCCCCCACGCGGGTGCCCCAACCACCTGCCCAACAGAGACCGTCGCTTTCTACCTCAACACCATCATCTTCTTCGTCTCCGAGAACTCATCGGCCTCGAGACGACAGAAGTACACACCACTCGCCACTTCTCGGCCCGACTCGTCCCTGCGGTCCCAGCTCACCGCGTGGTACCCGGCCGGCTCCTCGCCGTCCCTCAGTGTTCGCACGAGCCGCCCGCTCACGTCGTAGATCCTGAGCGACACGCGACTGCTCGCGGGAAGCTGGAAGCTGATGCTCGTCCTGTCCCGGAAGGGATTGGGCGCGTTCTGACTCAGCTTGTGGACCCCCGGGATACCACCGACCGGGACCGGTCCGATCGAGAACTCGGTCCCCTCGAAGTCGACGCCGATCCGGTAGTTGTACTCGACCCCCGGCTCGACGTCCGTGTCGAGGTAGTCGGAAGACTGCGCCATCGGAGCCCCGTTCAAGCGAACGTACGTCCCGACGGCCGGATCCTCCCGATAGAGGTTGACCGATCCCGTGAGACCGATCTCCTCGAAGGAGCCCCAGTACAGTCGAGCGCCTCCCTCATCCGGGTACCCACCAAACGTGGCGTCGTCGAAGTGGCTCGGCCCCGTCCCGACAATCCGGGCCAGGTGCACTTCGATGTCGAAGTAGTCGTGCCCGACTTCCGCGTCGGCGACGTTCGCCCAGCAGTCCAAGCGTCCCTTGTACGTCCCGGGGTGGTTGTCGTTCCCGTGCATACGCGGAACGAAGAGCGCGACCAGAAGGCGCCTGTACTCGCCGGCGCGCCAGTCGCAGAGCTCGCCGACCACCGATCCGACGCCCGTGAAGTGCTTGTTCGCGTGATAGTTGTGTCCCTGGTCGTCGGTCTGCCAGAGCGAGGACCACTCGTCGAACTCGTACGTGAGGCATTCGACCGGCGTGTTCCCAGGACCGTCCGACGCGTCGTGGTTCCCCACGGTGTCGTTCGGCAGCCCGATGTCGAACGCACGCATCACCCACTCGCCGCCGCTCTGGTTCGCGCGCGCCATGGCCTCGATCAACATGACGTCGTCGCCCAGGTGCCCGTAGTCGTCCCTGATGTCGAGATCGTAGACCTCGCAGATCTCGATCGTCACGGGAACGGTGGCCTCGCCCTCGTTCTCCGACACGACCACGAACTCGCCCGTGTAGGTTCCCGAGTGCTGACCGATCGGGATGTAGACGACGACGGTGACCGTCCTCGTCTCCCCCGCCGCCATGAACGCGATCTCCTCGGGGTAGAAGCTGAAGTCGGTCAGCGTCTCGTCCAGGGTGTCGTGCCCGAGGCCGCCGCAGGAGACACGGACGTTCCGATGGTCGCCGTCGGCGTAGACGTCGAACGTGAGCACGACCTCACCGATCGCCGTCCACGGATCGTCCGGCGGACAGAACTCGCCCGCCAGGCTGTCCTCCAGAATCTCGAGCGGGCCCTGCGTCCTCCGGACCTCGACCTGGATCGTGAAGCTGTCGGAGACGGGCGCACCCCCGAGACATCCCTCGAAGTTGACCGTCGCGATGCCCTCGTAGAGCGCGTTGATCGGCACGTCGTCCGGGATCAGGACCGAGATACTCATATCGGCCGCCTCGCCGGACGCGAGGCTCGCCATGTCGCCCGTCAGCGTGATGTTGCCGGCAGGGATCGCCACGTCCGGATCCCCGATCTTGACGAGATCCTCGAGATCGACGTCGACGAGATCGATCCTGATGTTCCCGGGACCGTCCGCCGGATCGACGTTCTTGACCTCGGAGTTCGGGTTGATCACGACGAAGCCGCCCGATGGCTCATCGCCCTTGGCGCCTCGGAGATACAGCACATTGTTCGAGAGACTGCCCTCGTTGTCGTCCACGTCGACGTCGACGAGAGGCTCCACGTCGAGGGCGGCCTCGAACTCCTCGGTGAGCGTCACCGGGCACCCGCACAGCGGATTCGCCAGAACGTGGATCAGGCCCTCGTAGTTGCCGGTGTGCTGCCCGACGGGAACGGTGAACTTGACCTCGATGTCGACCGTCTGGCCGGCCGGCAGGTGGCTGATCACCTCGGGCACGAACTCGACGAGATCGCCGGAGATACTCTTCGTGTGGTTCACCTCACACGGCACGCCGGGATCTTGCAGAGGGTCCGCCACGAAGTGGATGTTGAAGAGGTCGACGTCGGACGAGATCTCGAAGTCGTCGATGACGAGACCGTTCTGCACCCAGGGATCGGGCGGATCGAAGTCGTTGTCCACGAACGCGTTCACGGTGATCGTCGGGAAGACGACCTCGAAGTTCTCGTTCGAGGAATCGCAGAACGAGCCCCACGCGAGCTCGACCGCGATCCGTCCCTGGTCTGTCTCCTCACACGGAAGGGTGACCAGATCGCTCCCGTCGTTCGCCGTGTTCGTGAGGATGGGCGTCCACGTCAGTCCGCCGTCGTCCGAGTAGAGGATGTTCAGCTCCTCGTCCTCGAATCCCGCTCCGACCTCCCAGGTCACCTCGATCTGGCAGCCGGCCACGAGGGTCTCTCCCCCGTTCGGCGAAGTGACGACGGCCGGGGCCACGAGGTTGCCGACGCCGCCCAGGGTCCAGGCGCCGCGTCCCAGGAGGCCCACCGTCAGTATGTCGTTCCCGGGATCGTAGACGAGATCGTAGCCGATCGTGTTGGGAAGGCCTTCCCCCAGCTCGAACCAGCAGCCGGGGAAGGGCTCGAGGCAGGCGAAGACTCCCTGCTCCGCTCCCACGACCAGGACGTCGGTCAACGTCCCCTCGACGAGGACGACCGATCGGAGACCGCCGCCGCTCATGGTGTCGAGGTTGCCCGTGATGTCGGTCCAGGTCGCCCCGCCGTCCCAGGTGTGCGCGACGATTCCACCACCGACCGCGAACATCACGTTCACGTTCGCAGGGTCGACAGCGACGTCGGTCACCGTTCCTATGCCGGGCGGGTCGGTCCCGGTCACGGTGAGCGCGGCGCCCGCAACGGTTCGCACGAACACCTGATTGAACGAACCGATGACGATCAGATCGGCGTTGCTCGGATGACCGTAGACCATCGCGTTCCGGTTCGGACCGGGGCTGTTCAGCTCCGCGATGTTGTCGCCCTGGTCGGCCGACTCGTAGACGGAGTTGAGTCCGCCGATGATCATCCGCGTCGGGTCCTGGGTGTTGAGCTCAATCGGCGTGACGAACTGGCAGTTCCCGCCGGTCCCGGGGACGAGCGCGGTGCCGGAAACGGTGTTCAGGCCGACGCCGACCGTGGCTCCGCACACGCCGGGCCCGGTGCACGTGCGTCGGCTGAAGCCTCCGAGGTTCTGGGTGCTCCAGTAGAAGATGGACTGGCCGGGCGTGCTTGCGTCGACGGCGACGTCGCCGCCGTCCGCTCTGTCAAGCTCGTTCCAGAGGAAGGACCCCGGGAGCAGCTGATAGGGCGTGCCCGTGTCCTGCGTGCCTCCCACGACCACGTTGAAGTTCGCGTCGTAGGCGACATCGTGGAACTCAGCGATCTGCAGGCCACCGGTGAAGACCGAGATCCAGACCCCGACGCCCGTGGCGGGGGCCGTCTGCCGGTAGATTCCACCGTCGTCGCCCTCGACGAGCTGACCGAGGACGTCGAAGTCCATGTCGCGCGAGTCGGCGTGAGGCGCGGAGTTGTTCAACGTGCCCACGTGGGTGATGGGTGTCCACTGGGGCGACGGAACGCCTCCGGTCGGCGCGATGCCGGCGTCTCCACGGAAGAGACGTCCGACCCAGCCGTTTGCGCCGATCGAGTTCGGCAGCGGCCCGGGCTGGACGTCACCGCCCAAGTACACGATGTTGCCGTTGGCCGGATCCGCCGCGATGCTGGTGTTGGTCGTGCCCTGACCACCGGGATGAATGCCCTGGGGCACTCCGGCCTCCATGGTCTGAGGAAGATCCATGGCGGTCCAGGTGCCGCCCTGGTCGTCGGAGCGGAAGACGCCCGCCAGAACCCCGCCGTTCACGATCGCCAAGAAGACCGCGTTGCCGGGTGCGGCGCTCACGGCCATCTCCATGTTGGACGTCGCATTGCTGACGAGCGCCGCGATCGCGGCGTCGGTCACGTCCGTCCACGTGGCGCCCATGTCGTCGGTGCGGAAGACGCCGCCTGCTCCACCTCCGACCGCGGCATAGACGCGGGCGTTATTCCCGGGATCGCCGGCGAGACAGTAGCCGGGGCCGACGTTGATGCCGGTCGTGCCCGAGATGAGAGGGAACGTCGCGCCCTGGTCGGTGCTGCGGTAGACGCCCCAGTCCGAGCCGACGAGAATGGTGACGCCCCGAGGCGCGACCCCCCAGATGTCCTGCCCGGTGAACTCGTCCTGTCCGAGGTGGCTCCAGCTGTTGCCGCCGTTCGTCGTGCGCAGGATCCCGGTGGGGGTCGTTCCGCGGCGACCGAAGTTACTGAAGCTCCCCGTGCCGGCGACGAGCGTCCGGTGCGTTGCGTCGATCGGATCGAACTCGATGTCCCCAATGCAGAGGGACGGGAAGTCGTCCGTCAACGGCGTCCAGCTGGGCGCCGCCCCCGTCGCGTTCACCGTGACCCACACCCCGCCGTTGACCGCGCCGACGTAGATGATGTCCGCGTTCGTCGGGTGCGTCGCGAGTGAGTGGACGGCTCCGCACACGGGGTTCCCGTCGGGCACGTTCTCGAGCTGCCCGTCGGTCGAGTACCCCGGTCCCTGCGGAACCCAAGCGCTCCCCAACCTCAGTGTGGCGTCCGGCGGGGTCGCCAGGAGCGCGCGCGTCGCATCCACGCTTGCGCTTCTGTGTTCATCCGCGACCGGATCCGCAGTCGGCGGTGGCGTTTCCGCGCGCGCCGGGCTCGTGAGCCCGGCTGCCATCAGCATCGTTGTGAGCACGAGCGCCGCAACTCCGAACCTCGCAACGCCCTCAAGCAGAGCCGAGGCTCTCCGTAGGAGACCCTCGGCATGGATCGCGCGACTCGTTCCCTTCATGGCTTCTACTCTCCTTCCGTCGGTTGCACGGCGTCGGAGGAGCCGGGCGGCTCCCTCGAGCCCTGCAGTCCGGGTGCACCGGGTGGAAGGGTTCCGCGGAACGCGGTGTCCCGCAGGGGCCGCGTCCAACGCTCGGCCCCCGTCTCAAGATCGATCGCTCTGACCTTGCGTGGTTCCTCAGTCCACGCACCGTCAACGAGTTGTGCCTGGCGCTGAACCTCGTGTACGAGAAGCGGCCCGGTCACGAAGAACCAGGCCGCTGGGAGACTCCTTCGGAGCTCGGCGATCCGCGCGCCCGTGGCGAGCGAGAAGATGAGCCACTCGTAGCTCTGCTCCGCAGGACGCGTGGGGTCGCGCCGGCTGACCAAGACGTGTCTGGTGTCGGCCGATGGGTAGCGAACGGTGTAGCTCTCCGTGAAGAGCGTAACGTCCGGAAGCGCATCGCCGGTCGCAGCACGCCATCGCTTGAGCACGGTCCGCTTCGCGCCCCGAGACACCGCCGCGTAGGTCTCGCCCGCGCGCCACAGCGGACCGGGGAGCCGTCCGGATTCCTTCAGTTGCGACAGGTTCGAAGGCAGGGGTGGCGTCGGCGCGCTTCGCCGCTCGCCTTCGGAGACGGCCATGACCTTGCCGGTCTTCGGATCGAGCCGTGCCGCACCTTCGTAGCGGCGTGCCTGCGACGTGGTCTCCGAGATCATCTCCGCGCCGCGGACCGGGGCCTCGGCGTAGCTCCAGGCCACCATGACCCTGTTCGCCTCCAACCAGGTCTCAACACGGAATGCCCTCCCGGGACCATCGTCGATGCTCGCCCGGACCCCTTCCGGCAGATCGACGTCGGCCCGCGCCTTCACTGCGCCGCTCTTCGCTGCGTCGAGGAGCACGAGTCGAAGGACGTTTCCCCGATCCTCCGATTCCGCGTGAGCGACGATCGTGCTCGCGACGAGGAGCAGCGGCTTCTGCGCAACGGTGGTCGTCCAGAGGACCCTGCCGGACGACAGGACAACGGCGTCGATGCCGTCGTCGGTGTTCATGAGGTAGCAGACGCCGCGGTCGGCATCGACCAGGACGCCGGCACGGAACTCGAACGTGCCCGATCCTGACGACTCTCTCCGGGTTCCCTTCGTTCCCCCGGCGCGCGGCTCCACCGCGCTCCCGGTTGACGCGGTCTCGTGCGCGCCGGTTCCCGAGTGAGGGTCCTCGGCTTCAGCAGCACTCCCACTGCCCTCGCGAATGCAGCCAGTGGCAGCGAGAAGAGCGAGAGCGACGACGATGGCGCCTCCCTGGAACCGAGCGCGAGCGACGATCGCATGCACCGACATCTGTCATCCTCCCCCGCACGTTCCTTCGAAGCCGTCGTGCTCGCGTGAGACAACGTCCGACCGGCCCGCCTCGCCGCGAAGGCGAACGGGCCCAGACACCGTCTCCGTCAGATTGCTTCAGATGTGCGTTGACTGGCGATCACCCGGCCAACTTACGCGGGCACGGTAGCAGTATCGCTCGTGGGAGTCAAGCACGATTACCCGACGAATTGTATACTGGGCGATAGGGTCGAGGGCTGAGCCAGTCCGCCAACCCTGCAGGCTCTGGGAGGGCCCGCAGCTGGGCCTGCCAACGTCGAAGGTCGCTTCTTCCCCAAGGAGGGGCGGCCCGCGCCACCACTCAGTCGGCGTGTTCCCGGTCCTGCCCGTGATCCACGCCGTCACCGCTCACACGGCACGTGAGAAGGCGGACCGAGCAGCTGCCCTCGTTGGGCTCTGCCCTGTCCGCCTTTTCAAACCACCGATGTTCCGACACTACTCCAACAACACCATCGTCCTCCGCTCCGCGAAGTCGCGCGCTTCGAGGACGTAGAGATACACACCGGCGGCCACCGTCTCCCCGGCCGCGGTTCTCCCGTTCCACTCGACGACGTGGCGCCCGGGCGTCGCCCACCCGTCCACCAGCGTCCTGACGTGACGTCCCGCCAGGTCGTAGATCCTGAGGGCAACGCGTCCGCCGGGCGTTGGCGCGTCGTACGCGATCCGCGTCCTCGGGTTGAAGGGGTTCGGGAAGTTGGGTCCCAGAGCGTACGCGCCCGGCACCGGCGAATCCAGGTCCGTCACCGTCTCAGGTGCTGCCGGATCGCTCTCGTTGCCCGAGAAGTCGACGGCGCTCATCTTGTAGTGGTACTGCCAGCCATCTGGAGTCTCGTCGACCCACACAAGCTCGGCCGTCATGTGGATCAGGTTCTCATCAGCAGGAATGAACTCGGGGTCCGTGCCGCGATAGATCCGGAAGTGCTGGAAGTCCAGATCGGACGATTCCTCCCACGAGAGGAGGTTGGACTCGTCACCGTAGTCGACGGCGAACCCCGTGGGGACACCGGGGACCAGGTTGTCGACGGAGTAGCCGCTGTCGGGTGGAGAGTCGAAGTAGACGCTCGGCGTGGCCGTGAGAGCGCTCACGAAGAAGGCGGAGTAGTGCATGCCGGAGGCGATCGTCGAATCCGCGAGCGTCGGCACCACGACGGAGTACTCGTCCTCCGCCCGGGCTGGAACCGTCGTGACGAAGTGCCAGTCGCCGGGGGGATAGCGGCCGGGCGACTCGGGGTCCCCGGCGCCATGCAGCGAGATTCCAGGCGTCGCCCGATCACGCTTCGAAGGCGCCCGCGCTCCACCGATCTCGTCGATCCTCCGATAGACGCCGTACTCCGTGACCGGCTTGGCGCTTCCGAGCATGTCGAACCCGCTCGCGTCCCACGTGATGCTCACTTGCCGGCCCTGGTCGTTCGGAACATCGACGATCGAGCTGATCTCGGGGAAGTCGTACATCCACTCGAGCGTGAGGCTCGTGCAGATCGGGTTCGCGACACCACCCACATACGTATGGGTGGAACGCCACAGAAGTTCGCTCCCCCCCCACGGAGCGGGAAACCACCCTTCACCTGGGGTGACCGGGAACCAGTGCCCTTCCCCAATCACGCTCATTTCCCAGTCAATGCGATCGGTCTGTGTGGTGTTGAGCCGTACCCGCGCGACCTCGAGGCCGGCCGGTTCGACGTCGAGCGACTGCCCGACGTTGGCGCTCGTATCGACCGAGCGCTGATAGATGGAGGCCACGATGAGCTGCCCGGTGTCCGCCACATACACGTAGTCCCCTGCGGCGGCAATGCCCAGTGCCTCGCCCGGTGTGTAGCAGCCGCCCGCCGGCACTGGGAACCCCGGGCCGCTGACGTCCAGCACCAGAAGACCCATTCCACCTGCCACGAGGTACACGACCCCGTCGATCACGACGACATCGCTCGCGTAGAGAGATTGGGGAGCGTCGTGCGGCGCGAAGCTGACAGCGACCGTCGGCTCGGTGGGATCGGCAACATCGATCACCTGGAGGCAGGAGTCCCCGTCCGCCACGTACGCGCGGTCGCCTTCGACCACAACTGCGACTGCGCTCCCCGGCGTATCGCAGCCCGCGGCCGGTATCGGGGTGGTCGGATCGCTGATGTCGACCACCTGGAGGCCGTCGTAAAGACAGGCCAGGTAGGCGTAGTCTCCGGCGATCGCGACGTCGTAGACGTTGCCGGGCGGAGAGCAACTCCCTCCCGGCACCGGGTTTGTCGGATCGGCAATGTCGACCACCTGCAGGCCGCCGTCATCACAGGCGACGTAGGCGTAGTCGCCCTCCACCGCAACACCCATCGCCCAGCCCGGAGTCCCGAACGTCGCTGCCATCCCCGGGTTCGTTGGATCGCCGATGTCCACGACGTGGAGCCCCGAGAGCCCGTCTGCGAGGTAGGCGTAATCCCCGGCGACAGCAACGTCCAGCGTCAGGCCCGGCGTGCCGAGCATCCCAGCCAGCAGCGGCTCGGTGGGGGCGGTGATGTCGACGACGTAGAGGCCGAAGCCGTCATCTGTGGCGTAGGCGTAGTTGCCTTCCACGACGAGCTTCCGCGTGTACCAAGGATCGTCGCAGCTCCCGACGATAGGCGTGATCGGATTGGAGTCAAGCAACCGTTCGGCGGCGACAACGACTCGCAGACCCGAGTCGTAGTCCGCGACGTACGCGTTCGTGCCGACGACCGCGACGCCCCAGGCAAGGCCTATCGTGTCGTAGCTATCGAGCAGCGTCGGGCTCGTCGGATCGCTGATGTCGAACATGTGGAGCCCGAAGTCCCGGTCCGCGACGTAGGCGAAGTCGCCCGCGATGGCGACATCGTACGCGGTGCCGGGCGTGTCGTGGTTCCCGACACGCACCGGATTCGTCGGATCGCTGATGTCGATCACCTGGAGACCTTTGGAGCCGTGCGCAACGAAGGCATGGTCGCCGTCGATCGCAACGGCGTACGCGGGGCCCAGCGCGTTCCAGTTGCCGGCGATCACGGGATTCGAGGGATCGCTGATGTCGATCACCTGGAGGTCGGAGTTCTGATCGGCAACGTAGGCGTAGTCCCCCGCGAGGGCGACGCCGAGCGCCCAACCCGGCGTGTCGCAGTTCCCTTCCGGCACAGGGTTCGCTGGATTGCTGATGTCGATCACCTGGAGCCCGAATTCGCGGTCGGCGACGTAGGCGCGGTCACCGGCGACGGCGACGCCGTACGCCAGGCCGGGCGTGTTCCAGCTCCCCACTGGCAGTGGGTTCGCCGGATCGCTGATGTCGAGTATCTGGAGCCCGGAGGTGTCATCGGCCAGGAAGGCGTAGTCACCCGCGAGCGCGACGCAGCGCGCCGTACCCGGAGTGTTCCAGTTCCCTATCAGAAAAGGGCCCAGCGGGGTGACGATGTCCATCACCTGAAGGCCGGCGCTTCCATCGGCGACGTAGGCGTAGCTGCCCTCGACCACCACATCGAAGGCCGTGCCGGGTGTGTCTTCGCTCCTCCGGAGCGACAGCTGGAACGGGAAGAGCCTGATCTCTCCGGCCAACGTGTCCCAGTAGGCCGTCGTGCCGATCTCGTCGCAGTACTCCCTCGACGCGAAGTCCTCGACATAGGAGTAGGTCCCGGCCGCGGCATGTGAGCAAAGGAGCGCAAGCCCGGCCGTGAGAAGCAGGATGGAGCGAATCGCTCGTCGCGGAGCCATCGATGACCGCCTTTCAGTGGGTCTCGTGAGTTCATTGTCGTGTGTGTCTAGAATATAACAGATGACGCGACCTGTCAAGAATATCCTGACATGCCGCGTCATCGCGCGAGATCAGCTTGATCGCTACTCGACGGGGAGCCCCTGCCGCTGCGACTACCGAGGGCGCAAGCTCCGCTTCCAGGCTGACGCGCGGTCGGAACCTTGTCCCTGAGCTGGCGTGACGAGGCGGACGAACCATGGACTCGCTGCGGATCCATGGCCCTTCCGCCTCTGCTGGTGGTCGGATCTGGCGACGCTACTTCAGGATGATCGTTTTCGCCACTCTCACCTCACCTGCCTGCTCCAACCTGATGAAGTACACGCCTGCGCTCACGGGAAGGCCCCGATCGCTCTTCCCGTCCCAGACGATCTCGCCGCTTC
>JALGVU010000059.1 GCA_025774545.1 bacterium | reverse complement strand
GCGATGTGCGCGGCGACGAGACCGATCGGCCCGTACCCGCACCCGATGTCGATCACCGAGTGCCGCGGGCTCAGGTCGATCGTGTCGATCAGGAGACGCGTGCCCTCATCGATCTCCTTCCGCGAGAAGATCCCGGCTCGCGTGCGGAAGCGATACCTGCGCCCTCGAAGCTCCGTCTCGATCATGTGCTCGTACCGGTCGAGATCGATCGCGTCGACCGAACGGAGCGGGCTCCGCGCCGCGCGCATGAGCCAGTAGCCGCCCGACCGCATGAGCACCTTCGACGGCCCGATCGTCTCGTTGAGCTTCCGCATGTAGGTCTTCGCCCCGCGCCGCACCTTCGCGATCAGGAAGAGGTGCGCGCCGTGTCTCAGCTTCGACTGCGCGCGTTCGATCATCTCGAGAATCGCCTCGGTGCCGTCGTCGACGGGAGGATTCAGAGCGATGATGTTGAAGTGGCCGTTGTGGAAACGGTTCAGCGTGTGATCGAGCGCGACGTGCGCGTTCGCGACCCCGTTCGCGGCGACGTTGTCCAGCGCCAATCTCGCGGCGCGGATGTCGGTATCGACCATCTCGATCTCGAGGTCGGGCGCAGAGTCGGCGAGTGCGATGCCCACGGCCCCGTATCCGCAACCGTAGTCGAGGATGCGGTCGCCAGGTCTGGGGTTGATCCGCTCGATGAGAAAGCGGGTCGACTTCGCGATCTTGTCCTTGGAGAAGAGCCCGCCGGTCGACTCGAAGGTCCTGCGGCGCCCCCTGAGCCTAGAGACGATCTCGTAGGAGGCGTCGGCCGCGGGCGCAGAGACGTCTCGAGGGGTTCCGGTCGGCCGTGGAGTGTGCGCTGGCCGCTGATCGCGACGGCGTAGCATCAGACCCATGCAATGTCCTGGCGAAGGCATGCCCCGGCTGCTTGAAGCGGGGCATCCGCGAGCTGAAGGTCGGAGTCCACAGCGTGAGAAGCAGTGTTCACGTGAGAGGAGCCGACTCGAAGCGTCTGTCTGCCGCTGCGCGGGTCGGCGATTCAGCCGGCCGTCGGCGCCCCCTCTATCGAATGGGACTATACACCGGCGTCGAAGGAGGGTCAAGCGGTTTATCCTGACGACGGCGCCCTTTCGGCCGCGCCGGAAGGGCTCCGCCCGATGCGCCTCGCCACGAGAATCCCGCCGATGAGCATCGGGACGAAGTAGACGACGAGCCGCCAGAGGACGAGCGAGACGCCCACGAAGTGGCCGGGCAGGTACGCGGCGAGAAGCCCGATGTATCCACCCTCTCCCACGGCGAGCGACCCCGGGGTCGGCGAGGCGAAGAGGATCGGCTTCAGGAGACACTGGAGGATGAGCGGTCCCAGAATCGGTCCGCGGTAGCCGAAGCCCCGCATGATGATCACGGCCACCATGAACTCGGCGACGAACGCGAGGACGACGAGGAGCACTCCCCAGGCGAGCGCCCAGCGCTTGTGCCGTCCGAGGGCCGTGAGGGCGGCCCGGAACACGTGGGACTCCTCCTCCATGCGGACCCGCCCCTCCTCGACCCGCTCGGCGGCCCTCCCGCTGAGCTTGGACGCGAGGAAGGCGGCGACGCGATCCACGAGGCGGTCGAAGAACTGGGGATACTTGAGCATGATCACGAGCAGGGACACGATGAGCCCGATCGGCACGGCGGAGACGGGGGCGACCACCTTGAGGAAGGTGAGCGACGCCTCAGTTCCCTCCCAGCCGAACGCCACGATCACGACCGTCGCGAGGAGCACCGCGAAGAAGAAGACGCCGGGGACGAACGCCTTCACGAGGACGACGGCGGTCGCCCACCCGGCGCGGACGCCCTTCCTGGTGAGAAGGAAGCCCTGGTAGGGAACCCCGGCGGCAGAGATCGGGATGAGCTGGCCGACGAAGTAACCCTCGAGCGTCAGCTCGAGGGCTTCGATGAGGGTGATCTTCTCGTCCTGGGTGCCGTTCACGAGCACGAGGAGCCCGAGTGCCTCCAGGGCCATCCTGAGGAACTCGACGCCGAAGAGGAGGGCGACCAACCACCCGCCGAAGGCCACCATCCCGCGCCACGTCTCCTCGCCCGTCGTGAGCGCGACCGTGACCCCGAGGATCACGACGCTTCCGATGATGAAGACGAGGCCCGCGTGCTGGACCTTGCTTCTCTCGAGCCTCGGTCTCTCGGCGTCTGCCAGGGCACCCTCCCCGCCGGTCCGGGCCGACCCAGGGGCGGCCGCGGTTCCTCTCGGGGCGACACCCATCGTCGTCCGGTCCACCCGGCCGCCCGCGCGTCCTGCAACCATAGCGGTCACGCTGCGAGATAGTCAAGGGTCGTCCGGATCCTCGTCACTGCAACCAGACTGTGTCCCCTCCAGTTGCAGCGCGAAAGCGTCACCTCTGACTGCAGCGCGAGGATGTCCCCTCTGACTGCAACGAGAAAATGTCCCCTCCTCACGCGAAGGAAGGGACATTCACTGTAAGTCAGAACGGAGCCCGCCGAGCCAACGGGCCGGAGCGCTCGGCGCTCCCTACCTCACGAGCGCGATCCTGCCTACGTCCCACGCGCCCCCCGCCTCGATCCGGACGAAGTAGACGCCCTGCGACGCCGGGACGCCGCGGGAGTCGCGACCGTCCCATCGAAGGGACTGCGGCCCGGCCTGGAGCGTCCCGTCCGCCAGGGTCGCCACGTGGCGACCAGCGGCATCGAACACCCGCACGCTCCCCCGCGTTTCGAAGGGGACGGAGAACGCGACCGTCGTGGATGCCGCGGCTGGGTTCGGGAAGATGCTCTCAAGCGAGAGGCGAGAGAGATGCTCCTCTTCGCCCGAGGAGACGATCCACGGATCGAAGAGGACCGAGTCAGCCACGATGTCGCCGAGGCCGCCCGGATTGAGGGTCGGGTGGTACGGGCCCGTGTCGTCGCCCCACCAGTTCCCGCGAGCGTCCACGGTCTCGACGGGATCACCGCTCACGCTGATCGCGACGTCGTTCCCCCAGATCTCTCCGCCCGTGATGGAGAGCGTCGTGGTGTCGAGCGCGATCCCGCCGGTCGCGCCCACAGAGGCGTTCCGGACGATCGACGTCCCGGCGATGACGGCGTCCGAGGTCATGAACCAGCAGCCTCCTCCGGCCATTCCGGCCTGGCTGTCCGCGATCGTGCCACCCTCGATGCGGAAGACGGCGTCGGACGAGTAGATCGCTCCCCCGTACATCTCGGCCTCGTTACGCTCGCACACGACCCGGTTGATCTCGACGCGTTCGGCGCTCATGATCGCCATCCCGCCGCCGAAGGTCGCGAAGTTGTCGGTCACCCAGCAGTCCTCCATGACGCCGGGCGCCGCTGCGAAGGCGACCGCGCCGCCGCTCGCCGCCGTGTTCCTGTCGAACGAGCAATCCCTGATCGTCAAGCTCGCGAAGAGATCGGCGACCACGCCGCCCCCCATGCCGGCCGCCGTGTTCATCTCGATCCGACAGCCGACCATGACGGGATCGGACTCACCGATGAAGTAGGCGGCCGCCCCCTCGCCGGCGAGGTTCTTCCGAAACTCACAGTTCCTGATGACGGGAGAGCCGTTCTCGCTGAAGAACGCTCCGCCGTGGAGACCGGCGAAGTTCTCTGTGAAGATGTTGTCCTCGAACATCGGAGAGGAGCTGAGGCAGCGGACCCCGCCGCCGGAGCACCACGGTCAGACGCCCTCGGCGCGTTCCTTCCTGATCGTGAATCCCGAGACGACGGTCGTCGTGTCGGCTCCCGTGTAGATCCCGATCACCTGGACCTTGTCGCCGCCATCGAGGATCGTCACCTCAGGCCCCGCCTCGCTCACGAGCTTGAGTCCTGGCGTGTCCGGCCACTCGACGTTGACGGGATGGACGCCCGGCGCGACGAGAACCGTGTCGTACGGCTCGGCCGCGTAGAGCGCCGCCGCGACGCGATCGAAATCGTCGGGCACGCGAACGACCCCGGCGCTCGATGCGACCGGGATCACGAGAAGGACCGAAAGGACTGTGAGGGTCAGACGCACGATGCCTCCCTTGGCGGAGTGAGCGGGTGCCGCCGGTTCGTTGTCGAACGCTGAGCGGGTGGCGTGCGTCCCCCGCAGAACGGGGACGCTTGACACAGAGCACACTGTGTAACATACGGCTCGACAGATGCTCCACCCTGCAACAGCGGTGGTCGTCCGACCGCTGCCGCTATCCCTCCTTCCTGACCATTTTATCACGAACGCGCCGCCCAAAGAACGAGATTCCGCGGAAGCGCGCTCCGCGAACGGCTGACCCTCGCCCGCGAAACCTCTCATCGTTTACCGGGCGCAGTTCTTGCTCTCGTCAATCTAAGCACGGCGACCGACTGTTTCAGATGCTCTTGCGCTCGAGCACAAGAGATGTTAAGTTGCCCGCAATTAGGGTCACGCAGACTAGGGAGGTGCAGCATGCGTTTTGTTTTCATCGCTAGCGTGGCTTGCCTGCTCGTCCTCGCGCCGGTCCCCGGAAGCATCGTGGACCTCGGCGTCGAGACGGGATACTCCGCCTCGCGAGAGCGACCCTTTGAGGGATTCGGTTCCGACACTCCCGGCGGCTCCGCCGGCACGCCATACGTCGTCACCTCGCTCGCGGACTCCGGTCCCGGCACGTTCCGGGACGCGGTGTCGAGTTCGAACCGCGACGTCTCGTTCGCCGTCTCCGGCACGATCCTGCTTCAGAACACGCTGGAGATCCGGAACGTCCACCACCTCACGATCGACGGCTCGACGGCCGGGGGCACGGGGATCACGATCCGGCCGGCCCACGGCGGCGTCGAGAGCTGCCTCGTCAGCATCCGGGACGCCCACGACGTCATCTTTCGCCACATCCGCGTGGACGACGCGCCCGATCCGGACACGGGGGACAACGTCAGGATCTGGTACAACAACTACAACATCGTGATCGACCACTGCTCCTTCCGGGGAGCGGGCGACGGGAACTTCGACATCTCGAACGAATCCCACGACATCACGGTCCAGTGGTGCATCATCGGCGACACGGCGAAGAACTGCCTGCTCCGGACGGACTGCTACAACCTCTCGCTCCACCACAATCTCTTCGTCCACGGCGACGAGCGGAACCCGCAGGTCCAGGAAGACACCCACGTTGTGGATTTCGTGAACAACGTCATCTACAACTGGGCGGGGAACTACGGCACGCGCTTCCGCATCGGGGCGTCGGGCAACATCGTCGGCAACTACTACGCCCCCGGGCCGAGCAGCGACGTGAGCGACGCCATCATCATCACGGGAGACTCCGGGCCCGTCTACGTATCCGGGAACGTCGTCCCGCCCCAGTCGGTCAACAGCGGGACGACCCAGACCAGGCACCTCGCGGCGAGCGTAACCGAGATGGAGCCGCAGAACGCGCTCATCGCGGTGCTCGCCGAGGCCGGGGCAGAGCCGCGCGACTCGCGCGACAACGGCCTGGTCGGCGACGTCGAGGCGAGCTCGGTCGAGGAGACGTCCTGGGGGCGAATCAAAGCCACATACCGCTGACGGCGGCGCGGGTGACACCGGCGCCGCGTCGGGGCGTTGACCGACGCCTACCGGCCGACGGCGCGGACGATCCGCGAGTGGGGCTCGACGCTCTTCACCGAGATTCGACCAGGTAGCGTTCGGGGAAGCCCGAATCCAGAAGAGGAACACTGACGCTGGCACGACGCGTCTTGTCGGGGGGATTCACGAGAATCCCCCCGATCTCTGTGTCTCCCATGAGGATGCGCGTGTTCTCCGGGAGCGGAGTGTAGAACGTGACTCCGCGGAGCTCGTCGATCGCCGGGATCCACGAGAGTCCCGTCTCGTCTGTGAAGGTGAGGATCCGGATGTCGACGCGCCCGTCCTTCCGGTCCGCCTCCCACTCGAGCGAGCGGTGGATGAGGTTCCCGGCCAGGAGGCGCCCGGCCGTCGTGACGTAGATGCGCCCCTCCTCGTGCTCCTGCCTGAGCGTCCGAAGGGCCGAGAGAACTGCCGGCACAGCGCCCGCGTCGTCCCCGAGGTGGGCCTCGAGGAGCATCGTTCCCGTCTTGGCCCTGAGCTCGTAGAGCAGGACCTCCGACAGCTGCCTGTCCAGGAGATCGGAGCCGAGGCCGGGGATCCTCCCCCATCGTCCCACGTACGTCTTGAACGAATAGACCCCGCGGCCGCCCGGCGGAAGACCCCCGGTCTCTTGAGCACCCTCGCGCTCCCTGCTCCAGGGGCCCGTCTCAGGCCCGCCGTTCCACGGCTCAACGAGGCGATTCCCGAAGAACGAGTCTGGGCGCCACACCCCGTGCGCGAACCCGTATCGCACGAACTCGAAGAGCTGCCGCCCCCGATCCACGAGCGATGAGATGGAGTCCTGGCCGATCGTGTGGACGACCTCCCGACCGTCGACGAACCGGACTCCTCGGGCCGCGAGCGGGCCGCCGTCCGGGACGACCGCGCCCGGGGCGAGGTCGCCCACGAGGGCGATTCCCGCCTCGTAGGGGTACGGGAACCTCCGGAGCGCGATCTCGTTCCGGCCCTCCCAGTCGCAGCCAGCGAGGGCCGAGGCGAGGAGAAGCCCCGCGAGCGCGAGGCGTGTGATTCCCGTGATTCCTCTGATTCGTCCGCTCAGCATGTCCTACCTGACTCCCTCGAGCCCCCGCGGGTTGCGGCGCGCGGCCGCGTGCGCTAGACTTCCTTCGAAGAGCAAGTCCTTACGGAGGTACACCCGACCGATGCCAGCGAACCTACCCCCCGACTACAAGGCGGCCGAGAGACGATTCCGAGAGGCGAAGACCGTCGAGGACAAGATCGCGGCCATCCAGGAGATGATGGCGATCATCCCGAAGCACAAGGGCACGGACAAGCTTCGGGCGGATCTCAGGCGGCGGCTCTCGAAGCTCAAGGCCGAGCAGCAGGCGCCCTCGAAGACCGGCCGCAGGGGACCATCGTACCACATCCCCAAGGACGAAGCGCCACAGGTCGTCCTCATCGGGAGCCCGAACGTCGGGAAGTCTGCCATCGTGGCGGCGACCACCAACGCGACCCCCGAGGTCGCCAACTACCCCTTCACGACGCGGCTCCCGCTCCCGGCGATGATGCCGTACGACGACATCTACATCGAGCTCATCGATCTCCCGCCGCTCTCACCCGACCACACGGAGACGTGGCTTCCGGAGATGATCCGGAACGCCGACGCGGCCCTTCTCGTCGTCGATCTCTCGTCCGACGACTGCGTCGACATGCTCGTCTTCGTTCGCGAGACGCTCGCGGAGAAAGGCATCCGACTGACGCGGATCCACGATCCCCAGGAGACCGAGCTTCCGAGGAACGTCAAACCGACCATGATCGTCGCGAACAAGCTCGATGGGCCCTCCGCCGAGGAGAACCTCGAGTTCCTGAAGGAGATCATCGGGGACGAGTTCCCGATCATCGCGATCTCGGCGGAGGCGGGGGAAGGCGTCCCCGCCATGAAGAAGGCGCTCTACGAGTTCCTCGACGTCGTCCGGATCTACAGCAAGATCCCGGGCAAGAAGGCCGAGATGAAGAAGCCCTTCATCGTGCCGAGGGGCAGCACGGTGATCGACGTCGCGAGGAAGATCCACCGCGAGTTCGGCGACAACCTCAAGTTCGCTCGCGTCTGGGGATCCGGGAAGTTCGACGGGCAGGTCGTCGACCGCGACCACGTGGTCGAGGACGGCGACGTTCTCGAGATCCACGTCGACATGTAGCCGGGCGTGGGCGCCGAAATGTAACAGGGCGCGGGCCTCGACATGCGGCGAGGCGCAGGCGCCGACATGCAGCAGGACACCGGCGAGACATGCAGCAGGACACCGGCGCCATCGTGCGGCGGGACGCCGGCACACGAATCAGGAGGAGCGATGACCGGGAAGCAACTGGTGTACGGACCGACCTTCGACGAGATGCTCTATCCCGATCGGATCGATCCCGGCGTGCGCGCGAAGGCGCTCGCTGCCGCGAAGGACGATCCCCTGAGCCCCTGGAACCTCTACAACATCACGTGGAGGAACGTCGACGGCCGAATCTACCACGTCGTTCTCCCGAAGGAGCTCACCGGGATCGACGCCAACATCGCGGTCCTCTACAGCAAGGACTTCCCGACGCGGAGCCACAAGGTCGGCGCGACCTACTCCGTCACGATGGAGCACCAGATCGAGGGCGACATCGAGCCCGGGGTCCACACGCTCGTGTGGCCGTCGACCGGGAACTACGGGATCGGCGGCGCGTACGTCGGTCCGCGCATGGGATTCGAGTCGCTCGTGATCCTGCCCGAGCTCATGAGCAGGGAGCGCTTCGAGCAGATCGAGTGGCTCGGCGCCGCCTACATCAAGACGCCCGGCTGCGAGAGCAACGTCAAGGAGATCTACGACAAAGCGAACGAGCTCCGGAAGGACCCCAAGAACAGGATCATGAACCAGTTCGAGGAGTTCGGAAACTACCGCTTCCACTACCACTGCACGGGGAACTCGTGCATCGAGGTCGCGCGCGATCTGGCCGCGCGGGGCATCGGGAACGGGAAGATCGCGGCCTTCGTGTCCGCGATGGGATCGGCGGGCACGATCGCGGCCGCCGAACGGATCAAGCACGAGTACCACGACGCGCTCACGATCGGCGTCGAGCCGATCCAGTGCCCGACGCTCTACTGGAACGGGTACGGCGGTCACGACATCCAGGGCATCGGCGACAAGCACGTCACGTGGATCCACAACGTCTTCGAGATGGACGCGATCGCGTGCATCGACGACATCGAGAGCAAGAAGGGACTGCAGCTCCTCACGGAAGAGGCGGGGTGGAAGACGATGGCGGACCGCTACGGTGTGCCCGAGGGGAGCATCCGCGAGATGTCCGAGATCATGGGGATCTCGGGCGTCTGTAACGTCCTCGCGGCGATCAAGACCGCGAAGTTCTACGGACTTGGAGCTGCCGACACGGTCTTCACCGTGGCAACCGACACGATGGACCGCTACCACTCCGTGATGAAGGGCCTCACCGAGACGTACGGAGCGATGGACGAGACCGAGGCCGCCGTGCGGCTCGTGTCGATCTTCCAGGGCGCTGCGACCGACTGGTTCCGTGAGGGCACGCGCCACGCGAAGCAGAGCTGGTTCAATCTCAAGTACTACACGTGGGTCGAGCAGCAGGGGAAGACGGTCGAGGAGCTGGACGCGCAGCGCGATCCCGAGTACTGGCTCGGGCAGCAGGCGAAGATCGGTGAGGTCGACCGGGCGCTCCAGGAGGCGCGCGGGTAGCGGAAGGCGCGCGGGAACCGGGAGGTGCGCGAGCTGCGAGCCGCCCGCACCGCGCCGCGAATCCGGACGCACCACCTTCACGAGGAGGCCCCCTGTGAGATGGAGCCCCGTTCTCGCCGTCACGGCCGCCGTGTTCGCGCTCGCCTGTGCCGCGCCGCACGCCCAAGCGGTGATCCACGACGTCGCCTGGGACGGAAGCGGCGACTTCGACACCATCCAGGAGGGGATCGACGCCGCGAGCGACGGGGACACCGTGCTCGTCGCGCCGGGAACCTACGCGGGTGACGGGAACCGCGACCTCCTTCTTGGGTCGAAGCGGATCGTGCTCCGCGGCACGCCCGAGAGCCCCGGCGAGACCGTCATCGACTGCGGAAACGAGACCGGCCACCGCGGCATACGCTTCCTTCTGGGAGCGCAGGACTCGACGTGCGTCGTCGACGGCTTCCTGATCAAGCGCGGCCTCTTCACGGACGTCAACTCGTCGGGCGCCGGCATCAGCTGCGAGTGGGCGTCCCCGAAGCTCGTGAACCTGAGGCTCGAGGAGAACAGGATCCTGGGCGGCGGGAACGGCGGCGGGCTCTACTGCAACAACAGCGCCTCCCCGATCGTGCGGAACGTCTCCTTCCTGTGGAACTCGGCGTACAACGGCGGCGGCATGTACTGCAGCATGGGTTCCTCACCGAGAATCCGCAACGCCACGTTCACGGAGAACACGGCCACGAGCGGCCCCGGCCGCGGCGGCGGAATCTACTGCGGGAGCGACGCGCCCCCGTCGCTCGCGGACGTCGTCTTCTCCGGGAACGTCGCCGGACGCGAGGGCGGCGGGATGTACTGCTGGCGGTCCTCGCCCGAGCTCGACCGCGTGACGTTCGTGGGAAACTCAGGACTCATGTACGGCGGCGGGCTATCCTGCGACGACGACTGCTCGCCAATGCTCACAAACGTCACGTTCTCGGCCAACTCGGCGCCCGAGGGAGGCGCCATCTACCTCGTCGACAACTCGTCGCCCTTCGTGAGCCGCTCGATCCTCGCGTTCTCCGAGAACGGGGGCGCGATCAGCTGCGACGGCACGTGCGATCCGACGATCATGAACTCGTGCGTCTACGGAAACGCCGGCGGCGATGACGTCTGCGGGAGCCCCACGAACATCATCACACAGGATCCCCTCTTCTGCGACGTCACGGCCGACGATCTCGGTCTCGCGGCGAACTCGCCCTGTCTCTCGGGCGGGAACCCCTGGACCGTTCACATGGGATCGCACGATCAGGCCTGCACGACGTCGCCCGTCGAGGAAGCGTCGTGGGGACGGATCAAGTCGCTCTATCGATGAGGGGGGCCGCCGCGGGAATCTGCGTGGCGGGAAGCGACTGGGAACGCGCGCGGCTCGTCGCGGGCGGTTCCGCGGCGCGGTAGCGCCGGGATCCCGACGCGAGCGGGGACGTCACTCCTTGGCGGAGACGAACTCCGGAGACACCACATGAAGCGCCCGAACTGGCTCGTCACCCTCGGCATCGCGCTGATCATCTGCTCGGTCGTCATCTACTTCATCCACTACCTGATCTTCCGCGATGCGCACCACATCTTCGTGTTCCTGGTGGGGCACCTCGCGTTCGTGCCCATCGAGGTGCTCCTCGTGACGCTCATCATCCACCGACTCCTGGGCGCGCGTGAGAAGAGAGGCCGGCTCGAGAAGCTCAACATGGTGATCGGAGCGTTCTTCAGCGAGGAGGGCGGCGAGCTCCTCGCTCTCCTGTCGGACGCCGACCCGGACCTCGAGGCCGTTCGGAACGACCTCGTGATGGACGCCGACTGGAGCGACAGCGAGTACCGAGAGGTCGATTCGCGCCTGCGGAAGCGCCGCTACGAGATCGACCTTGCGAAGATCGACCTGCCGCACCTGAAGCGTTTCCTCGCGGAGCGCCGCGACTTCATGCTCCGCCTCCTCGAGAACCCGAACCTCCTCGAGCACGAGTCGTTCACGGAGCTCCTCCGGGCCGTCTTCCACCTGACCGAGGAGCTGGCCAGCCGCCAGGACTTCTCGCGGCTCCCCGAGTCCGACCTCAAGCACCTCACCGGCGACGTCGTGCGCGCGTACTCAGCGCTCGTCGACGAGTGGCTCGACTACATGAAGCACCTCAAGGACAACTACCCCTACCTCTTCTCCCTCGCCGTGCGGACGAACCCGTTCGACGCGACGGCGTCGGCCGTCGTGTCCTAGCGCGGGCCTCCTCCACAGACACGACTCCCAATCGCAACGGGGCTTGACACCAGGCCCCCTTCTTGCTAAAGTAAGAGTAGCCTTACTTTCTGAGAGGGATCATGCTTACCGCGCGCGCGGCCGACTATCTCGAGACCATCTACTTGCTGTCGCTCAGCCACGACACGGTGGGAGTCTCGCAAGTCGCTGCTGACAGAGATGTTACGATACCGACGGCGCGGTCGGCGATCGGGAAGCTCAAGAACGAAGGTCTCGTGAGGCAGGAACGCTACGGCAAGATCGTCCTCACCGAGCAGGGAAGGCTCCGTGCGGCGAGGGTCTACCGCACGCACACCGTCCTCTTCCGCTTCCTGCACGATGTCCTCGGGGTCGACACCGAGACGGCCGATCAGGAGGCGTGCCGGCTCGAGCACGGGCTCTCGCAGGACACGCTCGCGCAGCTCGTCCGCTTCCTGGACAGCCACCCGGAGCTCGAGGCGGGACGCACCGCCGGCGAGGAGCGCGTCGACTAGACCATGGAGAGAATCGCTCTCGGAGTCATCCTGATCGTCGCCGTCGCCGCGCTCGCGCGAATGATCCGGCGTTCCGTCAGGAGGGCGGCGGCACAGAAATCGCCGGGCTGCGCCGAGTGTCCGTTCGTCGAGAAGTGCGAGAAGAGCACGCTCGAGACGGACGAGGGCAGCGGCGAGAGGTCACGCGGATGAAGAAGCAGGAGCCAGTCCCCCTCACCTCACTCGCGCCCGGCGACCGCGCACGCGTCGTCGACGTCGAGGGCGAGGGCGCCTTTCGACGAAGACTCCTCGACATGGGTTTCGTCAAGGGCACTCGCGTCCGCGTCATCAAGCACGCTCCACTCCGAAGCCCCATCGAGTACTGCATCGGCGGCACCCACGTCACGCTCAGGCGGACCGAGGCGGAGAAGATCATCGTCGAGACGGTGGACGCGCCGCCGTGGTGCAGCGCGCACGAGGCGGGCTCCGGCAGGCATCGATTCCGCCGGCGCCACAAGCGGGGTC
>JALGVU010000276.1 GCA_025774545.1 bacterium | reverse complement strand
GCCCCCGCTTCGTCGTGCGGCTAGAAGAGCTCGTCGAGCGTGAGTGTGATCTCCTTCTCGGCGCCGTCGCGGACGATGCCGATCCTGTAGCTCGTTCCCGGCTCCTCCCTACCCAGCTCCCGAAGCGCTCTGATCCCGTCGAATCGCTCGACGGCGATCCCGTTCACGGTACCGATGACGTCGCCCACCTCGAAGCCCGCCTCGTCTGCCGGGGTGCCGGGCGACGCGGCCAAGACCTCGATGACGTCGCCCTCGCCCAGCCACAGCTGGAGGCCGGTGCGATCGACCGGGAAGTCGTGCCCGAAGTTGTCGCCCTTCTCGACGATCACCTGCTGGCGCTCGTAGTCGAGCGTGAGAACGAAGTGGCGGAAGAGCGTGTTCCCGAGGTTGCCGGTGATCTCGCTCGACCCGAACGCTCCGACGGGCTCGTCGATCGGCAGCGAGATGCGCGGGTCGTCGATCGTGAACCCCGCGAACTCGATCTCGTCGAACTGAGAGTATCGCCTGTCCACCCTGCCACCGGCGCCGAACCCGACGGCGTCGAGGGCGTCCCGGTCGAGGAGTCCGTGCTCCCGGGCGTACGGGTAGTGGAACGCCGTCCCGCCGGCCCCGAGGTCGACCGACCACGTCCCGCCGTGCTCCCCGTCGACGACGACGGGCACGGTGAACGTCCCCCCGCGGAGTGGGGCGTCGAGAGTGACTCCGTCGCCCTCGTACTCGAACGTCGCCGGGTCGTAGAAGGAGAACATCTCGTTCGCGTAGTCGACCCGCGTGACGAACCGTGACAGGAAGTCGTATCCGAGTATACCGCCGATCTCGAGTCCCCCCGTCCGGCGGAAGAGCTCGCTGATCTCGAGCACCGCGGCGGTCTGCTCCTCGAAACGGATCCCCGGCACGGTGAAGGGCGGCAGCGTGGCGAACGACACGTCGACGGCGTTGTTCGCTCCCGCGCCCTTCACGTCGCCGTGGGCCTCGAGACCCAGGTCCTCGGCGTAGCCCTTGTCTATGCAGGTCATGCTCGCGCCCGTGTCGACGACCCAGAGGCTCTCGCGGCAGTCGATCGTGACGGGCACGAAGAGGTGCCGTTCGATGAACTGGAAGGGAACGTCGACGCCGGTCCCGCCGTCGACGAACGCGAAGTCCCTGACGTCCTGTTCCGGAGGATCGAAGAGCGCGGGATCGATCTCGATTCCCACGTCGTACTCCGTGATGTGGAGCGTCTGGGACTGCGGGATCGGGAGCATCTCCATCTCCTGGTGGAACGAACGGAGAATCCCCTCGACCTCACGGTAGTCGGAGTAGCGCGTGTGCATCTCCTGATCCGACGTCGCGCTCACCGACTTCTCCATGACGAAGCTCTCGACGTTGAAGTACTCGATGACGTAGTCGTCGTTGATCGCGTTGGACGTCCTGACCACGTAGCACTCGATGCCGTCGACGGGCTCGACCCCCTCGAGCGTGACGTCGAACGTGGCCGAGCCCGGGTCGCGATGCTCGTACGCCCGTTTGAGGAGCTCGACCTCGCGCCTCTTCAGGGCGGCCTCATCGCGCACGATCTGGAGCTTGTCGTTCTGATCGACGGTCCAGCTGATCTCGCCGTTGTCGCCTTCGATCTGCCGGATGATCGCGAGATCGAGCTCCATGCGGCTCTTGTCGGGCGAGACGCCCCAGTACTCGATGGTCCCCGAGAGTCCCGCGACCTCGAAGGTCCCCTCGAAGTGGACGGTCTTCTCCGCCCTGAGCTTCTCGAAGCCGCCGACCGCATCGTAGTGCTCGTTCAGTACGTCGTACGGGTCCGAGAGACGATCCGCGGCGGCCGCCTGGGCCGCGACGGACACGATTCCGATGAGTGCGATCAACCAACGCAAGATATTCCTCTCCCTTCCTGGATCATCGCCCGGCCGTCGTTCCCGCGGCGCGCCCGGAGCGCTCCGCCGGGCGCCCCCAGAGCGGCGGCGTCCGGGACCGGCGCGGCGCGGGCCGCTCGACGCGAGCGGCCCGCCTGACGTGGACAGGGTGTCTGCCGAGAGCGGATCATTGAGCGCGAGCCTGGTTCCGGACTGCAGCCACGGCGGGCCCTCGCAGGGCGCCCATGTCGGACGCACCTCGCGCGGCAGAGGGCCCGCCCATGGCTTCTTGGGGGGAATCCGAACTCGTGAACGTGCCTTCGTCGGCCGCCTCCCCGACCATCTTCACGACGACCATCGTGAGATCGTCCGCCTGGGAAGCGCCCGCGGCGAAGTCCTTGATGCTCGTGTAGACGTGTTCCTCGATCTCGCGCGCCGAGCTGTGCCGGTGCTGGAGCAGAAGCTCCTCGAGCCGCTCCTCGCCGAACATCTCGTCCTCGACGTTCGTCGCCTCGGTGATGCCGTCCGTGTAGAGGACGAGGTCGTCGCCGGGCGAGAGGCGAACGTGGCCCTCCTCGTACGAGACGCCCGGCATGATCCCGATCACGAGCCCTCCGTCCGTCAGATGCTCGCAGCTGCCGTTCCGGCGAAGGACCCAGGGCGGGTTGTGGCCGGCGTTGACGTACGTCACGTCGCCCGTGTTCGTGTCGAGGACGCAGTAGAAGAACGTGATGAAGACGCTGTCCTCCGTGTAGCCGTGAACGAGGCGGTTGACCCGCTCGATCAGCGTGCCCGCCGGGACGCCGCTCTCGGAGAGCGCCCGCACCGCCGCCTGGACGTTCGCCATGAGGATCGCGGCGGGCGTGCCCTTCCCAGAGACGTCGCCGATCGTGATCGCCAGGCAGCCGTCACCGAGGTCGATGACGTCGTAGCAGTCGCCGCCGACGTGTCGGGCCGGTACGGTGAACGCGAACATGTCGATGCCGTCGACGGCAGGGAAGCTCTTCGGGAGGAGCTCCATCTGGATGTCCCTCGCGACGCTCATCTCGTGCTCGAGCCTGCCGCGCTCCGACGCGTCCTTCTCGATCTGCCGCCGCATCTGTTCGTACGTGTACGTCACGAGCCCGACGACGAGCGCGAGGACCCCGTTCACGGTCACGACCATGAACGCGAGGCGCATCTGGTAGAGAACGACGATGGGGTTGACCAGGATCGCGAGGCCGCTCCCGAAGACGCCGCCCGCGATGAGGGTCACGACCGCCATCGGTATCCGCACGTACGCCGGGAATCCGCTGTACCGGGGCAGGACGTACCTCACGGCCAGCACGGCCGCGAAGCCGACGACGTTCGCGAAGACAACGCTCATGGGAATGAGCGAGCTCGTCGACACGTCGCCCTCGGCGAAGAGCCGGATGGCGGCGCCGATGCCGAGGCCGGCGACGCTGTTCGCCAGGGCCCAGAGACCGACGGTCTTGGCCTCGAGCCTGTGGGGATCGACCTGTGTGGAGGTGGCGAGGTTCCTCCTTGCCATCGATTGCTCCTTACCCGGTCGGGGGCGCGGGGGTGGCCGGTGGCGGCGGCGGCGCCGGGGCGGCCGGCGGTGCCGGCGACGACCCCGGGAACGTCGGAAGTCCGTTCGGAGGCGGCGGGGCCGGCTCGAAGGCCCTGTCCAACCCTGTCTCCTTGCGCTGCAGCAGCGCGCCCAGGCCGAAGAAGATCACGATGATCCCGATCAGGGTCCCCACGTAGGGGATCGCCGTGAGGAGGTACATCGGGATGAGTCCCAGCAAGAGGCCCGGGATCGGCGACACGTCCGTCCTGCCGCTCCTGCCGAGCATCAGGTTGCCGAGCCAGATCGCGACGTAGAACTTCGCGATGTAGATCGCGATGAGGTACGCCATGAGCAGCACGAACATGAGCGGTATGGTGACCACGAGCACGAGCGTCAGGATGAGCACGATCGGGATGCAGATGAACGCGATGAACCCGATCCCGAGGCTCTTGAGCGGTTTCGTGCGAATCGTCTCCGCAGTGCGGACCGCGTGGTTCCTCGTGAGCGCCACGATGATCACCCCGGCG
>JALGVU010000275.1 GCA_025774545.1 bacterium | reverse complement strand
AGGAACACGGTCGTGCGGATCCCCGGTCCGTCGTGAATCGAGTAGCGTTGGATGTTGAAGCAGATGCCGGTCGGACTCGATCGTCTCACGTCGTGCTCGCTGTGGCCGGTTCGCGGGGCGCTCACCCACACGGTAGCCCGTGGGAGCAGGGGGTGTCAAGTCGGGATCCGGGCGGCAATGCGGGCCGAGCGGCATCGCGCGCCGGACCCCCCACACGACAGAAGGGACCGGAGCTGCGTCCGGTCCCCTCCATTGATCGTGCCTCGAGCGGCCCCCGACACGCGATGGGCTCGCGCGGTGGCCCTGCCGTGTCATTTGAGAAGGACCATTCTTCTCGTCTCCGGCCGCCCCGCGATCTCGAGGCGGCAGAAGTAGACGCCGGAGCCTACCCGCTCGCCTCCTTCGTCCCTGCCGTCCCAGACGATCTCGTAGTGGCCGGCCGGGAGGCGCTCGTCGATCAGTGTCGTCACCGCGCGCCCCGGCGCGTCGCAGATGCGGAGGACGACCGCGCTCGGCTCCGTGACCGTGAAGGCGATCGTGGTGACCGGATTGAACGGGTTCGGGTAGTTCTGCTCGAGCGCTGATGCGTCACGTGCAATCTCGGCGTCCTCTCCGACGTCAGTGACGGGGGGCCCGCCGGCGTGTCCAACGTGCGCGTCCATGATCGCGACGTCGGACAGGTTCACGTCGCCATCGCAGTTGAAGTCGGTCCGGCAGGCGCTCGTGCCGAAGTCGGCACTCATGATGGCGGTGTCGATGGCGTCCACTGCGCAGTCAGCGTTCAGATCGGGGGAGAGGAACTCGCGCGAGTCACTCGGGTTCCCCGTGGCGAGCCAGGGTATCGCCTGCCCGTTCACGGACATGGTCGTCGTGATCAGGCAGCACGGGGGTCCGGGAGACGCGTCGACGCCGCCCAGGAGTGGCAGTACCGCCGTCCCTCCCGGGGCCGTCATCACCGAGATGGGCTCGCACAGGCACATCGCGCAGATTCCGGAGAAGTGCGGCACGATCTGCGCGCCCGGGATCGGTGAATCCGCGTCGTCGCGAACGCTGATCCCGATCGCGCTTCCGTCGCCCTCCGGACAGATGAACGCCCTGTCGGCACACCCGAGGTTGATCCAGTCGACGTGCGAATACGCCATGTCGGGGATCTGAACCACGAGCGTGACGGGCACGGTGACCAGGGGTTCATCCGGATCGTCGCTCGCGATCTCGATGTCGCAGTGATAGCTGCCGGTGGCGAGTCCCGCGCTGTTCGCGCCGACGCTGATCGTGTGCGTGCCTCCCGGGCGCGTGGTCCTGGCGGCGGGCGTCGCCTCGAGCCAGGGACACGACTCCGTGAGCGTCCAGCTGAGGTTCGCGAATCCCACGTTGTGGAGCTCGATCTCGTCCCAGGCGGTGCCGGCACCGACGATGTGGAATCCGAGGCTCGACGGGTCGACGTCGATGTCGGGCACGGGCGGAAGGACCGTGAGGAAGACCGGTACCATGGTCCAGGGGCGCTCCGGCGCGTTCGTCCAGACTCCCAGGGTGCACTCGTATTCGCCCGGCGCGAGACTCGCGGCGTCCGCGCAGACGAGGGAGGTGGAGGAACTGCCGGGCGGCTCCGCGCCGGCCGCGGGTGCGGCGGAGAGCCAATCGCACGTGTCGGAGGTCGTCCACACGAGCATGGCCGAGCCTGAGTTGCCGATGACGAGCGGCGCGCATTCGGTGCCTCCGGCTCCGACCTCGATGACGAGCGAGTCGGGTTCGAGCCAGGGGATCGGGGCGGGCACGATCGTCACATACACCGCTATCCCGACCTCAGGATAGAGCACGTCGTTGGTCTCGTAGAGGATCTCCCAGGTGTGGCTCCCAGCTGGGAGATCGGCCGAGGCAACGACCGCGACCTCGACACTGGTGGTTTCGCTGGGTGGGACCAGTCCGCTCGGCGGGACGACCGTGAGTTCGGGCACCTCGGTCGTTGCGGTCCAACTGAGATCGACCCAGCCGTTGTTCGAGATCGTCTGCGTCTGCGAGGACGATGTGCCGTGAGGCAGACCGAACGTGAGGGTGGGAGGGGCGATGTCGACCCTCGGCTCGGTGTGGGACCCATAGCACCAATGGCCGTAGTGCACTGCGAAGAGCGCGATGTCGGTGGTGTCGACAGCGCCGTCGCAGTTGAAGTCGGTCCGGCACGGCGGCGGCACCAGGATGTTGTCGTCGTCGATGAGCCTGCTGTCCCAGTATCCCACGTCGCAGTCGCCGGTGAGGTCGAACGAGATCCACTCCCTGGTGTCGATGGAAGCAGCCGTGCCCCACCACGGGATCGTCACATCGAGGCACGTTACATGCGTCGATATCACGCAGCAGTCGAGCGTTGCCCACATGTCGAGACCGCCCTCGAGCGCCAGGACGACCTCGCCGTTCACATCCGTCACGCCGGTTGACGAGTCGAAACAGGTACCGCAACCGACACCAGCGTGCGCGACCCTCACGGTCTCACCGACGATGGGGCTGTTGGCAGAGTCCCTCACGGCCACGTGGAGCTCTGTTGGGGCGTCGCCGCCGGGACAGAGAATCACCTTCGTATCGCCGCACACCAGGCCCTGCCACTCGCAGTTCGAGTTCGCCGGGTCCGGAGTCGCCCGTCCCTGCGCCGCGGCCGTCGGGGCGGTCGCGGCGAGAGCGAGGAGCGCGAGTGCAATCGCCGCTGCAGTGGTCTTTGGTGTTGTCATGGCTGTGCCCTTCCGCTCCGCTCGGCCTTGGGCGAAGCACGAAGAGGGGCCAGGGGGTGACGTGCGCCTCGCCGCGTCGGCCGAGGACGATCTGAACGAACTACCTCAAAAGCACCATCTTCTTGGCCTCGAGACGTCCGTGCGTTTCCATTCTATAGAAGTAGACGCCTGACGCCACGGGCTCGCCGTTCTCGTTCCTTCCGTCCCAGACGATCGCGTGATCGCCGGCGTCGGTCCAGCCGGCGAGGAGCCGTCGGACCGGTCTCCCGGTCAGGTCGTGCACCGTGAGATTCACCTCGCCCGGCCGGACGAGCGTGAACGCGATCTTGGTCGACGGGTTGAAGGGGTTCGGGTAGTTCTGCGCGAGGGCGGGCGCAGAGACGGACGAATCGTCGTCGATCCCCGTGACGGGCTCGCACTCGTGGCCGACGTGCGGATTCCAGAGGGCGAAGTCCATCGTCTCCACGGACCCGTTGCAGTTGTAGTCGGTGCGGCAGGCGTCGGTTCCGAAGTCGGCGGCGAAGATCATCTGGTCGAGCTCGTTCACCACGCAGTCGCCGTTCAGATCCGGCGAGAGCCACTCGCGCACGTCGGTGATCGCGCCGCCGGTGAACCGCCACCTCAGAGGCTGGCCGGCGCACTTGACCCGCGTCCCGATCTCGCAGCAGTCCGGGCCTCCGGTCGCATCGAGCCCGGCGCGGATCGGCAGCGTCGCCGTGCCGTCCCACGCCGTGGCCGCCGCGATCGGCTCGCAGACGCACAGGTCGCAGGAACCGACGAAGGAGGGAACGATCTGGGCGCTCCTGATCGGCGAGCCCAGGTCGTCCCGCACGTACACGGAGAGGGCGCTCCCGTCACCCTCGGGGCAGACGAGAACCCTGTCGGCGCACCAGAGGTCGACCCACTCGACGTAGGAGTTGGCGAAGTCCGGAATCTGGATCTCCGCCTGGACGTGCACGGGTACTGCCGGCTCGTCAGGGTCGTTGCTCACGACCTCGAGGATGCAGTCCATGACGCTCGTTGGGAGGCCGGTTGCGTCGACCGCGACGAGGACGGTGGCGACCTGGCCGGGGAAGAGGTGGCCGTTGCGCGGATCTGTCGTGACCAGGCTGCTGCCCCACGTTCGCGATGCTGATCTCCCCGTAGGCGATGCCGTCGCCGATGAGGTGGAACGAGAGGAAGGTCGGATAGACGTCGACGTCGGGCTCGGGAGTGATGGGAGTGCACGCGTGCGCGCCGTGCGCCGTGAAGAGTATGAAGTCGCTCGTGGTGACCGTGCCGTCGCAGTTGTAGTCGGTGCGGCAGGCGTCGGTCGCGAAGTCGCTCTGGAAGATCAGCTCGTCGACCAGGTCGAAGATGCAGTTCCCGTTGAGGTCGTACGAGAGCCACTCCCGCGTGTCGCTCGTCTCGTCGGTGCCGAGCCACGGGATCTCGACGCCCCGGCAGATCACTCGCGTCGTGACCTCGCAGCACGCGGGGTCCCCTGAGACGTCGAGGCCTCCCTGGATGGGGAGCACCGCGAGGCCGGTGGGGCTCGTGGTGGCGGAGACGGGCGGACAGATCGACATGTCGCACGTGCCGGTGAAGACGACCCACACCGCGGCGCCGCCGATGGGGGCGTTGTCGACGTCCTTGACCCTGACGGTCAGGTAGCCGTCCCCGTCACCCTGCGGACAGACGATCACCTTGGAGTCGCCGCAGGCCAGGTCCTCCCACACGACGAACGAGTTGTCCGGGTCGGGCTGCTGTGCGGTCGCGGGGCAGGCCAGGACGAGGAGGACAAGAGCACCCGTGAGGACGCGAACTCTCATGGCGACCAACTCCCTTCCTCCGCTGCCCCTCGCGGGGCAGCAGCGAGATGCACGAGCGGAGGTGACGGGCGGGCTCGCGCGCCGTGGGTTCACGATCGTCTGTCTTGCAGGGTTACACAGAAGGAAACCACATATTTGACCGGGAGTCAATGGTTGAGTGCGCCGCGCGTGGCTGAAGGGAGGTCGATGAAGCTGAGGAGGCCGCCGCGTCGGCGCCGTTCGCGTTGCTCCGGGGCGGTCGCCGCGCTTCGACCGCCGATCGGGCCGCGCGCCGCGGATCGACCGCCGATCGGGCCGCACGGGCCGCGGGTCGACCGCCGCCCGCGTCTCACGCGCCGCGGCTCGACCGCCGCTCGCACCGCGATTCCTGAATCACCGAGCGCATGACTGGGGTCCTATGCCATGCGAGATCATCCACAACGATCGGTCCGAGCCGGTGTCTGACAAGTGTGACCGGCCACGACGCAACGCATGTGTTCCACCGCTGGGGGGGTAGCCATGGAACTCACGATCGAGAACGTCTCGAAGACCTACTCGAACGGCGTCCGCGCACTGGACGGCGTTTCGCTTTCCATCCCGACGGGCATGTTCGGCCTCTTGGGGCCGAACGGTTCGGGGAAGACGACCCTCATGCGCACGATCGCGACACTTCAGGACTCCGACGGCGGGAGGGCTCAGCTCGGCGACATCGACGTCCTCAAGGACAAGGAGT
>JALGVU010000274.1 GCA_025774545.1 bacterium | reverse complement strand
CAGCCCGCCGATCGTCCGTATCTGCGGGTCAGCTACTCGCCCGACACGGCCATTGAGGAGATGAGAACGAGCTGGGCCATCATCAAGGCCCTTTTCAACTAGCGCTCGTGGTGACACCAGGCAGTGCGCAACGACACCCGACCGCGAGGCCGGGTGTCTTGTTGCTCGGCGGGGTCGACGAGACTCACCTCGAACTCTCGTTCCGGCGCCGGACGACCCTCGACCGGGCAGGGCGCGACGGCGCGCCGAAGCTCCTGCCTCCACTCAAGGAACTCACGCTCTCCCGCAACGGCCTCTCACCCCGGGCGCGCACGCCACGCAGCCGTGCCGGGACACGAGCGGCCACGCGAGGGCAACCGGCTTCTTCCGTTGAGTGATGTGACGATCATTTGCGCGCGCACGGCGGCTGGCATCTTGAGTCGATCTCCAAACAGTGCTACTATGTCGGCTGGAGTCGACTGGCTCTCATACAGCAACAACGCTGCTGGCGCGCCTGCTTGCGGGAAGGGAGGCGATTTGGGCGTTTGCTGCACAGTCCTGTTGCCTCGTGTCTCCTGATGACACCGATCAGTGAAGGGAGGGACGGATGAGACAGATGGCCCTGGCTTCGGTCGGGATCTCGATCCTGCTTCTCCTGCCTCTTGTTTCCGCTGGGCAGGTGGTCATGCCGCACTCGGTGGTAGGGCGTGGAGGGTGCCGGATGAGCGGCGCCAACAACACGGGACATGTCACGGTGGGTCAGACCTGCATCGGTGTCGTGAGCGGTCCCAACACCACGCACGAGATCGGCTTCTGGTATGTCCTCGGCCACCCCTACGGCGACGCAGTGGAGGAGGGTCTTCTCCCGGTGAGGAACTGGTTCGGTCAGAACTACCCCAATCCGTTCAATCCCGTGACGACTCTTGAGTTCGCCGTGGTGGCGCGGACGCACGTCGAGATGAAGGTGTACGACGTCGCGGGTCGCGAAGTGGCGACGCTCGTGGACCGAGAGCTTGATGCGGGGCATCACCGGACGGTTCTCGACGGGGTCGGTCTACCGAGCGGGGTGTACTTCGTGCGGATGGTAGCCGGGGAGTTCATCGAGACACGGAAGCTGGTGCTCCTGAAATAGGAGTGGACCTGACCTGACGCACGCCGCTCTTCGGCACCGCGGCGGCCCCATCCTGCAGAGCAGGTGGCACTCACTCGCGCGGCTGGTATGATGGCGTCTGACTCCCTCAGACACCTCGTCATATCGTGGTCCTCCCCTCCATCCTCCCGCGCCCTGGGAACCAGCGAAAGGAGGTTCGTAATCATGAAGCGACTTGTGATCGCTGTGATCGTCGTTGCGCTCGCCCTTCCCGCGTTCGCCGGCCAGAACCCGAACCTGGCGATCTTCCTCAACACCGAGCCGGATGGCTCCGGGACCAACGAGGTCTGCCCGGCCCCGGGCGAGCTGTTTCACGTCTACGTCTGTTTCGACAGGTTCGGCCCGGGCGGAGGCCTGCTCCGTGTCGGCTTCAGGTTCGACAGGGCGTTCGCGGGCTTCCTATTGGAGCAGCAGAGTTGGTTCCCCGGCATCCCCTTGGGCGACGTCGAGGGTGACGGCATGGAGGTCACCGCAGGGGCCGAGTGCGTGTCTCCCGGCGGTAACGGGATCGTCGTCGCTGCCCGCATCACCTACCTCTACACCGGTGGCCCGGGGACGATCACGGTTCTTCCGCACGCCTACGGCGAGATCGCGGACATCGCCCTGGACTGCAACTACGACATCGACCACTGGTGTGTCGCGTCGGTCGCATCGCACGGGTTCTCGGGCCACTTCGGCGTCTGCGCGCCTCCCCCGGGTCGCCTGACTCCGCTGGACGGCGACTGCGAGCTCGTCGTCCCCGTGGAAGCTGAGACGTGGGGCACGATCAAGGGGATCTACCGCTAGCACACGCACGCGCGCAGGGAGTAGACAGAGGGCCCGCTCGTGTGAGCGGGCCCTTCGTTGTACCGGGACGTGCTCGGGCATCTCCTCGATCCGCATCAATCGGGCACGGCCACCTCGACCCGCCGGTTGTTGTGTCGACCCTCGGGCGTGTCGTTCGTGTCGGCCGGCTTCGTCTCGCCGTGGCCTTCCACAGTGAGTCGCTCGCCGTCGATTCCGTGCCGCTTCACGAGGTAGTCGCGGACCGACTGCGCTCGCTTCTCGGACAGCGTCTGGTTGTACGCGTCGTCACCGCGATCGTCCGTGTGGCCCTCGATCACGATCTTCAGGTCGGGATGCGACTCGAGCATCTCGGCGATCTCCTCGAGCGTGGGTGTGGACTCGGGAAGGAGTTCCGCCGAATCCTCCGCGAAGAGGATCCCCTTGAGCACGACGCGACGGTTCGCCTCGAGCGCGTCGTAGATCCGCAACTGGCTCTTCGCCACGCGGAGACCGGTGAGCATGACCGGATTGGAACCCGTCCCCGGCATGTGCACGCGAATGACGTGGTCGCGTCCCAGGTCGGCGCTGGGCGTGTTCGCCGTGCGCTTCTCGTTCGTGTAGACCTTGACGTAGTCGCCGTCCACCATGATCCGACACTGGAACGGCGTGTCGCTGAGTTCGAGTTCGTCCGTTCGGGTCGTGGAGCTCACCCCTGCGCCCTTGACGCCCGAGAGGTGCGCGCGGAACTCGGCGTAGGGCTTCCCCTCAGAAGGGTCTGCGAAACGCACCACGGCGGCTCCGGAGTTCCCGCCGGTGTAGTACTCGAACTCCATGGTGAAGCGCTCGGGCAGCAGCTCGGGCAGCGGGATCTCGAAGTCGCTGCGTGACGACGCGCGCAGCCACCTCCTCCCCTGCCACTCGGCCACCTCCATGTTGCCCTTCACGTAGGTGAGCCTGCTCGGGAAGTTGCCCACTTTGTCGGCGCTGAAGTCCTCGTAGAACAGCGCGCGCGCTCCGGGAACGAAGTCGTAGTTCAGCCAGACGCCTTCGCCGGGCTCGCCCTTCGATTGCGTCTTCGAAGGCGTCTCCTGGCTTGCCGACTCGGGCTCTCCTTCGAGCGCTTCGTCGATCGCCTTGTCTGCCTCGTCCTCGGCCTTCTTCTGGCCCTGCTTGACGAGGTCGTCGAACTGGGCCTGCGCGTCCGCGTGCGTCAGCACCAGAGCGCACAGAGCCAGCGCACACACGATCAGCGGCAACAGCTTCGTACTGGACATGGCACCTCCCCCCATGGTTTGGGGCAATCTGATCCTCGAGAACTGTGGGAATCCGGGACGGGCCACGGCACCCGGTGATCTGTGGGGCCGTGTCCCGGCGATGGGGAGCCTCGACAGGACGCCGACATCGATCAGCCTCGGGTCGCTTCCCTCGCGATCCGAAGACCCTGGCTCTGAGGCCGTCGAGAGCCCTGGCGACTGACTGTCATGCAGCGCCTCAAGTGTCCCCTCTCACAGCCGGCGGGTCAACAGTCAATCCACTGAACCGGCGGGTGTAAGCTCACGATTCTCACCAACTTCCCGCCCCTTCGGCTGTACTTGCGATGAGAAGCACCGGACTGCCCGTGGGGCGGGGATCGCCCCGGACGTGAGCGGCGTGCCCCACGGGAGACGGACCGCTCTACCAGTACATCACGGTGACTGCGAAGAGGGCTGATACGACCCCGATCGAGGGGATTCCGTACAGCAGCTTCTTCTTCACGGTGACCGGTGGCGACTGCACCTTCCACCATGTCGATGCGGAGACCGATGTCAACGGCGAGATCCGTTTCGAGGTGCAGGGTGACGAGACCATCAGTGGCACCATCACGATCGGTGTGCAGGTCTACACCGTGGTGCTGACGGACAGTGACACCCTGGAGTGCATCACCTTCGACAACAACGGTGATGACCAGGTAAGTCTGCAGGACTTCACGCTCTTCTCGGCTGGTTACGGTGGCACCGACCCGCTCCTCGACTACAACTGGGACGGCACCGTGGCTCTGCAGGACTTCACGTTGTTCTCGGCGCAC
>JALGVU010000273.1 GCA_025774545.1 bacterium | reverse complement strand
GTCGGCGCCGCCCCAGAAGGACCAGCAGGTTCTCGTGCCCAACCAGCCGTTGATGCTGAGGCTCTTCAGCTGATCGTGACCGCTCTCGTAGGACCAGAGCACCTGCGATGGATCGTCCGGATCCATGAGCGCACGATCGGCGTAGATCCAGCTCTGGTAGTACCGCATGTGCAGACTGCCCTCGTTGAAGAAGCGGTCGGTGTCATCGCTGTTGAACACGCGCTCGATCCAGCCCTGTACCGCGTAGTGGTCGGGATTGGTGAGATAGCCGAGATCGTTGAGATCCAGCTTGTCGTGCTGGAGCCGGGTCGTGAGGGCGGCACGCCAGTCGCCGGCGGCTTTCTTCACCTCGAAGCGCCCGCCGGTACCGTAGCTCGGCGCTGGGTCGACCAGCGAATCGCCGCTACCGTGTGGCAGCCTGTCGACGGCGCTGCCGACGAAGGAGCCGGCGACCTCGTACATGCGGTCCCGGAAGAGGAGCTTGAAGTCGGCCCCGGTGACGTAGCCGTTCCGCGTGGGATCGCTCCACGTCGTCTCGTCCCGGAAGACGCCGGCCTGCATGACGTTGAAGCTGTAGTTCCCGTCGTTGAACTGCTTGCCGAAGCGCCCGATCGCATAGATGGCCCGCTCATCCCCCGCCTTGAAGGGGTTGTGAGCCTGACCGTCCTCGGTCTCGTCGGTCGCAGCGACGAGCACTGCCGTCGAGACGTCGCCCGCCATCTTGCCCGTCAGCTTCCCGGCGAAGCGGATCCGCGAGTTCTCGCTGCCCGTGCCAATGCGGCGGGAATAGAACACCGTGAAATCGGGATGCCAGAAGAACTGTGCGCCCTCGATGAAGAAGGGGCGCTTCTCCTCGTACCAGGTCTCGAACGGCGAGAGGTTGAGCTGCGACGGATCCGCCTCGACCTGTCCGAAGTCCGGCTGGACGGCGGCATTCAGCGTGAGGTCGGCGGTAACGCCGTACTTGATGTCGGCGCCGAAGTTGCCGTAATGATCCCAGTCTTCCTCGCGGTAGCCGTGGGCGCTCTCGTCGGCGGGGTCGGTCGTGCTAGTAACGACGTAGGGCAGGATCTCCAGCTGCCGCGGCGTCCCGATGCCCTCGATGCCGGTGAGCGTTCCGTTACGACTCATGAAACCGCTCTGGTCGCGGTCCCAGTTGGACCAGGCCGTGCGCTGCCCCCGGCCTTGGATGTACCGGAAGACGTTGAACCCCCACGTCATCGATTCCGCTTCCCGGTAGCGGATCGAGGAGAAGGGGATGCGCATCTCGGCGTACCAGCCGTTCTCGTCGATGGAGGTGTCGGCCTCCCAGACCGCGTCCCAGGAGCGGTCGTGGTACAGGTCGTCGTAGTTGTAGTAGTCCTCCTTCACACCATCGGGGTTGATGCGGAAGTGGTAGCCGGTCGTCAGATCGTGGTAGGAGTCGATGTAGACACGGATCCGGTCGGAGTTGGTGATGTGGTCGCGACGCGACAGGCAGCTGATGATCGGCTCACCGTTGAGATGGTAGCAGGCGACGCCGACGTAGATCGCATCGTCCTCGTAGATCACCTTGATCACGGTCTCCTCGCAGGGCTCGCCGTGGCGGTTCGGCTCGAACTGCGTGAAGCCGGTGCCCGCGGGTGCGGCGACCCAGTCGGCCTCGTCCAGGCGGCCGTCGACCTCGATCGGACCGGCCGTGACGCGATGAGCGCGGAGAGAGGGCTTCGCGCCATTGCGCCCGTTGGCGCTCTCCGGATAGCCCGGACCGCCGCCGGACGGGTCGAAGCCCTCCAGGGCGCTCGCGCAGGGTGTCAGCAGCGAGGCGAACAGCAGCGATGCCAGCAGACGGGTTGCCAGGGGACTCTTCACGGCTTGCACCTCCGGGACCTGCGAAAGGGGCTTCGGTGACCGCCGCCGCCCACACTCCTCCCGGGGCGATCATGCAGGAGGCCGGTACGAGCAGGCATGGGATGACGGAAGTGCACACTGGGAGAACGTCTCTCCCCGTTCGACAGGGGAAGTGCGACGAACGTTGATGGGGAACGGCAGGATTGACCCGGTGCGGCCTGCCGGCGATCGGTGGCGGGCAGGGCGGCGCCTTCCTCACTCCAGATACCCGAGGGACCGGAGCGCTTCCACCTCGCCCGCGGACGGGCGGCGGGGAGCCTCCGCCCGCCGATCCTGGAACTCTTCCCAATACTCATCGATCCTGGCTGCGAGCGCCGTCTGGGCGAGAGAGTCCGACGCCGGAACCTCGCGGTCGAACCCCATCGCCTCGATGTCGTAGAACTCGAGTCCCGCGTGCGACGGACCGACGGCCTTGTATTCCCCATCGATCACTGAGACCCAGGGGCGTGCGTAGTCCCGACCAAGCACCTCCGCATTCCCCACCGAGGGATAGCGCTCTGAGATCAGGCCGCGACCGTCGGTCTCAAGCAGATCCTCGACGTCGGGAGCGTTGCCTCTCGCGCACGAGTGAATGAAGCCGAAGAGGCTCCTGAGACTGACCACATCATCCAGCGTGCCCGGGGCCAGGCCCGGACCGCGCACGAAGAGGGGCACGTGGAGAACCCGCTGCGGAAGACCGTACTCGTGACCCACCCTCCCTTCCTCACCGAGTTCCTCCCCGTGGTCCGATGTGACGATCACGATGGCACCCCCACCGTAGCGCTCGTCGATCCACGGAAGAAACGACTCCAGGTTCATGTCCAGCCAGCGTAGCTCACCGTCATAGAGGTCGGCGACGTACTGGGCCTTGCCGTCGGGCAACGAGCCCCAGAGCCGGGTGGTCTCTCTGTGCAACTGGTAGCGGGGGAACGCGTGCCCGGGCCGGACCCCGAGTTCCCTGAGCGCCGCGGCCGGAGGGTTGTACGGGCTGTGAGCATCAAGGAAGTTCACGAACAGGAAGAGTGGCCTGTCGTCATCGGGGACGGCGCGCCGGGCGACATCGACGATTCCCCGAGCGTCGACGTACGGCATCCGCCAGCGCATCCACTCGTTGACTCTCCTTGCGAGGGGCGACACTCCGTCGGCTCGGGCGGCCACACTCGCGAATGGCCACACGCGGTGCCCCGGGATCACCACCCGGTCGAACCCCGTGATGTCACTGGGCAGTGCCAGAGGGTTCGCGGAGACGGCGAGGCAGTGGTATCCCTCGGCGCGCAGCATCTCAGGCAGCCACGAGACGCCCTCGAAGGACGGGGTCGCCATGGGAGCGTCGGGGCCCGTTGCCGGTGTGGAGCGGTAGTGGATTCCGTGGCCCGACACGGTTCGTCCTGAGAAGATGGAGGCGTGCGCGGGAGCGGTCCAGCCGCTGGGCGAGATGGCTCGCGTGGCGGTCAGCCCTCCGCTCGCCCACCGTTCGAGCGCGGGCATCGTGTCGCGCGAGTACCCGTAGCATCTCAGGTGATCGGCGCGAACCGTGTCGAGGACGATCAGGAAGATGGGCGGGCGCCCCTCGGCCCGACGCGGCGGGACTCCCTCGTAGTCGAAGCTACCGTACGTCCAGAAGCTGACGCAGGCGTGGCCCGCGAGCAGGACCGCGGCGAGCACGGGCAGCCACACGACCCACGATCCGCGTGTCCTCGGGCGCGTCCGCACGAAGAGGAGGGCAACACACAGGCCGGCACAGACGGCGAGCACCCACACCAGAGCCCGCGGCGGGGAGCCCGCCAGCGCTCGCTTGAGCGAATCGCTCGCGAACGTGATCGCGAGCGCAGGAAGGAGCGTCCACTGGATGATCTCGGGAATGCCCCGGGCATCGATCCGCCGGGCCCGAGTGAGGAACCGCACGACGGGCCACGCGACGAGACCGGCAACGGCCGAGACCAAGAGCTTGCTCCCCATGCCGCCGTCTTGACGAGAACAGCGAGAGCCACCGTCGTAGCGGAGAGGAACGCCACCGCCTCGCGGTCCCGGCGGCTGCTTTCGCGAAGGAACCCGAGCGCTAGTCCGACGAGCCAGGCAGCGAGTGCCGCACCGACGGCGATCTGAAGCTCCCCCAGCAGGAGACCGGCGAAGTCGCGAGGGCTCCCCAGCGCCTCCTGTCCGAGGAGGAACGACTTGACGAAGTCGAGATTCACGAGGACGTCGATGACCCAGAGCGCGATCAGCGCGCCGAGGAAGAGGCGGAGCAGGAGGAGGAGGTCTCCCGAGCCGAGCCGCTGGGTTCCCTTCCGCGTCGGTTGCATCGCCGTGGGCCTCTCTTCGCAAGACCAGGGACCTCTCTCCTCCGTGCGGAACTCCCCGGCATCATATCACGAGATGAAAGGGAGGCGGCAGGTAAGTGAGGCTGGGGTCGGTGAGTGAGGTGAGCAACTGCGGGCGCGCTTGCGGAACGAGCCTGCGGCCGGGGCCTCACCTACCCTGCGAGTTCAGACGCGTTGCGGGCCCCGGCAAGGCGAGCAACTGCGCCAGCATCAACAGAGAGCGCC
>JALGVU010000058.1 GCA_025774545.1 bacterium | reverse complement strand
CCAGCTCACGATCGACGTCGAGCCCGGCGACGTCGACATCATGATCGGCGAGATCCTGCTCCATTGCGCGAGCGCCGACCACCCCGGTTCGAACGGCGACCCGTGGGACGGCCCCGGGACGGAGAGCATCCTCGATTTCCAGTACTACGATCCGATCGCCGACCAGCTTCGCAAGATCCCGACCGACGGCGTCTCGCCGCCCCTCAGCATCCCGCTCTCCTCGGGCGAGAACTCGCTCGAGCTGTGGCTCGACGGCGTGATGGGCGACACGCTCCTTCTCGGGGAGGCGACGAGGCTGCGGCTGCGGATCGCTGAGGTGCCCGAGAACTTCCCGGCCGGGACGTTCCGGCAGGACCTTCCGCCGTGGTGGATCCCCGGAGACGGCACCGTGCCGATCTGCGTGCGGGGGCTCGCAAGTGGGGTCGGGTGGCTCCCTGGTGAGATCGGACCGGGGATCGTCTGGACCCTGGGGGATCCGTCCCTCCAGACCCTGATGGACTACTTCCACCTAACGATCAACGTGCTCCCGCTCATCGATCTGCTGTTCGTTGAGAGCGAGCTCGCGGTCCAAGCTGATCCCGGGGTCACCGTCTGCGACACCGTTCACGTGGAGAACACGGGGAACGCCGTTGTCGACGACGTGCGACTCGTTCCGTCGGACCTCGTGGGCCAAACGTACGTGCACGTCGTTCCGTCGTTTGGCCTCATCATCACGCCGCCTGTTCTCGAGCTTCCCCCGGGCGAGATCGGGGCCTTCGACGTCTGCATCCAGATCCCAGCGGGTCAACGCGCCGACACCTACGAGGGAGAGCTCGACCTCGTGGCCGACGGGGCAACACAGTTCGACGTGCTGCCGATCGACCTCACCGTCCACTGCGTCCCCGAGATCGACGTCACGGACAATGGCTACAACGTCATCGGGAACGTCATGACGCTCCTCGTGGAGGGCGTGGGGTCATCGGCCCAGGGGCAGTTCGAGGTCTGCAACCTCGGGAACTGCGACGCGACGGGGGTCGAGGCGCAGACCAGCGGACTCCCGTCCGGGCTCTCTCTCGACGTCCTCTCGCTGCCGACCGGGATCGACTGGGGGGAGTGCGAGGTCGGAGCGGTCTCCGTGACGTGGAATGATCCCTCCGTTCTCCCGGGGACCTACAACGGAACGGTGACCGTGACGGCCGACGGCGGGCCCGGCGATTCATTCATCCTGCGCGTCGTCCTCTACGGCGACGTGACGAGGTACACGATCGACGGCCACGTCGATCCCGACGAGTGGTACGCGCACACGCTTGCGGTCGACGATCCGGACGACGACAGCGAGTGGCATCCGCCGGAAGAGCCTCTCATGAACGAGCTCTACGGCCTCCACGTCGACTGGGACGAGAGCTTCCTCTACGTGGGCGTCAATGGACAGGTTCAAGAGAACAGCTGGATCCTGTACCTCGACACCGACCCCGGAGGGCCTGAGGGGGAGATCGATCTCACGGGCCTCGACACGTGGGAGCGCGGCGCGGTGCTGATCGCGTCCGGATTCCGGGCAGACTTCCAGTACGGCTGCTACCAGCACCAGGGCGAGTACGACGGAGACGGCTTCTTCTCGATCGACGGTCAGACCGTGACGACCGACCTCTCCGATGACATTCTCTCGGCCTTCGACTCGCTCCACGACTACGGGGTCGAGGGCGGGAGTGAGCTCGCCATCCCGTGGGACGTCCTTTACGGACTCGGTCCCGGACTGGTTCCGGTGAGCGCCGAGCTGTCGCTCGTCTGCTCGATCTGTTGGGATCCGGAGCCCGACGGTGAACTGGGCGGCGACTCGGTGCCGTCGAACGTCGCGGTGTCCCTGCCGGTGATAGACTCGGCCGTCACGCTCACGGTCGACGGAGACGGCGACGGCCTGCCGGACGAGGGAGGCACCGTGGTGCCGGACGAGGAGGAGTTCACCTCCGCGAAGAGCTTCCTCCTTCAGAACCGGCCGAACCCCTTCAACCCGACGACGACGATCCCGTTCGTGTTGAAGGACGGCGGCGTGGCGCATGTGCGCCTCGAGGTGAGCGACGCCTCGGGACGCCGCGTGGCGACGCTCGTAGATGAGGCCATGGAGCCCGGCCTCCACTCGGTCATCTGGAATGCCGTCGGTCGCGACGGAAGACGGCTCGCCTCCGGCGTCTACTTCGCCCGCCTCACGGTCGGCGAGGACGTCGACACGGCGAAGATGATCATGTTGAAATAGGGTGCCGTTCGCGCCCGCTCGCGGGAGTCTCACATCGCGCGCCGTCCACCGTGGGCGGCGCGCCGGCTTTGGCTTGACGGGGCTGTCCTTCGACCGTAGACTGCGAACGACACACTGGATCACGTTCCCGCGGAGGTGGAGGTAAGATGGAAGCGGAACGAAACGGCGAGCCCGCGGGGCTCAACGCGCACTTCTTCCGCCTCGTCGCCACGTTCGAGGCGGCGGCGATGCAGCAGCTCGGGAAGATCGCGAACCCGCTGACGGGCGACGTCGAGGTACATCTCGAGGGCGCGCGCGACAGCATCGACATGCTCGACATGCTCCGCGCGAAGACCGACGGCAACCTGAACGCCGACGAGAAGCGGCTCCTCGAGCACGTGCTCTACCAGCTCAGGATGAACTACGTCGACGTGGCGAAGGCCGAGGAGGCGGGCGAGGGGGCGGCCTCGTCGGCAGAGGGAGCGGAGCCGAAGGGAGCCGAGCCCGAGGGAGGGTCCGGCGACTCCCCGGGAGCGCCGTCGCCCGACTCACCGGGCGGATCGTCCGACGACGCGCCCTCCGACGAGGAGGACGAGGGCGCATGAGGACGCCTTCTCGCACCCGCGCCCGGCTGCTCCTGTTCGTCCTTCTTGCGTCCGCGCCGACCTGCGCCACCGCGTCCGAAGCCGCGCTCACCCCGGCTCCGTGCGACTGCTCCGTCTTCGGGAGCACGGGGCTCGTCCTCGTCCGCTCGGCGAGAACTCAGACGCGTGGCGTCCTCGCGCTGTCCGTCGGCGCCGACTACTACGAATCGCTCGATCTGTCCGACTGCCTGGGCACGGACGAGGCCGGCCGCTACACGAGCCTGCACCTGGCGGGGAACTACGGCCTGCTCGACTGGCTCGAACTCTCGTTCGATCTGCCGGCGCGCCGCGCGCAGTGGTCCGGGACGGCGGACGGATCCGAGAACGTGACGGGGCTCGATAGCCCGGTGATCGGGGCGAAGTTCGCCCTGACGCCCGGATCCTCGGTCTATTCCGCGGCCGTCGAGGTGCGGGTCGGCCTCCCGTTCGGCGACCGGCTCGAGGTCGGCTGCGACGGCGGAACGCGCCTGACCGGTGGGGCGGCCGCCGACTGGGAGGTGATTCTCCTCGCGACCGCCGATCTCACCGATCGGATCCCCCTCAGGCTCCACGCGAACGTCGGCTGGGCCTTCCACCGGGACGAGGAGCGCGGCCGCCGGTTCTTCCCTGACTACTACCCGCCGGTTCCGGAAGGCGGGTCCGACGGCGACAACGACGCCCTGCTCCTCCGCGGGGCCCTGGAGTTCCCGGGCCGAAACGTCAGTCTCTTCACCGAGTTCCGGGGCGATCTGCTCAACGGCCGCGACCTCTGGGCGCGGAAGGAGAACCCGCTCGCGATCGCGCCGGGCGTGCGCGTCAAGTTCGGCGGAGGATGGGCGGCCACGGGGGCGTTCTCGGTCGCGATCTCCGGGGACGACCGTGGGACGCCCGACTTCGATCCCCACGACGCGTATCCCGACTGGGAGGCGACGCTGGCGCTCGCCTACACGTGGCCCGTCTTCGCGGCCGACACCGACGGCGACGGGATTCCCGATTTCCGCGACGCGTGCCACCGCGAGCCCGAGGACTTCGACGGTTACCAGGACGAGGACGGCTGCCCCGATCTCGACAACGACGCCGACGGCATTCCCGACGACTTCGACGGGACGCCGCTCTTGGGCGAGGACTTCGACGGGTTCGAGGACGACGACGGCGTTCCAGATCTCGACAACGACGGCGACGGGATCATCGACGAGCGGGACATGTGCCCCGATCAGAAAGAGGACCTCGACGGGTTCGAGGACGAGGACGGATGTCCGGACACGTAGAGAGAGAGCGGCAGGGACTCCCGAGGAATCCCGTTCCCACGGTCGACATCATCATCGAGTTCCGCGGGGGGATCGTGCTCATCGAGCGGGCGAACCCGCCCCACGGCTGGGCGCTGCCCGGAGGATTCATCGACTACGGGGAGTCGGCCGAGGACGCGGCCGCTCGCGAGGCGAAGGAGGAGACGTGTCTCTCTCTCGAGGGCTTGAGGCAGTTCCACGTCTACTCCGACCCGAAGCGCGACTGCCGCACGCACACCATCACGACCGTTTTCGTCGCGCGGGGACAGGGCGAGCTGCGAGGGGCGGACGACGCTGAGACGGCCGCGGTCTTCGCGCCGAGAGAGATTCCCGAGGAGATGGCGTTCGACCATCGGCGGATCATCGAGGACTACCTGACGCGCCGGTGGAGCCCCGAGTAGCGGGCGGCGGCGCGGCACGACGCGCGTCCGCGTAGCTCAACGACCCCGATCGTCCCCCAGGATCGCACCGTCACGCGTCCTCGGCCTCCGACTTCTTCGCTTCCTCCCAGACGCGATCCATCGCCTCGAGCCCGACCGTCCTGAGATCCTGCCCGCGGAACCGCTCCTCGATGAGGGCGAAGCGCTTCCTGAACTTCATGTTGGTCTTCCGGAGGGCGGCCTCGGGATCGATCTCGAGGAAACGCGCGACGTTCACGATGGCGAAGAGCAGGTCGCCCAGTTCGGACTCGACCCGCTCCCGCGGCCCGCCGTCGAGCTCCGCCCGGAGTTCCCCCACCTCCTCCTCGATCTTGTCGACGACGTCCGCCGGTTTCTCCCAGTCGAAGCCGACCGCCGCTGCCTTCTCCTGGATCCGCCTCGCCGCCAGGAGCGCCGAGAACTCCCGTGGCAGCCCGTCCAGGATCGATGAGCGCGCCGCGTGCGTCTTCTCGCGGAGCTTCGTGGTCTCCCACATGCTCCGGACCTCGTCCGGCGTCGTGGCGACTTCGTCACCGAAGACGTGTGGGTGACGGCGTCGGAGCTTCGCGTCGATCCCCTCGATCACCGTCGGGAGGTCGAAGCGGCCCTGCTCCTCGGCGATCCTCGCGATGAAGACGATGAGAAACAGGAGATCGCCGAGTTCATCGCAAAGACGATCGTCGTCTGAGACGTCGAGCGCCTCGAGGACCTCGTGGAACTCCTCAACGAGGTGGGGCCTGATCGAGTCGATCGTCTGGGCCCGGTCCCACGCGCAACCGTCGGGTGAGCGGAGGTGCCGCGTCAGCTCAACCAGCTCGTCGATCGCCCGTCCGGGGAGGGGCGCGTTCGGTGGGTCCTTCTTCATGCGGTGACTCCCGCGGGGGCGCACGTCGGGCCGCGTGACACCGCGGAGGTGGTGCTTCTCGACACCACGAGGGCGGCGCTTCCGAGACGGCCGCGTGCTCGGCCAAACAGCACAATACTGAGCTGATACGTATTATAGAAGGCTGCACGATTGCCGCAACCATACACGACTTCTCGCCCGCAGGCAATCGCAAGTCGCACGGGACGGGGGTTTCTGCGTCGTGTCGCCCGTGACGGCCGCGGTTGGGTGCCGCCTGCGGGACGTTAACCTCTGGTGATAGACGCAGTTACGCAGGAGAGTGAGCATGAGGGTAGATTCCGCCGGAAACGCCCACTGGCACGGGGCTTGCAAGGTCGGCGGTCACAGGACGCGCCCTGGTGGGATGTTCCGGGGGGACATCTCGGCGCGGCCCGTGTTCGGGGCCTCGTTCCGCCGAGTCGGAGAGGCCCTGGTGCCATCAGGCTCTTTGACACTGAGACCCGGCAGCAGTGGGAAACGGCCCCCGAGCGGCTGCCCGAAAAGACTTGCGGGGTCCGAGGCGCTGTGCTAGTAGGGAAGGCGCTCGTATCATGCGAGGGGCGGCGTTCACGCCCGCGGAGCTTTGAATTGACGTTCTCCACATGGGTCGAGATAGACCTCGACGCCCTCTCACACAACATCGGGGAAGTTCGGTCGCGCACGGGCGACGATCTCACGATCTTGCTCGTCGTGAAGGCCGACGCGTACGGACACGGAGCGGTCGAGGTGGCGAGGGTCGCCGTGGCGGGGGGGATCGACATGCTCGGCGTGGCGACGCTCCAGGAGGGAATGGAGCTCCGCCAGGCCGGAATCGACGCTCCGATCCTGATCCTGAGCCCCCCGATGGAGAACGAGACGGCCGGCATCGTCGAGTACGATCTCTCTTGCACGGTGCCTAGCCTCGGGATCGCCCGTGCCCTGTCGAGGGCCGCGTCGGCCCGTGACAAGGCCGCCACGGTCCACGTCGAGGTCGACACGGGGATGGGACGGAGCGGGGTGCTGCTCGACGAGGCGCTGCCGTTCGTGACGGCCGTCGCGAAGCTGCCGGATCTTGAACTCGAAGGTGTGTTCACCCACTTCCCGTCGTCAGACGAGGATCCCGCCTTCACGGAGGGGCAGGTGCAGTCCTTCCGCGGGCTCCTGGACCGGCTGGGTCGGAAGGGGATAGAGGTTCCGCTCCGTCATGCGGCGAACAGCGGAGCCGTTCTGGGGGTTGCGAGTTCCATAACGACACCCCTCAATATGGTGCGCCCCGGCATCGTGGTGTACGGGCTCCGCCCGTCGGGCATGGGTACCGACGGAGTGGGGCTCCAGGCGGTGATGGGCTTCAAGTCGCGCATCGCGCAGCTGCGGGAGCTTCCCGGAGGTCATCCGGTGAGCTACGGGCGGACCTACACCACGCCCCGGCCAATGCGGCTGGCCGTGGTACCCGTCGGTTACGGGCACGGCTACAGCTGGAGGCTCTCAAACGCAGGAGAGGTCCTGATCCGAGGGCGGCGCGCGCCGATCGTGGGGCGGGTGACGATGGACGTGACGATGATCGACGTGGACGCGATCCCAGACGCCGCGGTCGGCGACGAGGTCGTACTCTTCGGTCGGCAGGGCGACGAGGAGATCACGGTCGACGAGATCGCAGCAGGCACAGGCACGATCAACTACGAGGTGCTGTGTGGGATCGGAAAGCGCGTGACCCGGGTGTTTGTGAAGAGCGGTGAGGCGATCGGACTTCGGACGCTGACGGAACGCAGGGTCATCGGACGTCGCCGGTGGCACACGGAGTGAGAGCGGCGAGCGCGATTCAGAGGCTCGCCGGGACGCTCGCGGAGGCGAGGATGACGCATCGCGATTCGCATTCGGTGAGGCGATGTAACTTGACAAAGGCCTTGGCTTTGGAGTCACTGCACGTGTGGCGTGTGCGGACAAAAAGAAGGTTGACAGATTTTGAGAGCGTGTGCTAGATTGCCCCAAGCCCCGGCAGGGGTGAAGCGATGTAGAAGCTACGGACGAGACAAGAAGTGGGGGTTTCTACGTTTGGATGCCGCCTGTGGTGCGGCATATCCAGCGTCGATAGGAGGTGAATTAGGGGGAGGTTCGGCACGGAACGTAACGATGGTTCGCCACTCGCAAGGTGGCGTGAGCTCTTCGCCTGCGGCGCGGTCAGGTCGCAGCGCGAAGCCTCGAACGCGCGGAGAAAACCGAAGCGCGTGCGGAGCGAACAACGCCTTTCTAGGAGGTTGTCGGATGGCAAGAGATAACCGCGGCGGCAGAGGCGCGATGCTGGCGCTCGCTTCCCTTCTTGTCGTGTTCTCGCTGGCGGTCATCGGGGCCGCGCCGGCCGGTGCGTACTACTACGACACCGACGGCGATGGCCTGGAGGACTTCTACGAGACTATGCACGGTCTACACGGCGACGTCTCGGACGAGGGTGACGACTGGGACGACGACGGTCTGACCGACGCCGAGGAGGACGTGGACGGTAACGGCATCGTGGACGTCGGCGAGACCGACCCCTACAACTGGGACACCGACGGCGACGGTCTGTCTGACGGCATCGAGACGCGCGAGGGCGTCGAGAATGACCGCGACGATGACGGTCTGATTAACGCGCTCGACCTCGATTCCGACGGTGACTGGATCCCCGACGAAGACGAGGAGCAGATTCAGCCGCTCGACACGTATCGCGACGGCGTCTACGCAGGCGTCGGCTCGGACGAGACCGACTGGCTCAATCCGGACACCGACGGCGACGGCCTGATCGACGGGCTCGAGGACATGTGGGGAAGTGACCCGCAGGTCGCGAACACCGACGGCGACGGCTGGAACGACTTCGAAGAGGTCGGGTTCGGCACGGATCCGGCAAACGACGACACCGACGGTGACGGTCGTCTCGACGGCGTGGGCAACGAGGACGACGCCGACGCCGATAGCGACGGGGCGATCAACGCCGTCGACTACGACAGCGATAACGACGGACGCATCGACGGCGACGAGGACGACAACGAGGACGGTGTGGTCGATGCCGGCGAGAGCGATCCTGAGCTCTACGACACCGACGGCGACGGCTTCAGCGACGGCTACGAGTTCTACTCGCCCGTCCACGAGCCGCTCGACGGCGGCGTGGACACCGACGGCGACGGATGGATGGACGGCGAGGAGACGGTCATCTACAAGACCGATCCGCTCGCGGTCACCGGAGTCGACACGGACGGTGACGGTCTCGGCGACGACGTCGAGAACCCGCAGTCCGATCCGGGCCTCGACACCGACGGTGACAAGCTCATCGATGCCCTCGACCTCGACAGCGACAACGACGGCATCGACGACGCCGAGGAGATCATCGCTGGCATCGACACCTACGTGACCGACCCGCTTCTGGTCGACACCGACGGTGACGGGCTGAACGACAACGCCGAGGTCCAGATCTTCAGGACCGACCCGACGGACCCGAACGATCCGTCGGACGGCGACACGGTCGACCCGGGCGAGGAGATCTACGACTGGGAGACCAGTTTCGACCTGGACGACACGGACGAGGACGGGGTGGTTGAGGGGACGGGTCACGAGACCGATGCGAACTCCGACGGGTCGCACTCGGTGCCGTTCAAGGACGGCCTCATCAACGCGATCGACATCGATTCCGACAACGACGGCATCCTCGACGCTGAGGAGCTCATCGCCGGTGTTGACGGCTTCGTCACGGATCCGATCCTTGAGGACACCGACAACGACGGTCTGGACGACGGCCAGGAGGTCTACATCTGGCTGACCGATCCGACCGACGACGACACCGACGACGACGGTCTCAAGGACGGCGCGGAGGTCAACACCCACTGGACCGACCCGCTCGACAACGACACCGACGGTGACACGATCGAGGACGGCGTCGAGGTGAACACGTGGTTCTCGAACCCGCTCGACCCCGACACGGACGGCGACGGCATCTGGGACGGCGAGACGATCAGCGGCACCTACTACGATGCCGCGGGCGAGCTCCAGAACTGGACGTTCATCGAGGACGACAGCAACGTGGAGCCGGGCGAGGCGATTCCGAACGTGCTCGACCCGGACTCCGACTGGAACGACTATGAGACTCCGGCGAGCCTCGCGTACTTCCACGACAGGACGGAGATCGCTTACGAGAACTTCGTCGCGGTCGTGCTGAATGCACGCGCCGACAGGTACCACGTCGGCCCGCTCAATCCAGGCGACGTCGATACCGACGGCGACGGGCTGTCGGACGTCGACGAGGTGGCCAGCGAATCCGATCCTCTGGACGCGAGGTGGCACGATTCGTACAGCTGGACGCCGCAACACAGCGACCTAGACGGGCTCTGGGACCTCGAGGAGAGGGTGCTCGAGGGGACGGACACGCCGTCGATGCACTTGGTGGAAGACTTCGACCTCGACGGCCTGTGGGACAGCGACGAGCTGCACCCGTCGTGGTGGAACGACGATCTCATCCCGCAGGCCATCGCGACGAACCCGCTCGACGCGCATTCTGAGCGGGGCTACGGCTTCCCGGGCCTCGGGCACGACGGGATGAACGACGGAGTCGAGGTCGTGGGCGGCACCAATCCTCACACCGTTGACACTGACGGCGACGGGGTCTGGGACGACGACGATCTGGCCTGGTACGACCCGCTCGATCCGGACACCGACAACGACGAGCTCTACGACGGGTACGAGGACGCCAACAAGGACGGTCCTCCCGTCGACGCCGGCGAGACGAATCCGCTGATCGCCGACACCGACGGCGACGGGCTCGAGGACGGCCACGAGTTGATGTACGCGATCGACCCGCTCTTCTGGGACTCCGACGGCGACGGCCTTGCGGACGGTCTCGAGACGGCGGGGCCGACCTACACCGACCCGCGCCTCGCCGACACCGACTTCGACGGCATCGACGACGGCGTCGAGGACGGGAACCAGGACGGTATCGTCAACGGCATGGAGACTGATCCTGCCGATCGTGACTCCGACGACGACGGCCTGCCCGACTACTACGAGGTCGCGGGGCTCGATCCTCTGGTCCCGCCCGCGGACGAGTACGCGATCGGTTGGTTCGACCACAGCGGTGATCCGACGTGGCCGATCACGGACGACACGGACGGCGACGGGCTGAACGACCACCTCGAGTTCGAGCAGATGTGCGGCGCGTCGGCGAACGTCGATTCGGATGGCGACGGTATCCAGGACGGCAATGAGTACACCGTCCACAAGACGGACCCGTCGAACACCGACACCGACAACGACGGGTGCAGCGAGACGGACGCCGCAGTGGTTGATCCGCTCGACCTGACGGATCCGCTCAACATCGAGAACGTCGCGTGCGACGCCGACGGCGACGGCATCTCGAACGCCATGGACGTCGACAGCGACAACGACTGGGTCTGGGATGGCAGCGGGACGGAGGACTGCGCCGGCGTCAACAACGAGGATGCTCCGGGCGACCTCATTCCGGACATCCTGGACAACGACTCCGACAACGACAACTTGTCGAACGTGCAGGAGCAGGGTCTCAACACGTGGCAGGACTCGTCGGACAACGACCAGGACGAGGACAACGACGGTCTCATGGACGGCGACGAGTACTTCCACGAGATCTATCAGCCGCACACGGGCGAGGCCGGCTTCCTGGCGTCGGATCCGACGCTCTACGACACCGACGGCGACGGCGACGGCACCGGTCCCGGCAGCTCCTTCTTCGATGGATTCGAGATGGGAGCGAGCGGGCCCATTCCCCCGCACCCACAGTTCGGCCCCGGCACGAACCCGGTTCCGACCATGTGGAACCTGGACGGCACCGCCAACTCGAACCCGCACCTCCGCGACACCGACTACGACGGTCTGTCGGACTACGATGAGGACGCGAATCGGGACGGCGTCGACGCCGACGAGGGCACGATCGAGACCAATCCTGAGGACGACGACACCGACAATGAGGGCATCATTGACGGGTACGAGGTCCTCACGATCTTGACCGATCCGCTGCTCCCTGACTCGGACATCGACGAGCTCTACGACGGTGTCGAGATGGGGCTCCTGGGCGCGATGGGAAGCGACACGCCTGGCACGAACCCGTTCCCGTGGCCGCGCTACGACACGCAGGACGACGGCGCGTACACGACCGATCCCTTGAACTGGGACACGGACGGTGACCTCCTCATGGACGGTGGGACTCCGCCGATCGGTGAGGACAGGGATCACGACGGCAACCGCGACGGGAACGACCCGTACGACGACACGACGGACTGGGTAGGCGGCCCGCCTTGGGGCGAGACCGACCCGAACGTCGCGGACACCGACCGCGGTGGAGTCGATGACGGCACCGAGGTGCTCGCGGGAACCGATCCGCTCCTCAATCTCCGCGGTGACTGGGACGTCGACATCGACAACAACGCGTCCGACGTGGTCGCGAACGTCATGACGGTCGGAGCGCCCGGAGTGGGCGTGCCGCCTGGATCGGCCGGAACGGCAGACTTCGTGCTGTGGCACACTGACGGCGCGAACAACCCGGACGCGTTCGACGGTCCGTCGGCAGCGGCCGCCCCGCTCGATGATGTCTACGTGCGGGCGACCTCGTTCCATTGGCTCGAGGCGCTGGCGGGAGTGACGTACGAGGTCCCGACCGAGAGCGACCAGCACTGGTTCCACTACTCGGCCGTCAGCTTCAGCGACGACGACATCGACGGCTTCGTCGCCGGCACGTCTCAGACGATCACGGTGATCGTCGACGTTCCGGAAGGCGTGCTGCCGGGCGTCTACCTGGGCTACGTCCAGGTGGAGACCGAGCGGGCCGTTCCGAACGAGCTGCCGCAGGACTGGATCGAGGTGAGGGTCCTGGTCGCGCCGCTCAAGGATCTCGACATCTGTGACGACGACGGTGATCCGCAGGGCATCGGACCGTCCTCGGATCCGCCCGACTTCCCGATCATCCACCCGGCGGTCGAGGGTGAGATGCACCTGGTCGGCGCGCCGATGGTTCCGATGGAGATCGTCGGCACGTTCGATGTCGCGAACCCGAACACGAACCCCGACGGGCTCTGGCCGCATCCGCCAGGACCGCCCGACGGAACGAACGACTTCAACTTCCTCGACGCCCTTCCCGGGGTTGGAGTCCCGTGGGACGTCGATCTGTTCAACCCGCCCGACACGCAGGGCAACGTCAATCTCACGTACGAGATCGAGGCGCAGTACGAGTGGGGCCTGATCGGTCCTTCTGACCCGACGAGCG
>JALGVU010000272.1 GCA_025774545.1 bacterium | reverse complement strand
GCCGGGCGCTTCCACCAAGGCCTTGGCATGCCGTCACTCCTTCCCACAGGCGCGCGGGTACGCTGCGCGGTGTCGTCCTCACGGTCCCGATCTCGTGCCGTGCACGGCTCGCGTATGTCGAGAGCCAAGCTACCTGCGAAGCGGGCGCGAGTCAACATGCGTGGACGAGGGCGCCGGGAGGGCGGGCGACGCGGACGCCGCCCGGCTTCGGCGCCACCGAACGGATGCTGGGCTCTCGTCCGCACGCCGCGGCCCCCGTCCAACGGACGGGGGCCGCGTGTTCGCGGGCGCCCTCTCGGTCGGCGCGTGGGCGCCGCGCCGTCGAGTCGGGGCCGCTAGCGCATGAGCAGGAGCTTCCTGGCCTTCGCGTGCCCTCCGACCTCCAGACGCACGAAGTAGATGCCCGAGGAGACGGTACTTCCGCGGAGGTCGGTGCCGTCCCAGCGCGCGCGATGGCGTCCGCGGTCGATCGGCCCGTCGACGAGTCTCCGAACCAGTTCGCCTCTGATGTTGTAGATCGTGAGTCTGACATGCCCGGCGTGCGACGGCACGTCGAACTCGATGGCCGTCTCGCGCGAGAACGGGTTCGGGGCCGCGGGATAGAGCCTCGCACTGAGGCGTCCCTCGGTCGTTACGCTCGCCGGGGACTCTCCCACCGTGTCCTCCGACCCGTTGGAGAGGACGGCCCTGACCTCGTACCAGAACGTCGTCGCGGGCCACGTCGTCGTGTCCTCGAAGAAGCCCGGCGACGACGGCGGGATCAGCTCGTCGCTCACGCGCTCGAACGGCCCGTCCGGCACGATCGAGCGGTACACGTGGAACCCGTCGATGCCGGCGAGCGATCCGACCGTCCAGCGGAGCATGACCGTCCCCGATTCGTTCAGCACCGCGTAGCACGCTCCCTCGACCGCCGTGGGATCGCACGGCCCGCACCCCTGTCCGTACGCGCCGATGTGCTGCTCCCAGGGATTCCCCTCCGGCAGGCACGGCGAGTTCTCGCAGAGCGTGAGGTCCGAGGCGCTGGGATCACAGAAGAGAGGAGCCGTGAACAGATTGTTGCTGTGGTCGCCACACAGGCTGTCCCCGTCGGCGTTCCCGAACACGCAGCAGTACGAGAACTGCGGTTCACCTACGCCCGAGCAGTAAACGGCACCACCGGTTTCGCTGTGAGCGATGATGGAGTGGCTCATCCTCAAGCTGGACACGTTGGAGGCCACGCCCCCGCCGAGGAGCGCCGAGTTCCTGTGAAGGGTGCAGTTCCGGACCCACGGAGCAGAGAATGAGGTCGATATCGCACCTCCCCTGTCGCCTGCCGTGTTGCCCAGGAAGACGCAGTCCCGTATGACCGGCGACGAATCGGTCCCGCAGTGGATGCCGCCCCCTAGGGAACCGGCTGCGTTTCCGAGGAAGACGCAATCCCTTATCGTCGGCGAGGAGGAGTACATTCTGATCCCGCCTCCGTCAGGGGCGAGGCCGTTCGTGATCGTGAAGCCACTGACGACGGACGTCTCGTCCTCGCCGCTGTGGAAGTAGAACGCGCGGTCCTGGCCCTCGCAGTCGATGATGGTCGATTCGGCTCCTGCCGAAGACAAGAGGATCACGTTCTTCCCCTCGAAGTCGATCGCGCGGTTCCACGCGCCGGTGTAGACACCCGGTGCGACCAGGACCATGTCACCGACGGCGGCCGAGTCGATCCCGGCGCCGATCGTGGGGGCGTCTCCAGGCACGTGCCAGATCCGGGAAAGGACGCCTTCGCCCTCGAGCGCCACCTCCAGCACTCCCTCGTCGGGATCGTCGCTCGTGATCGTGAGCGTTCCTGAGATCGGTCCTATCGTGCTCGGCGAGAAGCTCACCGGCACGGGCTGGTTCTCACCCGGCTCCAGGTGGAAGAACATGGGATCGACGGAGAAGTCGGCGTGATCCGTGCCGACGCTGCTCACGAACAGGACATCGGTTCCCTCGTTCGTCAGCGTAAGCGTCTCCGTCGCCGTCAGCATGACTGTCACCGGGCCGAACGCCAGGAGCGTGTCCGACACGGCGATGTCGGGCACACCCGTCACGCGGAGGTGGGTCGGGACCGCGACCTCCGGCTCGTCGGGATCGTTGCTCGAGACGACCAGATCCGCCAGGTAGTCGCCGCCGGAGAGACCGGCCGCATCGAACGTCACCGACACCTCCGTGGCGCCCCCGGGCGGAACCGTGCCCGCCGCGGGGTCGACATCAATCCACGGGGGGGTCAAGCCGAACTGGATCACGTAGCCGTCCTCCACGACCGCCGGGCTGATGAAGAGGTCACCCAAGCCGCCGTCCCCGATCCCCGTCGTCTCGTCCGGACTCTCGATCCCGAAGCCGTAGGGATCGGCGGGCGCGATCAGGTACTGGAACCGGATCTCGTTGGTGCCTTCGAACAGAACCACCTCGAACGTGACGTAGAACGAGGTCCCCAGGATCGGGACGTCGTTGTACTCGACGACGAAGCGTCGGCGGGGCTCCGCGCCAAACGTCTGGTACCGCACGTAGTTGCCGGATCCGGGGTAGAGATCCGTCGCGAACGGCGCGATCGCCCCCGCGTATCCGTCGACCGCGGGCACGGTGCCCGGGAACCACATGTCGGAGTCGTTGAAGCTCAGCCAGCCGTTCGACCCGACACCTATCTCCGTGAACCCGGCCCCGTAGTAGCTGAACCTGAAGCCGAGAGGGACCCCCGTCACGAACGAGTCGTCCGAGAAGATGAGCGGCGTCCCACCACTCGCGTCGATCCAGTCGAAGACCGGCCCGCCGGGCTCGTTCTTGTCGATCCAGTGGTACCCGAAGAGATCGGGCCCACCGCTTCCGCGCTCCTGCGGCGGATGGGTCACGGGGGCGTTGTCGCCCTTCAGGATCTCGATCGGCTCGGCCTGCGTGGCCGTTGCCGCTCCGAGACGCTCCTCGAACCCGGCTTCCCACGCGGTCGCGGGATGCCCGTCTTCCCAGACAGACCCGCCCGCGCCACGCGCCCGCGCCTCCGCCGAGACGACGTCGATGCTCCAGTCGAGGTCGCTGGCTCCCGTGTTCTCGACCGTCAGAGTCTGCGTGTCCGTCTCGCCCGTCAGAAGATCGGCATAGAGCGAGTCCGGAGCGACCGAGATGTCCGGAGGGACGAGGCCCTCGCCCTCGAGCTGCACCAGAACCGTGCCTTCGTCGGGGTCGTTGCTCTCAACCGCGAGCGTTCCGGCGAGCGGCCCCGCGCCGCTCGGAGCGAAGCTGACCACCACCGCCTGGCTCTCGCCCGGCTCCAGGTCGAACGCCGAGAGATCGACAGAGAAATCCCCGTGATCGGCGCTGACGTCGCTCACCGTCAAGAGATCCGTGCCGTCGTTGAACACAGAGAGCGTGTCGTCCACTGTCGCACCGACGAAGACCGCGCCGTAGGCCAGAAGGGTGTCCGAGACCGCGATGTCGGCGACGCCGGTGATGTCGAGGGAGACAGGGACAACCGTCTCGGGCTCGTCCGGATCGTTGCTCTCCACGAAGAGTTCGGCAAGGTACGTGCCGCCCTGGAGACCGGCGGCGTCGAAGGTGACGGCGACCTCGACCGAGGACCCCGGGTCGACCGTGCCGCCCCACGGCTCGACCGAGAGCCAGTCGGGACGTCCTCCGAGCCAGTCGAAGACCTGGTTACCGAAGAGCAGATTGTCGTCGCTCAGGATGTTGGCGCCGTGGAGCACCTGATCCGCCGTCACGATGACCCGACCGAACCCGGGCTCGCTGTAGGCGATGTTCGCGTACAGCGAGACGTCGAGGACGAGAACCGATGCCGGATCGATCACCGACGAGAGGCGGGCATCCGGATAGTCGAGGTAGATGGCGGCAACGTCCTCCGTCGTCGCGTGCGGATTGATGTTGTCGGTCGTCCCGGCTGTCCCGTTCGACGTCGTGTACGTGATGCCCGCTCCCACGGCCGCCAGGATGTCGTTGAAGGCATAGACGGACGAGTGCCAGTC
>JALGVU010000271.1 GCA_025774545.1 bacterium | reverse complement strand
GTAGAACATGTCGGGGACGATGCCGTAGAAGTCAAAGATCTTGACCTCGTCGACGTGAACGGCGCCAGCAACGGAGTTGTAATCGCCGTCCTCGTCCGACCACGCGCCGTCCGAGATGAAGCGGAAGCGGGCGTTGAGCGGGTTGTCATACTTCAGGTTCCCGTAGAAGTCCTTGAGGAGGAACCCGTACAGACCCAGGTCGGCCCAGGCCCCGACGCCGTTGTAGCCACGGTTCAGGTTCACGTAGGCGCCCAAACTCTCCGCCTGCACGTACGTGTAGTCGTAGCCGGGCTCGCTGTCGTACCGGAACCAGAACGTGAGCACCGGCAGTCCGGCGGGAGCGACGTCCGTCGTCGGGATCACAAGCCTCTGATCCCAGCCGTTGCCGTAGCCGTCGCCTCCGGGCCACCCGGTGACCTCAATGCCGCACCACCAGGCATTCCCGTGCCCGGGGTTCGCGTAGTACGAATCGATGTGCCAGCGAATCGGCTGCGCGCTCTCATCGACCGCGTAGAAACCAGCCTCGGGGTTCTCGGGGTCGTCGAAGGTCTCCCCATAGAACAGTATCTGGTCGCGGTTCGGGCCCGAGATGTCGTGCGTCGGCGTGGCCTTCTCCAGACCGGCCGAAGCCATCCCCGCCATCAGCGCCAGAATGGCCAAGGCGATAATCAGCTTCTTCATCTCTTTCCTCCCTCGAGAGGTAAAACCAACACTTCCACCTGCAGGTCTCCTCGGACTGCCAACATCGCAGCCCACTTCCGACGCGAACCGATGTTGGTCGTGCGACAACGAGTTGTCACGTTGCATCAACTCACGCACACGACCTCTCAACGCTCGCGCCCTCAAACTACATAGGCACCCCTCCCCCGGGTTGCTGACAACTCACACAACGCGAACAGCCAATCGGTCATTCGCTCGGGAATCGGACTCGTTCCCCTGACAGTCCCGAGTATACTACTATTCCGGGTTTTTGTCAAGAGTGAGTCGTTCTCCCTACCCGGGCTCTGTTGGTGTTCTCCTCTCATGCACCCGCGACGCCCGTCGCGGGAATGAATAACACTCACTCCCACCGTTCACCGGTACCTGTTGCAAGATCCCGGCCATCTCGCCGGAACCGGCGGCCCCCGATCGACCGGGCCTCATCGCGTCGCGAGCCGCGGAAGACCCCATGCTCTGGGCGCTTTACGAGCGTGCCCTCGTACCGGTGGGAAGGGCGCGAGCTCCTCTCGGCCACGCGCGAAGGTCTGCGGCCGTGCTCCCGGGGCGGCCTCACCCCTCAAGGAAGAGGGGGACCGCGATCGGCCCCCCTCCTCGTGAACAGACTCTGGAACGTCCGCTCCTACTTCATCAGGACCATCTTCTTGGCCGTGGCGAAGCCGGGCGCGGCGATGCGGTAGAAGTACACGCCACTCGCGCACCTCTCGCCGACATCGTTCGTGCCGTCCCAGACCACGTTCCCGGCATTGCCCGCCTCGAGTTCCTCATCGAGGAGCGTGCGAACGACCCTGCCCGCGACGTTGTAGACGTCGATCGTGACACGACCGCTCTCCCTCACGCTGTAGGCGATCTTCGTCACCGGGTTGAACGGGTTCGGATACGCCTGGCCAAGCTCGTTCTTGAGCCCGCCATCGACGACCCCGGTTCCGTCACACGGCGGAGTCGACAGGCCGAAGTACTCCATGATGTTCTGCATGAGATTCACGCGGTCGTCGAGGCCGGTGGTGTAGTACCCCTGCGTCCGCGAGGTCTGCATGCTGTCCATCATGAATTCAATACCGAAGCCGAGGTTCACCGTCTGGTACTCGGCCGAGACATGCGTGTACGCGACACCCGCCGGACGCCTGAGATCATCGGTCCGCACGTAGTCGGCGACGATCTCCGTCCCGCCGATGCCGGCAAACGGCTCAACCACGTCGAAGTAGTTGAGGGTCGGACAGCCACCGCGGAGGATACACGTCCCGTCCTCGTGGTTCATGAAGACGAAGTCACCCGCGTGGTCCTCGAGCGTTGGAACGGTGTCGACCGTCACCGCGCCGACGGCGTTGTCGAGGTAATGCGACGCGAGCCACGTCTCGTAGAACTGGAGCGTCTCCTTGCCCGTCTGCATCAGCTCCTTGCCGACGTCGTTACCGGAGACAAGGAGGTTACGCTCCTCGCCGTCGTACGCCATGTTCAGCCACCCGATCAGGTTCGCCTGGTCCGGCGCCTTGATCGTGTAGGAGTCGAACTCGTTCACGAACCAGATCTGCGTCTCGTAGTACTTCATGCCCGACGAGTCGGGACCGTTCGACTGGTCCGTGCTGCCCGAGGGAACCTCGACGTCGTACTTCTCGTAGCAGTAGCCGAGGATCTCGAGCGCCTCGCGGTAGTAGTACTCCGAGCTGTGACGGTAGTTCCGCTCCGCACCGGGTGTGCGCCTGCCGTGCTTGTCGACCAGCAGGATTGTGCCGTGGCTCGAAGTCGTCGCCTCGATCGGCAGAATCGACATCTCGAACCACGTGTCCGGCGCGCGACTGGGGTAGACCGCCACGTTCCCGACGCCGTCCATCGCCTCGATGTAGTAGCGAATGATGCTACCGGGCGTCATCTCCCCGTCGGGCGGCGGCGCGAACCACCAGTTACTCTCCGCTTCCTCGCGCCGACACGCGTAGGCGCTCCACGTCTGGCCCTCGTCGTTCGAAGCCATGACGTGCGCCTCAACGACGTCGTCGTCGTCCTTGATCTTGATCCGACCGGTGTCGAGAAGCGCCTCCTCGAGATCGTCCTTGAACCAGTCGTTGAACCACGTCCACCCGTCGCGCTCGAAGACCGTTCCCGCGTCGCCGGAGGGAATACCGACACGCTGACGGTTCAGGAAGATACCGGCCGCGTGCGGCTCGTCCGGCGGCTCGTCGTTCTGGAGTGCCCACAGGATCGCGAGCCACTCGTTGCCGGCGAACGCGTCCCAGTCGTCCGTCCAGACGCCCCAGAAGGGACCTCCGTACCACCAGCCCGTCGATTCATCGACGAAGCCGGCGGGATCGGTCACGCACTCCTCGAGGTCGTTCGACGCGAGGTACAGGTTGAAGATGTCGTTCGCGGGGCGCGGCAGATGGACCCACATGTCCCACTGACCGACGAGCTTCGCAGCGCCGCTGATGTCGATCGGCGGGCTCATGAGCCACGCGAACTCGCGGTCGACCATCGCGCTGGTGAACGGATCGACCGCGGCGTACATCCACGAGCCTGCCGGGCGGTCCTCGCACGTGAAGTCCTGGCCGGTCTCGTAGTCGTACTCCTCGCCGAACTGACCGCGCTCGAACACGACGCCCGTCTGGTTTGCCGCCTCGACATCTTCGTGGGCCCAGCCCAAGTTCCCGGACTCGGCATTGTCGAGCCAGAACACGCCGCCCGGGCCCGTCAGCTGTATGTTGTCGAGCTGCCAGGCGCCGTCCTTGACCGAGTTCGCCGGAGCGTTGTTGTACTGGTCCTGCGACGAGTAGGCCTCATCGGACTCGAAGCGGAACCTGAGATCGAACGCGATACCCGCGTACGCCGAGATGTCATGGGTCTGGTGGCCCGGCGGCTCGTCCCAGTCCCACGACTTCCCCGGAAGGCCGGCGAAGCCCGTGTTGTTCGCGTAGTAGATCTCGTTCCAGGTCGAGCCGCCGTCGGTCGAGATCTCAACGTACCCGTAGTCGTAGTCGTGCTCCATCGCGTACCGCTGGTCCCAGTCGAGGGTCAGCGGGTCGCCGATGTTCGTGTTGGCCTCGACTTCCGGGAAGTTCCGCTCGAGGATCTGCATCCAGTCGTTGGCGTAGCCTCGCGACTGGCGCCAGCAGATGTTCTCGGTACCGCACCACCACGTCTGAGTGCCAAGGTGCGGCAGGTTCTTCATGTGGATGGTGTCCTGGTGCCAGAAATTCTCCGAAGCCAGCGTTCCACTCCGGTCGAACGACTGCCATCCAAGGTTGTCCCCCTCCAGTACCTCGAAATCAGCATCGAAGATCCAGAAGGTGTCCAGC
>JALGVU010000270.1 GCA_025774545.1 bacterium | reverse complement strand
CCGGCAAGTTCAACCTCGGCGGCGACTGTTTCGCGGAAGCGTTCCATCGCTACCCGCAGCGGGCGCTCGGGGTCGTTGCGGCCACCGAGGTTTCCTACTCGTACTACAACGACGTTTTCACGTGGGGCATCTACGACAGCATGTGGCCGAGCTTCGACCCGTACTACCCCCGGAGCGGCCGGCACGTGGGAAGCTCGGATCTCCGTCCCGCGTTCGGAAGCACGTCGGCCAAGTACTACCTGAACGGGAAGAGCTGGACGGCCACGGACGGGAAGCCGCTGACCTATCACCTCTTCCACGCCCACTGCGACGCCTTCACGACGCTCTTCTCCGAGGTCCCGCAGGATCTCACCGTCGAGCACGAAGCCGAGATGCCCTCCGGCGCTTCGGAGTTCGAAGTCACGGCAGACGAGGGTTCGGTTATCGCGCTCACGGTCGGCGCCCAGATCATCGGGGTCGCCGAGGGGACGGGCGCTCCGCTCGCGATTCCCGTCGGGCCCGTGCCGGGTCCGGCGACGCTCAGGGTCGTCGTGACGAAGCCCAACCACTTCCGGTACACGGGCACCGTGGCGGTTCCGCCGTCGATCCCGTGGGAGGACGTTACCGAGGGTCCGCTCGGGGCGCCCCTGAGCAGCCGGGCTGCGGTCTGGGGCGACCACGACGGCGACTTCGATCCCGACCTGTACGTGGTCGCCGGCTCGGGCGACACGAGCCGCCTCTTCAGAAACGACGACGGTGTCTTCACCGAGGTCGATGGAGCCGCGCTCGCGGGCGACGGGCACGGCCGGAGCGCCGCGTGGGGTGACTACGACAACGACGGAGATCTCGACCTCTACGTCGTGAACGACGGGACGCCGAACGCCCTCCTCCGGAACGTCGGCGGTGTCTTCGAGGACGCGACCGGCGGAAGCGGCCCGCTCGGGGACGAGAGCGCCGGAAGGGACGCGGCCTGGGCGGACTACGACGGCGACGGGCACCTCGATCTCTATCTCTCGAACGCCGATGCCGGGAACCGGCTCTTCAGAAATCTGGGCGACGGCACCTTCGAAGACGCGACCGACGGAGTCACCGGGGACGCTGGAAACTCCACCGGCATCGCGTGGGGCGACTACGACGATGATGGCCGCCTCGATCTCTACCTGGTCAAGACGGTCGCGAACAGGCTCCTCCGGAATGCGGGAGACGGCACGTTCGAGGACGTGACGGCGACGGCGGGGGCGGCGGGCGACGCCGGTGACGGCAGGGGAGCGGCCTGGGGCGACTACGACAACGACGGCGACCTCGATCTCTACGTTGCGAACGGCAGCGGCGGCGCGAACAGGCTCCTCGGGAACAACGGGGACGGCACATTCGACGACGTTACGGTCGACGCGCTCGGGGACGCGGGCGAGAGCCAGGGCGTGGCCTGGGGCGACTACGACAACGACGGTGACCTGGACCTCTACTTCGCGAACTGGGGCACCGGGAACAGGCTCCTCAGAAACGACGGGGGAGCGTTCACCGATGTGACCGACGACGTGGTCGGGAACCCCTGGGACGGGACCGGCGTGGCGTGGAGCGACTACGACCGGGACGGAGACCTCGATCTCTATCTGGCGAACCACGACCACGACAACGTGCTCGTGAGGAACGCCTACCCGCACACGTTCCACTGGCTGCACGCGAGGCTCCTCGGGGTCGCGTCGAACGCCTCGGGCGTGGGAGCGCGCGTGCGCGTCCACGCCGGAGGGAGCGTTCAGATCCGCGAGGTCGGAAGCGACGCCGGCTACGGTTCCGGCAACTCGCTCACCGTGGAGTTCGGCCTCGGGACGGCGGTCCACGTGGACTCCGTGGTCGTCTCGTGGCCGTCGGGCCTGGTGGACGTCCACCGCGATCTCGCCATCGACCAGTTCGTGACGCTCACCGAGGACGTGCCGCCCCCGGCTCCGGCCGACGTGGCGGCGACGCCCGTCGAGGCCGGCGTCGAGGTCGTCTGGTCGCCGGTCGGCGTTCCCGACCTCGACCGCTACTGGGTCGAGCGGGACACGACCGACGCGTTCGGCGACGGTACGGTCGTCTTCGAGACCCAGGACACGACACACGTCGACTTCCCCGTCCTCGACGAGGACGAGTACTTCTATCGCGTGTTCGCGCGCGACCAGGCACACAAGCTCTCCGCGGCGAGCGACACGGTGTCGGCCGTGCCGCTCCAGACGCCGCCTCCGCGGCCGTTCGGGCTCTCGACGCTCGGCGGGGACCTGATGGTGACCCTGAGCTGGCGCGCGGTCGACGTTCCCGACGTTGAGCACTACCGGGTCGAGAGGGACACGAGCATCGCGTTCGGCGACGGGATGCTGGTCTCGACCACGACCGACACGTTCCTCGTCGACTCGCCGCTCGTGATGGGGGAGGAGTACTTCTACCGCGCCATCACGGTCGATCTCTCGGGCCTCACGAGCGGCCCGAGCGACACGCTCGCGTACGTGGCGCACGGCATACCACCGTCCGTCCCGTTGAGGTTTGACGTGGACAGCGAGTACGACGTGATCTCGCTCCTCTGGGACGAGAGCCCCGAGCCGGACGTCGTGGGCTACGTCGTCTACCGCGACACCGTTCCGGACCTCGGTCCCGCCGATTCGCTCGCGTTCGTGGCGAGCCCGGCGTACGACGACACCTCGTGCCCCCGCTACGGGGTCTTCTGGTACTGCGTCTCGGCCCTCGACTCGAGCGGCCTCACGAGCGTCTACTCCGACACCGCCGCCGGGCTCCGCGCTCCGGGCGGCGCGACCTTCGTCGACTGCGCAAACACCGGGTTCCAGAACGGGAGCTTCGACTACCCGTACCGCTCAATCCAGGCGGGCGTCGAGTCCGTGTCGAGGGGCGGCGCCGTCATCGTCCTCCCCGGCACGTGCGAGGGGGACATCACCATCACGACCGATCTCGTTCTCCTGGGGCTTGGCGGGAGCGATGTGACGTTGATCGAGGTTCCTGCGGGCGTCGGCATCACGGCGGTCGGACTCACGGACTCGGCGAGGATCGAGGGTTTCACTGTCGACGGCCTCGGGATGGGAGACGAGGGGCTCTACTGCCTCGACTCGGATCTCCTCGTGACCGACTGCGTCTTCCGAAACGTCAACGTGGGAGCGAGCTTCGAGGAGGGCTCCGAGCCCGTCGTAGCCGCATGCAGGTTCGAGTCGAACAACGAGGGGGTCGTCGTCGCGGACTCGTCGAGCCCGTTCTTCTCGGGGAACCTCTTCACCGGCAGCGTGGTCGCCGGCGTGAGGACCGTCGGGTCGGTCGGGCCGGTCCTGGGCGGGAGCCTCGAGGACGCCAACGACTTCACGGACTTCTCGCTCTTCGCGATTCTGAACACGTCGCCCGTGGAGGTCAGCGCCGAGTACAACTACTGGGGCGACGACTGCGTGCTCACCGAGTGGTTCCTCGGTCCCGTCGACTACGTGCCGTGGACCGACGCGACCCACACGGAGGAGTACACGGAGTGCCCGACGGGAGTCGTCGACGACGGAGTCCCCGTGGCGTACGCGCTCGGCCGGTGCTACCCGAACCCGTTCAACCCCGTAACCAGGATCCAGTACGACGTCCCATCGCCCGGCGGACGCGTGGTGCTCCGCGTGTTCAGCGCCTCAGGAAGGCTCGTGAGGACGCTCTGCGATGGCTCGGTGCCGCCCGGGCACCACGTGGCGGCCTGGGACGGAAGGGACGAAGCGGGCGCGCGGGTCGCGTCGGGTGTCTACTTCTGCCGCATGGAGGCGGGCAGGTTCGCCGAGCGACGGAAGCTGGTGTTGTTGAAGTAGGTTCTCGGAAAGCACGTCGAGAGAGGCGGACGCGCTGGGCCCCGCAGGGGACGGTGTCGTCCGCCTCTCTGCTATCTGCGCGGGAACTTCCTCTTCGCGTTGACGGTCACCTCCCGTCCGACGTAGCATCGTGGTGACCGATGTCGGCCCTGCCGAAAGGAGATCGTCATGCCTATCTGGTCCCCCGAACGCGATCCAGAGTGGAGTGACCTCGTCACTG
>JALGVU010000511.1 GCA_025774545.1 bacterium | reverse complement strand
TGTACTCGATCGTCGCCGCAGGGTTCAGCGGGTTCGGGTAGGCGGCGGAGAGCCTGTTCTCGAGCGGCCCGTCGATCACGCCGGTCGCGGGACCTGACGGCTCGGTCTCGAAGTACTCCAGGATGTTGCCGAGGAGGTTCACCCGGTAGTCGAGCCCCGTCGTTCTCCTCGACCCGCCCTTGTCGTAGATGTCCATGTACTCGATGCCGAACCCGAGCGTCACGGTCTGGTAGGAGACTATCTCGTTGTGGTACGCGACGCCAGCGGGGAGGTCCGGGCCGCTGGCCCTGACGTAGTTCAGCACCTCCGTCGCGCCGGCCGTTCCGGGCGACACCTCGATCGCGTCGAACTCGGGCAGCTGCGGGCATCCGTCGAGGAGGTCGCAGCAGCCGTCCTCGATATCGATGAACCCGAACCCGGCATCACAGAGCGGCACGCCGGTCTCACCGGGCGAGTCGGTGATGTAGTCCGTGCCAAGCCACTCCCAGTAGAACTCGTGCGGGTCGCCCATCACGACGACGACCTCGTGCGCGATGTCGTTTCCGGTGAGAAGGAGGTCCCTGTCGACGGTGAAGTACAATGCGTCGAGGAGCCAGTCGATGAGCATCTCCTGCTCCGCGTCCTTGATCGTCTGGGTGTCGAGGTCGCTCGTGAACCAGATCACCGTTTCGTAGTAGCGGAGTCCCGTGAGATCGGGCCCGTCCGAATCGGATCCCTCGGCGAGCGGATCGCGGACGTCGTACTTGTCGTACGCGTACCCGAGGATCTGGAGGACCTCCTCGTAGTAATCCTCCGTCTCGAGTCCCCATCCCCCGTCCTGCGTCTGGGCGCGACCCCCGTGATCGTCGACGAGGAGGATGTTCGGTCCGACGGTGGGAAGAACGGTGAACTCGAAGAAGTGATCCGGCGCGTCGGCGGGGCACGTCGACACGTTCCCGATCTCATCCACGGCCTGGAAGTAGTAGTGCACCTCGGTCCCGCCAGGAGGTTCACCGCGAGGACGCCGTCGGGGTCAGTGACCTCGACGCGCGCTTCGTCCAGCAGCATCTCCACGGCCTCGTGCGTGAACCAGTCCTTGAAGAGGTTCCTCGGGTGGCAGTCCCACGTGGTGCTCGGGTCATCGACGATCACGCCGATCTTCACCCAGTCGAGAAAGAGCCCGCCGTAGTGCTGCCAGCTCTCCTCCTCGTTCCACGCGCGCCAGGCCATGCCCAGCCAGTCGTTCCCGGCGAACGCGTCCCAGCGGTCGGTCTCGGTGGTCCAGTAGTAGCCGCCGTTCCACTTGCCCTCCTCCTCGTCGCGGAAGCCGGACAGGTCGCGCACGCACTCCTCGATGTCGTGAGAGGCGAGCCAGAGATCGTAGTAGTCGTGCGCCTCCGTCGGGCAATCGACCCACACGTGCCACTGGGCGACGAGGGTCGCCGCGCCCGCGATGTCGATCGGCGGGCTCAGGAGCCAGGCGTCCTCGCGGTCGACCATCTGGCTGAACATGGGTTCCAGGGGCACCTGCATCCACGTTCCGTCGGCGGGCTCGTCGCATCCGGGAGGGCGGCCGGTGAAGAACTCGTAATTGTACTGCCCGCGCCAGAACGTGACGGTCGTCTGTCCCGACGACGCGGTGTCGTCGTGGACCCACCCGGTGTCGCCGCCCTCGCAGTCGTCGAACCACGCGGGGGTTCCGTTCACACGGAGTTCGAAGTTATCGAGCTGCCACGCGCCGTCCTTGTAGGAGTGCCTTGTAGGAGTGCTGCGGCGGGTTGTCCGGCTGGTCGGCAGACGAGTTCCGGTCGTTCGATTCGAAGCGGAAGCGGACCCGGACGTCGCTGCCGGCGTAGTCGGACATGTCGACGACTTCCGTGTACCAGTCGACGGACGTGCCCGGTTCGCCGGGCGCGCCGGGATTCGAGTACCAGACGTCCTCCGTCTCCCAGCTGTTGCCGCCGTCGTCTGAGACGTCGATGTAGCCGTAGTCGTAGTCGTGCTCCATGGCGTAGCGGTGGTCGAACCGGAGGGTGACGACGTCGGAGGGCCCGCTCCACCCGGACAGGGGGAAGTCGCGCCAGAGATGCTGCTGCCAGTCGTTTCCGTAGCCGCGGCCCTGGCGCCAGCAGCCGTTGTACGTGCCGCACCACCAGGCGCTGTCGCCGAGGGCCGGAAGGCCCCCCTGAAAGATGCTGTCGATGTGCCAGTAGTTCGTCTGCTCGAAGGTGTCGCTTCGGTCGTAGGCGAGCCAGCCTGCGTTGTTGCCGATCTCGTCCGAG
>JALGVU010000057.1 GCA_025774545.1 bacterium | reverse complement strand
CGACATCACGAACTGGGACACGGCCCACGGTTGGGGCGACCACGGTGCGGCGGGGTACGTGGCGACAGAGACCGACCCGGTCTACACGGCGGCCCCGGCTGCCGGGATCGCGGCCAGCGACATCACGGACTGGAACACGGCCCACGGTTGGGGCGACCACGGTGCGGCGGGGTACGTGGCGACAGAGACCGACCCGACGGTGCTGGCCAGCGTGAAGGACGGCGTCGACTGGAGCGAGCTGACGGGGATTCCGAACGACATCCTCGACGGTGACGACGAGGGTGACACCGACTGGACCGAGGGCGGCGGCAACGTCTACCGTTCCACCGGCAATGTCGGCATCGGAACGACGGACCCCGATGACGCGCTCGACGTCGTCGGCACGGCCCAGGTGACCGGGTTCAGCATGCCGACGGGAGCCTCGGACGGCTTCGTTCTGACCTCGGATCCGGACGGCAGCGCCTCGTGGCAGGCTGCCGGGCTGAACCTGCCGTATTACGGCTCGGTGTCCTCGGACATGCTGCCGGCCTTTAGGGTGAAGAACTCCGGGATGGCCTACGCCATAGAGGGCGTGGCCGAGGACGGCGGTTTGGGCGTGTCTGGGGTGGCAGCGGGGATAGAGGGTGGTGCGGCTATCGGTGTGTACGGGGAGAGCGTCGGGGACGGGGCGTTTGGATACGGTGTAATCGGGTCGGCAGACCAATTCCCCGGCGGCACAGGTGTGCTAGGCTACGGCTACTATGCGGGCGGGGGCCTCGCAGGTGAGTTCCAGGGCGACGTCGATGTCTCCGGCACCCTCACGAAGGGCGGCGGCGGGTTCAAGATCGACCACCCGCTCGACCCCGAGAACCAGCACCTCTACCACTCGTTCGTGGAGAGCCCGGACATGATGAACGTCTACAACGGCAACATCGTCCTCGACGACGCCGGAGAGGCTCTCGTGGAGCTGCCGGACTGGTTCGAGACGCTGAACCGCGACTTCCGCTACCAGCTGACGTGCATCGGCGGCTTCGCCCCCGTCTATGTTGCCAAGGAGATCTCGGGCAATCGGTTCGGGATCGCCGGCGGTGAACCAGGGATGAAGGTCTCCTGGCAGGTGACGGGCGTCCGGCAGGACGCGTTCGCCGAGAACCACCGGATCCCTGTGGAGGAAGACAAGCCGGACGACGAGCGCGGGACGTACATCCACCCCGAGGACCACGGCAAGCCGGAGACGCTGGGGGTGGGCTACGAGACGAGAAGGAGACTCTCCGAGATGCGCGGGTCCCGGCGGGACGAGTAGAGCCGCCTTGGACTTCTCGCTGACGTACGGTGGAGCCTCCCGGATGGCAGAGCTCCACAGGTCGATGTTCGCCATTCGGTCGGAGTCAAGCTCTCGACCTGGATGAGTTCCAGGTGGTCAGGTCATCGCATGAGAGCCCCCGGACGCAACCCCGGGGGCTCTTCGTTCCTCGTGCTCTCAGAACACGAGCGGGATCCGCCCGGGGCACCGCCCGCGCGGCGGGGCGCCTGTTGCGGGAGCGCGCTCGCGGCCCTGGCACCGAGGCCCACTGCTGTCAGGCTGATCATGGAGACCTCGGAAGCCGCATCGCGGCCCTCACCGTCGGTCCAGGTTCACTCGATCTCCTACCGCTGGGTACTGGCGAGTACCGTGGCGACGTTGCGCAGCGTCGTCCCGTCTACTTCGCAGCGGCCCCGCGAAAGACCGCCGCCACCTCATCCACCACTCTGCCGACTGCCTCGCAGACGACCCGATCGAGCCTCTCCACCCACCGCGAGGTTCGCGGAGAGAGCACCACATCACTCAGCGCCAGGAGAAGCGCCAACCAGCCCACCAAACGCAGGTACGACCACGGGTAGAAATCGAACACGGGAAGCAGGAACGTGAGGAAGTACCCCGTGCACCACAGACCGAGTCGCCGACTGCCGCGCATGGTCACCAGCGCCAGAATGGCAGGGATGATCAGAAGCACCAGATGGAACGGCCACACGCCCGCGGAGACGGCCGGGAGGATGAACATGAGCGGCACGAGGCCGTTGATGAGCGCGGCCGACCGCGCATCGCGAGTTCCCGCGGCGAAGGTCTCGCGACGGACCGAGAGGTACGAAAGCGCGTAGATCCAGAGCGCCAGAATCACGCGCGTGACATTGAAGAGCGCATCGACCGGGAGCCTGGACCGCATGACCATCTCGGTCCGCCTGAAGAAGCCGTAGAACGAGGCTGAACCGAGCGACGCGGGCCGCCACGCGAGGAGGTTCTCGAAGAAGACGCCGTAGTAGCGGAAGCCACCGATGAGCGTCGTCATCCAGGCGATGCCCAGAACGAAGAGGCCGTAGTAGACGACCCACCGATACTCTCTTCGGTAGAGGAAGACCGGAATGAAGAGCACGGGCACGACCTTGAGGTGCGTCGCCAGCGCGAACAGGAGTGCCGAAAGGAGAACCGATTTCCGAAAGACGAGCACGCCGGCCAGGATCAGGTCAATGAGCAGGAGGTTCACCTGAACGTAGACCATGTTTCTGAGGATCGACACGTTGACGAGCATCGCGGCGAAGAGAAGCACCGCCGCGAAGATGCGCGACAGACCGCACCGCGAGAGGAAGAGGGTTCCGAGCAGGAAGAACCCGACTATCGAGAGGTGATTCACGATGAAGATGAAGAGAATCATTGCCCGATCGGCGACCATGCCTCCGCCGAGGGCGCCGTCGATCACCGCCAGGAGGAAGGCCCAGAACGGCGGGTAGACGTAGCGAGGTGACATCGCGGCACCTGCCTGCAGGGTCTTCGCCGCGCGGAAGTAGTCCTGATAGTCACCGAAGTAGACGTGCTCGCGGAGGAACTCCAGATAGAGAAGGGAGATGAGCACGGCGCCGGCGAGCAGGACGATCGTGCTCGTCGTGAGCTCGCTCCGAGAGAGCAACCACAGGACGGTGCCCACGAGACACCACAGAAGGAACACGGAGACGACCAGCGGAGGCTCGAAGGTCCCGGTGCCCAGTTCGTAGACGTCTTCGAGAGAGACGGCGGGGCTCAGCCAAACGATGAGGAAGGATGCCAGGACTCCGATGGTCAGCACGATGAAGATGGTCAGCGCGCGTCGTGCCCATCGTTGCATGGCCCCACCGTCCTTCGCCGTGTCGCGTTCCCTCAGCGGCCGAGCACGCGGTGTGCCGAGGCGACCGCCGAGTACCCCACTACGTCGCCCGGACCCCGCGGACGATCGCCGTCACCTCGTCCGCCACCGCGCGAACCCTCTCGCAGACAACTCGATCCAGCCTCTCGACCCACCGCGAGGTTCGCGGAGAGAGCACCGTGTCACTCAGCGCCGCGAGCAACGCCAACCATCCCACCAGACGCAAGTACGACCACGGGTAGAAGTCGAACACCGGAAGCAGGAACGTGAAGAAGTACCCCAGACCCCACAAGCCCAGACGACGCCTGCCGCGCAGGCACACGAGCGTGAGAATGGCCGGGATGATGAGAACCACCAGATGGTAGGGCCACACTGTGGGGGAAGTGGCGGGCCAGAGAAACATCAGCGGCACGAGACCGTTGATCAACGCAGCCGACCGTGAATCGGTCGATCCCGCGACGAAGGCCTCGCGGCGGATCGAGACGTACGAGAGCGCATACACCCAGAGGGTCAGAATCACCCGCGTGACATTGAAGAGCGCGTTGAACGGCAGTTGCGCCCGAAGAAGCATGTCTGTCCTCTTGAAGAAGCCGTAGAAGGAAGACGACCTCAGCGACGCGGGATGCCATTGCGTGAGGTTCTCGAGGAAGACACGGTAGTAACCGATGCCACCGGTGAGCGTGGTGACCCAGGCGATGCCCGCGAGGAACAGGCCGTAGTAGATGACCCACCGATACTCTCTTCGGTAGAGGAAGACAGGAATGAACAGCACGGGCACGACCTTGAGGTGGGTGGCCACAGCGAACATCATCGCCGAGAGGAGAACGGATCTCCGAAACACGAGGACGCCGCCCAGGATCAGGTCGACGAGGAGGAGGTTCACCTGGACGTAGACCATGTTCCGTAGGATCGGAGCGCTCACGAGCATCGCAGCCAACAACAGCAGAGAAGAGAAGGTGCGTGAGAGGCCACACCGAGACAGGAAGAGAGAACCGAGGACGAAGAACCCGACAGTCGAGAGGTGGTTCAAGACGAAGCACGTGAGTATGATCGCCCCATCGCCGACCACTCCCCCGCCGAGCACCCTGTATATCGTCGAGAGGAAGAAGGCCCAGAACGGCGGGTAGACGTAGCGACCCGTCATCTCCGCGCCGGCGCTCATGACCTTCGCCGCCCTGACATAGAGCTCGATGTCGCCGAACCACACGTGCTCCCGCAGGACCGTCAGATAGAACAAGGAGATCACGACGGCGCCGACAAGCAGAACGAGCGTGTCCGACGTGACTGCGCGGCGGGAGAGCCACCACAGGACGGTGCCGACGAGACACCAGAGGAGTGCCAGTGAAACGATGAGTGAAGGTTCGTAGGTCCCCGGACCCACTTCGTAGACGTCTGCGAGAGAGACGGCGGGACTCAGCCATACGACGAGGAACGAGACCAGGATCCCGAGAGTCAGAACCAGGAACGCGGTCAGCGCGCGTCGCGCCCTTCTCTGCATGGCTCTACCGTCCTTCACCCTGCGTCCGCGTTCGTCCTCCGTGTGTACGTTGGCTGCAGGTGAGTGTGCCACACATGTTCGCGCGCCTCAAGGGACACCGCCCGGATCATCCCAATGCGCACCCGCCGCTGAGAGGACCGCTCAGGAGTCGGTCGTGTGCGCTCCCACCTCGGCGCCGGAGGCTCCGGACCGTCCAGAGCTCGTCTTCTCGAACCCGACCTCGCGCTGCATGTTCAGGAGCGTGCTGGAGTCTGCGCCCGTCGGCATCTCGAGGATCACGTCCTCATTCAGCGTCAGGCACTCGATCTCACCATCCTCGCACGAAACCCAGAACTGCCCCCAGTAACAGGAGCGGCCCTTCACGGGACCGGCGTCCACCGGGTTCGAGAACGACTGATAGAGCACGATGGCGCAGGGCTCGCCGTTCATGACTGAGACGCCTGACCACTTGACCCGCAGGTCGCGCATCTTGAGGCTGCCCCAGTCGCCCATCTGAACGTCGAAATCCTCGAGCTCAGCGACGCGCGCGAACTCGTTCGGGCGGAGCGCCCCGAAGGTCACGAGAAGCAGGTCGAGCATCTCGACCATCGCGCCGTCCCAGACCATGCTCTTAGCGAGGTGCTTGATGTCCTCATCCGTGAAGCGCTCGTACAGCGACTCCCGGACGATCTCCTCGTTGAGCCCGTATTCGAACCCCTCCATTGCCGCGAGGGGGACTCCCGGGGGCAACGCCGCGTCGGGTCCCACCGCTCCCGCGATCTCGACGTCGTTCCAACGCATCCGGCCATCCTCGAGGCGTCGCGTGTAGACTCCCGTGATGTGGGTTCTGCTCTGCGTCGCGCCCGTGACATCCCGGTTGAACAGGTGGTAGTCGAGCCGATAGGTCTGCGGTTCACCGCTTCCGTTCGGGACCGCGCTCGGAAACGCCCTGAGGTAACCCTCGATCGACTCAACTCCTTCCCCGCCGGTGGACGTGCCCACAAACGCCACGACCGCGCCGACGACAATCACGATGATCCCTGCGATACGCATTGCGTTTCCTCCTACTCGCCCCTCTGGCCCTGAACGATTCGCTCCAGCTGCTCCAGGTAGGCGACGAACGCCTTCCTGCCCCTGCGTGTTATCGCGCACGTGGTGTGCGGCTTCTTCCCCACGAAGGTCTTCCTGACCCTGACGTAGCCGGCCCCCTCCAGCCTGGCGAGGTGAGTGCTCAGGTTCCCGTCGGTGGTTCCGATCGCGCCCCTCAGGAAAACGAAGTCCGCGTCCTTCACTCCAGCGAGGACGGAGAGCACCGCGAGCCTCACCGGCGCGTGGACCAGTGGATCGAGCTCGAGTATGTGCTCATGACTCATCGGTGCCTCGCCGTTCCCTGTACTGCCGATTGAGAATCACGCCGGGGAGCACCATCCCGAGAAGCAGCACGACGGCCATGACGATTCCGCGGGACCACCCGCTCATGAGCGCCATGGCGACCGAGCCGCCCCACCAGGCGAGGCTGCTCCAGCTGATCGCGCGGACCTCGAAGATGACCCCGGACGAGAAGACGCCGATCCCCATGATGAGCGCTGTGAGCACAGGGACGAGGCTCCACGGATAGGCCCCGAGCGCAGGAAGTAGGAACATGACGATCACCATGGGTACCCCGCAGGCGAACCACACGCTGTAGCAGATCGCGGACGGATACGAGCGCACCCTCGCCCGCTTCTGTCGACGCGCGACGGTCAGGTAGCCCGCGACTCCGCACGCCACGAGGACGACGGCGAGCGCGGGCACCGTCAGGCGGTAGAGGCCTGCTGCCTCGAGCCCTCCGATCGCGAACACGGTCACGACGCCGATCAGGCCGATCCAGATGAAGAAGTGTCCCGACTCCGCCGTCTCCCGTCTGCTCCTCTCGACCATCGCCCGGATGATCGAGAGCTGCTCCTGAACCTGATTCGGTTCCACGTGGCACCTCCTTCGCAGCAGTGCAAAGTACTTTGCATCACCAAGTAAGTGTAGTGTGAAGGCGCCCTGGTGTCAAGAGGATTCCCTAGCGGGGAAGACCGCCCCGGGCGGCGGTCGGACGTCTGGCCGAAGGCGGGGTCGCGGACGGCCCTCAAGCAGGCCCCCGCCACATCGGGGAGGGCGTGGGTCTCGCGGCCCCTGCCCTACCCCACCACCGGACGCACTGCTCCCGATCCGGCGGTGCACGAGCAGCGCGCGAGTCCCCGGTGCTCACTGCAAGGGCTCACGAGTCCCACGCGCCGCAGAACGGGGTCCGGGGCGGAGGTCGCTCTGGTCGACGTATGAACGGGAATCGGTGTGTCAGTAGTAGAAGCTGATCTGCAGAAGACCGCCGGCAGGCGTCGCGCCGTACTCGCTCCTGAGCGCGCCGTCCTGAGGCCCGGCGCCGTGCGGTACGTACACGCTCGCCGACAGCGTCACGCTGTCCGAGAAGATCCAGTTCACGGCGGGGATGAGCACGCCGGAGCCGTCGACGGGACTCGCCATCCACGTGAGCGACAGAGGCGTCACGCCGGCGAACCCGTACGACAACTGCACGGCGATCACGTGCCTTCCCAGGATCTGGGTGTCCCCGCGCACGTACCGCCTGACGAAGTCGGGGTCCTCGAGTTCCTCCGGGTCCGTGACGTCGCGGACGCCGAAGCCCGAGTAGTGGTACTCGGCAACCACGTACAGCCCGCTCAGGACATCGAAGGTCCTTGAGCCCCCGACGAGCGCCGTCACGACGAGGTCGTCGTTCCCGAGGTAGCCTCCCTCCGGCCCGGGCGAGGACACCGAGAAGGCCGCGAACTCCCCGTGAAGCTCGGCTCCGAACGCCGGGAGCGACAGCGACGCCCCGTAGAATCCGTCGTCACGTCTCCTCCCGGCGAGGAGCTCCCCGTCGACGTCGCCGACGTACCCGTGAACACGACCCACGAACGCGGATTCGTCGGACGACTCTCCGAAGGCCGCCACGGCATCCACGGAGACAAGGTCGGTGATCGGCGCCCTCAGTCGGACGGCGTCTATGCCGCGCCGCCACTCCCTGTCGCTCTCGAGCGGCGAGAAGGGCGCGAAGATGTCGACGGCCCCGAAGAGCAGTCCTCTCCCCCAGCCGACCGCCTGCCGTCCGAGCGTGAGACCCAGCCGTCCCAGGGACACGTCGGCCGACGCCCGGTCCAGCTCGTGCCTGACGGAGAGCCCCGTTCCGGACTCGATCAGGGAGTCCTCGAGCTGCGCGATCCTGTACGGAGCGGCGAGCGAGGACGGGAACACTCCGGCGCCGCCCGCCGCTCCGGCGCCCCCGGAAACGATGCGAATGCGTTGTTCGTAGGCGACCTCGGCTCGGAGCCAGGAAGTCGGCCGCGCGTCGAGCACCACGCGGAACCGCCAGAGAGACGACCCGCTCCACTCCTCAGGGTAGGGGGTCGTGTCGCTCGGCGCGTGAGAGAGAAGCGATGTCCACTTGAGCGACGTGGTCACCGAGTACGACCGCTCGCCGCTCTCGTCGGACCAGAGTTCGATCGCGTGTGCGGAGCCCACGAGCATCCAGAGACACAGCGCAGAGGGGAGCGCGATGCGGAGCCCCGTGCGAAGCCGCCTGGCCTTCGCCGCGAATACGGCAGTCACCTCCACCTCCGTCGACGGGCCGAGCGCCGAAGCCGCCCTAGTTCGCCCTGCGATGCTCGTGCGCATCGCTGTTCTTCTGCTCGTCGCTGATGACCCTTCCGTCGCGCAGTGTCACTACTCTCGAGGCGTAGGACATGACGAGGGGATCGTGCGTGGAGAAGACGAACGTCATGTCGTGCTCGTCTCGGAGCCCTCTCATCATCCTGAGCAGCGCCTCCGCGTTCTCGCTGTCCAGGTTTGCCGTCGGCTCGTCTGCCAGAACGAGCCTGGGTTTCGCCGCCACGGCGCGGGCGACCGCGACCCTCTGCTGCTGCCCTCCGGAGAGCTCGTTGGGTCGGCGGCCCGAGAGCTCGCCGAGAGAGAGCTCGTCGAGAACGGACATCGCCGCCTCGCGCCGCTCGCTTCCCGCACCCTGAAGCTCGAGGACGAATTCGACGTTCTCAAGCGCGGTGAGCACGGGCACGAGGTTGTAAGCCTGGAACACGAAGCCGAGCGACGTCAGGCGCAGGTGCGCCCTTCGCCTTCGACTGAGAGTCGACAGGTCCTGGCCGAACACGCTCACCACTCCGCCCGTCGCCACGTCGAGCGCTCCGATCAGGTTCAAGAGCGTGGTCTTCCCGCTCCCGCTCGGGCCGACGATGGCGAGGAAGTCTCCCTTCCTTACCTCGAGGTCGAGCCCCCTGAGAGCGTTGACCGTGATCTTGCCCACGTGGAAGTCCTTCCGGACATCACGGACGTCAACCAGAACCTCGTTCATCGCTATGCCTCCCTCAGACTCAGAGCGGACGTCGGGTCGATCCTCAGCGCGAACCACGCAGGGTATATGCCGGCGAGGAGCATTGAGACCAACCCGATCAGAAACGCGAGGGGGATCATCCACGGTCCCATGTCGGAGTACATCACGGGGTCCAAGAGCACTCCTGAGACCGAGAAGTCGCCTCCCATCAGACGGGTGAGGTCGATTCCCGTGGTTGCCGTGTAGCGCACGAGCGGCGTAGAGATCAGGAGCCCGGCGACCGCCCCGAGGACGCCCATGACGACGGCCTCGAGGAAGATGAGACCGACCAGCTGCCCGTCCTTCATCCCGAGCGCGATGAGGACCGCGAGCTCGCGCCTGCGCTCGAGTATCGCGGTCAGCTGGGCACCGGCGATCCCCAGGACGACCACGACCACCACGATGCCCGACAGGAGGTTCATGAACGCCTTGTCGCTCTCGGAGTCACCTCCCTGGTCCGGCAGGATCTCCTTCCAGGTGAGCACCTCGCTGCCGCCCTGAACGATCGATCTCAATCGCGAAGCCGCGTGCTCGAGGGCGTCCGGCTCGTCGAGCATCAGCGTTATCTCCCCCGCGCCCTCGAGCCCTGTCAGTCCGGCCATGTCGTCGAGCGTCACGTGACATATCGCGCCGTCGATGTCCTTGACGCCCGTGTTCACGATGCCGACGATCCGGAGCATCGCGTACTCCATCTCGCCGCTCTTCCCGACGACCGTCAGCAGGAGGTCGTCGTCCAGCTCCACGTCGAGACGGTCCGCGACCGTGCTGCCGATGACGGTGGCATCACGGTCCGATGGTTCGAGGTATCGGCCCTCGCTGATCATCCTGACGATCCGGTTCATTGCGAACTCGGTCTCGGGATCGACGCCGAGCATCTCGAGGCCGGCGACCCGCGTACCGAACGCCAGAAGCGCCGTCGTTCGAGCGTGGGGAGTCGCCGATCTCACGCCTTCCATAGATCGCGCCGTCCCGAGCTCGGCCCGCCAGTCAGTGAGTCTCAGGTCGTTGTCGCGTGTCCTCTCCCAGCCATCGGGAACGATGCGCAGGTGTCCGTACCCGGACTCGGCGATGACCCTGACCCGCATCTCACCGCTGCCCATCGTCAGGGCCGTCATGAAGATCGCGATGGCGCAGCCAACGCCGACGCCGATGACGGAGAGGAACGTCCTGCGGACGTTTCTCCCCATGGTGCGGACGGCGAACTTGGCCAGGAGCGGGACCCTCATGTTCGTATCGCCTCCATGGGTTCGAGACGGACTATCCGCACGATCGGCCAGATGACAGAGAGGAGCGAGGTCAGGAAGACGGCGACCACGCCGGCGGCGACGTCGCTCGCGTACAGCCTGGGGTGCACGAGCGTTGTCATCTGGATCCCCTTGAACGCGACTTCATACGTGTCGCCACCGCCCAGAGCGGCGTAGTCGAGCCCCGTCTGCGACGTGGCGAGAAGGAAGACCAAGCCCAGTGCGCTTCCGATACCGACACCGACGAGCCCGAGCATCACGGCCTCGACCGTGATCATCCGGGCGAGCCGTCCGGGACCGCAGCCGAGCGAGAGCAACATCCCGAACTCGTGCGTTCGCTCGAACGTGGACATCAGCATCGTGTTGGCGATGCCTGCAGCAGCGGCGATGAAGACGACGCCCAAGACGATCATGAGAAAGGCGTCTATCATTCCTATCATCGCAACGATCTGTGGGACCACTTCCCTCCATGGAAGCACCTCCGACCCAGCGAGGGTCGGGGCCGCCGACAGCCGTGACACCGCGTCGTCTATCACGTCGCTGTTCCGAACGTGGATGACGATCTCGTGAGCGTCCTCGGACATCGCCAGAAGGTCGCGCGCGTCGTCCAGCGTCATCACGATCCCGAGGCTGTTGACGATCTCGACTGAAGATCCGATGGAGTCCGCCACCGTGAAGAGCCCACTCGCTATCGAGCCGTCGACGTCCTGCCCGACAACGGCGAGCTCCATGCCGGGCACGATGTCGTACTTCCGCGCGAAGCCGCGCCCGACCAGCACGCTCCCCTCGCCCAGTGAGCCCCGCGGGGTGCCCGCGGGCAGGAGTCCCGAGTCGTGCGCCTCCGCCTCTGGGTCGATGCCCACGACGACGCTCATGAACCCGTCTTCGGTGAGCGCGGCCAGCACGGGAGCGTAGATACGGGCCGAGGCGTGCGCCACATCGGGGTCGCTCCGGATCTCAGCGAGCATTGCGTCGACGTTCTCCATCACGAGGTCGATGGAACGCTCGTCGCGCCACTCGTGCGCGTGGACCTGGATGTGCCCTACCAGCGGCCCGGTCGCGGAGTCGAGGAAGTCGTCGCCGTACCCGTTCATCAGAGCCGCGACTGCGAGGAAGGCGAACTGACCGATGGCGATCGCGCTCAGCGCGAGCAGAGAGCGCTTCCGGTTCCTGCCCAGGTTGCGCCACGCGATTCGGAGTGTGCTCGAGACTGCCATCTCGGATCGTCCCTCTTCGCAGCCCGTTCGGCCGCGAATCGATCTAGTGAGAGCGCTCAAGTCGCGCCAGGCTGAACATGTCGTCGGAGAGAGCGACGTCGAACTCCACGCTGAGGTACCGGAGCTCGGTGCGCCGTCCCTCCTCGCGCTCGGGCACGATGGTCATGAGCGTCGGCACCGTCCTTCCGCCCATCTCCAACACGTCCTCGAAGAGCGTCGTCCGCGAGAGCCTCCCCTTCCTGTCGAAGGATTGGGACATCACCGGAAGGCCGGTGTCGACGTCGAACACGACCTCCACGCGACTCCACAGCCCGACCGCGTCCGGTTTCGCGTCCAGCCGCACCAGCCAGCCCGGCGGATCCTCGGAGCGGCCGACGACCTCCGAGTCGTAGTCCGCTTCGAACGACGACTCCCGCACGATGTCATCGTTCGTCAGGTCGCTCCCCATCCACGAACCCATCATCATCGATGGGGGAACGCGAATCGTCCGCGATATCTTCGGCAGGTAGTTCCAGAGGTTCTCGCCCACCCTGAGAGTGGCGGTGCCCGCGTCCCTCGGCGGAGCGTCGACGACCATCAGGGCGTGGTCGTCGTCCTTGCCCCAGAACCGCATGCGCATCGTTCGCGTCTTCTTCGGCGTCACGATGGTGATCTCGACACGGGCCGTCGTTCCGGTGGATTCGAAGAGCTCGTCCATTCCCCTCAGCAGACTCACGGCGCTCGGCGCGCCGGTGAGATCCGCGGCCGCCGAATCCGGCGCCCCGGCCGCGAGACTGTCCGGACGCGGTGACTCGGTCTCGGCTCCAACTGGCGCCCATAAGCACAGGGTTCCGAGAAGGACCAGTGCGGCCGGACGGGTGATCTGTGTCACGCGCTCGCAAGTCGTCATTCGCTCAGCTCCTTCTCCCACTCCTTCTCCCAGCGCGCGAGGAGCGCCGGGAGCTGGGACTCGATGAACCGGCAGTAGCTTCTGATCTCGCGCAGTCGCAGGGTCGCGTCATCCTCGGGCCCGGAGACCAGTCCCAACCCCTGCTCTGCCAGCTGTCCCATCGTCTGGACGTACTCCATCCGCCTCTTCAGCAGGTCCGCCCACATCCCCGGCCGGACGCGGAAGTGGGCGCTCCTCTTTCCCGGGATGCCTATCCGCTCGATCATTGCCGCCTGCAGCAGAGCTCGCGTCGTGGTGCTGACGGTTCCCGCACTCGCTCCCACGGCCTTCGCGATGTCACTCGCCGACTGCTCGGGCGGGTCGCACACGAGCAACCAGCCCAGCATCTTCCCCATCATCCGCGTCGCTCCAAGGAACTCGAACAGCATCCCCCAGCGCTCGA
>JALGVU010000056.1 GCA_025774545.1 bacterium | reverse complement strand
GGGCGAGGTCGATCTCGGCGAACCCGAGCTTCTCGCGATCGTCGCGAGACGGTGACACGCGGGGCCGACCGGACACCGCGGTGACACGCGGGGCCGACCGGACACCGCGGTGACGCGCGGGACCGACCGGACATCGCGGTGACGCGCGGGACCGACCGGACATCGCGGTGACGTGCGGGACCGACCGGACATCGCGGTGACGCGCGGGGCCGACCGCGCATCGAGAGGGACCGAGGATGGAGGAACGTCTCCTCAGACTGGCGACACGGTTCCGGCCGGACCTCCCGTCGACGTCCGGCCGCGGTCGCGCTGTCGGGATCGGCGACATCGTCACGAGCCTCTACGCTCGTGTGGCTCGTGCGCGTGACCGACCCGGGCGTCGTTCGATCGGAGTGGCCGACCTTCGCCGTGCTCTTCGTTCTGGTCTACCTCTTCGAGCGACTCTCGTTCTTCTTCAGCATGGAGGTCAGGCGCTCCACCCACGCGAACCTGTCCGGCTCCGCATCTGACATCGTCGTCTGGTCGGCCGTGCTCATGTTCGGTCCGACCGCCGTCTGGCTCATCGTGTTCTGGGGCGCGTTCCAGATCCTGCGGGAGTGGCGCGGCGCACCGTCCGCCGAGGGGCGGTGGCGGACTCGGCGGCTTCTCGTGATGGGCGTCGCGGACGCCACGATCCCGACGCTCATCGCGCTCGCGCTCTTCCGACGGTGGGGCGGTGAGATCCCGCTCGCCGGCTTGACCGGCGCCGCGCTCCTGCCGGCCGCCTACGCGACGATCGTCCGCGCGGCCCTCGTGTATCTCATATCGGCTCCGTTCGTGCTCATGCTCATGACGTCGCCTGCGCTCGGTCTGGAGGCCGCACCACGTCGGGTCTTCCTCCGCTTCGCCGTGATCTCGGCGTTCTGGCCGCTCCTCATCGCTCCGTTCGCGCTCCTCGCCGCCGGGCTCCACGCCGAGGCGGGCCTGGGGGCATACCTCTACCTGATGGCCGGAGCGCTCCTCGCGAGCCTCCTCGCGCACCGCTTGAGCCTCGCCGCCGACCGGAGCTGGCAGCGCTCCCGCGAGCTCGAACGGCTGGAGCGATTCGGCGAGGCGGTCCTCCGCTCGCCTCCCGACGCGTCGGAGCTCGCGGATCTCCTCGAGGAGTACGTCGCCGACATGTTCCCGTTCTCGGCCATCGAGATTCGGCTCTTCCCCGACCGCACGCTCCTCAGGCACCCGGAGTCGGTTCCGCCGGTCGAGGAGCCGATCTGGGAGTGGATCGACGACCACGCCGTCGACGCACATTTCTTCCCGCAGGGATCGGATCTTCCCTGGGGTGGGCAGGCGATCGAGCGCTCGTACGTGGTGGCACCGATGATCGACACCGAGCTCCTCGAGCCCATCGGCGGAGTCGTCCTGCGCCGCCGGCCGATCGGGGCCGATCCCGAGCGTTCACTTCCTGCCGTGCAGTCGCTCGCGGCGCAGATCGCGTCGGCGCTCCACGGCGCGAGGGTCTACGAGCGGACGATCGAACATCAGCAGATCGAGCAGGAGCTCGCGGTCGCCGCGGGGATCCAGGCGAGCTTCATGCCGCGCGTTGCGCCCGATGTGCCCGGCTGGGAGTTCCGCGCCACCATCTACCCAGCGCGCGACGCGTCGGGCGATTTCGTGGATCTGATCCCGCTCGACGACGGGCGTTGGGGACTCCTGATCGCCGACGTGTCGGGGAAGGGCATGCCGGCGGCACTCTACATGGCGCTCTCCAGAACGCTCATCCGGACCTTCGCCTTCGAGCGGGATGGGGTGCCCGCGCGCGTGGTCGGGGCAGCGAACGCGCGGATGCTCGCAGACACCGACAACGAGCTCTTCCTCACGGCGTTCTTCGGCGTGCTCGATCCGGCGAACGCGCGGCTCGTGTACTGCAACGCGGGCCACAACCCGCCCTATCTTCTGAGGGCGGGCGACGGTGGAGCCATCGAAGAGCTCGCGGCGACCGGTCTGCCGCTCGGGATGCTCGAGACCACCGAGTGGGAGGACGCGAGCGTCCACTTCGAGCCCGGCGACACGCTCGTCCTCTACACGGACGGCGTGCTCGACGCCGAGAACGAGGACGGCGAGACCTTCGGAGAGAAGCGGCTGGCCGAGGCGGCGCGCGACAATCTCGGGAAGTCGGCCATCGAGCTCAGGGACGCCCTCTCCGGGACCGTGCTGGGCTTCGTGGGGACCGCTCCACAGGTCGACGACATCACGCTCATGATCGTGGTGCGCGAACCCGCCGCGGAGACATGATGCGCCCCTACCTCGAGCTGACCCATCGCGGGCAGATCGGACGACTTCGCCGGCTCGCCGATGAGGCGCTTCCGCGCTTCGGCATCAGGGGAGCTAGGCTCACGAGCCTCATCCACATGGAGAACACGACGTTCCGCGTCGACGCTGAGCGCGCGCTGAGCGCGGGCCGGGGTCGCGGTCGAGGACCGCTCGGCCCCTACGTCCCGGGGAGCTACCTGCTTCGGATCCACCGGCCCGGGTATCAGAACGAGGCCTCGATCGTCTCGGAACTCGCCTGGCTCACCGCGCTCAGGCGGGACACCGATCTCGCGGTCCCCGAGCCCGTGCCGACGACCGACGGCGCCTCCGCCGTGACGGTCGGCACGGACGGAGTCCCACAGGAGCGGGTCTGCTCGCTTCTCCGCTGGATGGACGGGCGCTTCCACGCGAAGGGGGTTCGCGACCGGCGCACTTCGAAGCGGTCGGCCGGCTCATGGGCGCGCTCCACGAGCACGCCGACGGCTGGAAGCCGCCGCGCCGGTTCGTCCGTCAGCGGTGGGACTGGGACGGGCTCTTCGTCGCGTCGGGCGTCGACTCCGCGGAGAACTTCGACTGGGCGTGGGGCGAGCTCGCCCCCGGCACCCGCCGGCTCTACCGGCGCGCCGCGAAGCGGACGGCCGAGGCGATGCGCGAGTTGGGCGAGGGCCCTGACGCGTTCGGCCTCATCCACGCGGATCTCCATCTCGAGAACGTGCTCTTCGCGGGCGGCGAGGCGCGCGGGATCGACTTCGACGACTGCGGGTACGCGCACAGGATCCTCGATCCGGCGGTCCTCCTGCACGACCACCGCCGGCGCGAGGAGTGGCCGATCTTGAGGGACGCGCTCGTTCGGGGCTATCGGGGCGTGCGTCCGCTGTCCGACGAGGAGCTGCGCCACCTCGGGACGTTCATCTGCGCACGCACCGTGCAGGTGATGCTCTGGGCAGTGACCCAGACGAGGCACAACCCACGCTTCCGCGAGAACATCGATCGCTGGACCGAATGGTCGATCGCGTTTCTGAAGGAGTTCCAGGACGCGTAGCGGCGCGCCGGGACGATCACGACAACCGGAGGACCACGGAACCATGACCCGAATCGAATCGTTGCTCTCGGCACGGCTCTTCCTCGTCCCTCAAGCCCTCGGCGACAGGATCTTCTTCATGAGCAATCTCTCGGGGCGGCTTTCGCTCTACGCGATGGACGTGGGCGGGAGCGTGCCGGAGCCGCTCTTACCGCCGCACATCGCGCTTCAGAACCCAACGCTCATGGACGGCGACTCGTTCGTCGTGTTCCCCGGTCTCGGGAAGATCCTCGTGATGATCGACGAGGACGGGAACGAGATCTACCGGCCGATGTTCGTGCCGATCGCGGGCGGCTTTCCCGAGGAGGCGTTCCCCGGCCGGTTCGCCGGAAGCCCTGTGCACTGTCACATGGCGGACGTCGAGCGCGGCATCGTCTACCTGCTCGTCGAGTCGCGAACCGAGGCGCTTCTGACGTCGTACCGGGCCGACCTCGCCTCGGGCGAACTCGTCAAGATCGCCGAGAGCATGTACGGCGCCGTCCCCGTCGGGCACGATCCCGACCACAGACACACGATCGTCATCGACAGCTACGCTCCCGGCGACCACGTCGTCACGCTCGTCGCGGACGGGGAGGAGCCCACGAGGCTCTACGGCAAGACGCTCGAGGAGCGGGAGCCTCAGGAGAAGGTGCCCCGGAACGCCATCGCAGACGTCACGTTCATCGACGGCGGCCGGGCGCTCCTCTTCTTCACGGCGCTCTTCTCGGACACGTACGGACTCGGGACGATGGACCTCTCGAACCCGTCGGACGTGCGCCCGGTCGCGATCGAGGGCGTCCTCCACGAGGGCACGGGCGAGTTCGAGGGCCTCGAACACCTTCGGGACGACCGGTACGCGCTCACCTACAACATCGACGGCTGCTCGTGGCTCTACGAGGGCCGCTACGATGCGGCGTCGGCGACGATGCTCCTCGAGCACGTGCTCGCAGGCTCAGGCGATCTCGCCCACGGAGTCCTCGGGTCGCACCGCTACGAGCGCGCGGCCGACCGTCACGCGCTCGCGTTTTCGACCGCGACGTCGCCGACCCAGCTCTACACGATCGAGGGCGCGGACCGCGCGACGGTCACGCGGCACACGAACGAGCGGGTGCTCGGGATTCCCGACGGTGTCCTCTCGTCGGGCGAGGACGGCTCGTTCACGTCGCACGACGGGCTCAGAATCTCGGCCCGGCTCTACCTTCCGGCCGAGTCGCTCGGCTTCGCGGGGCCGCGGCCCGTCGTCTACTACGTCCACGGCGGGCCTCAGAGCCAGGAGCGACCCGACTTCGCCTGGTTCTCGATGCCGCTCATCCAGTTCCTCACGGTGAACGGGTTCGCCGTCTTCGTGCCGAACGCTCGCGGGAGCCACGGCTACGGGCTCGAGTACATGAGGATGGTCGAGCGCGACTGGGGTGGGCAGGACCGGCTCGATCACGTCCACGCCATGACCGAGGTGCTGCCGAAGGACGACAGGCTCGACGCGGCGCGGACCGCCGTGGTCGGCCGGAGCTACGGCGGCTACATGACGCTCATGCTCGCGTCGCGGCACCCCTCGCTCTGGGCGGCAGGCGTCGACATGTTCGGCCCGTACGATCTCATCGGGTTCGCGAATCGGCTCCCGTCGACGTGGAAGCCCTACATGTCGATGCTCATGGGCGACGTCGACAAGGACCGGGACTTCCTCCTCGAACGCTCGCCCGCGACCTACATCGATGAGATCGTGTGCCCGCTCCTCGTGATCCAGGGGAAGAACGACCCGCGCGTCGTCGAGGTGGAGTCGCGCGAGGTCGTCGAGAGGCTCAGGGGGCTCGGAAGGGACGTCGACTACCTCATGTTCGAGGACGAGGGCCACGACGTTCTCAAGTTCGAGAACCGCGTGCGCTGCTACAATGCGATCACCGATTTCTTCAGGAAGCACCTGAAGCCGTAGGAGGAACCAATGAGACGATCGGTTCACGCCCTCGCCGCGGCGCTCGCGTGCGTCGCGGTCCTCGCGGGATGCGGGGACACGACGGTCGAGCGGGGGACGGTGGTGGGGGAGGTCGGCGCCGGACTCGACGAGTACATCACGCGGGCCGTGCCGTTCGGGTTCTCGGGCGCGCTCCTCGTGGCCCGGGACGGTGAGATCATCGTCAACAAGGGGTACGGTCTCGCGAATCGCGCGGACGGGGTTCCGAACACGTCGGAGACGGTCTTCACCACTGGCTCGATCACGAAGCAGTTCACCGCGGCGGCGATCATGAGGCTCGAGATGCAGGGGAAACTCGACACGTCACACGCGATCGGTGACTACCTCGACGGCGTGCCGCCCGACAAGGAGGGACTCACGATCCACCACCTCCTCACGCACACCGCGGGCGTGATCGAATCGACCGGGCCCGACTACGTGGAGGCGGGGCGCGACGAGACGGTGCGGAAGATCCTCGACGCGCCGCTCGGTTTCGAGCCAGGGACGGAGTTCAGCTACTCGAACGCCGGCTACAGCCTGCTCGCCGCGATCGTCGAGCTGGTCTCCGAGCGGCCGTACGAGGAGTTCCTTCGCGACGAGCTGTGGCAGCCGGCGGGCATGCGCCACACGGGCTACCGGCTCCCGCGGTGGGGCGGGCGCGAGGTCGCGCACTGGTACGTCGGCGAGACCGACAACGGCGTGCCGCTCGACAAGATCTACCCCTCGTGGAACCTCCTCGGGAACGGGGGCGTCCTCTCGACGACCGGCGACATGTACCGCTGGTACGAGGCGCTCGTCGACGCCGAGATCCTGTCGCCCGCCGCGAAGCAGAAGCTCCTGACTCCCTTCCTCAACGAATACGCGTACGGGTGGGACGTGGTGCAACACGAACGGGGCATGCTCGTCCAGCACGACGGTGGAAGCACGCTCGGGAGCAGCGCGGAGTTCCGCTGGTTCCTCGCCGAGGACGTGTTGATCGTCCTCTTCTGCAACCAGGCATACGGCGGCCAGCCGCTCTTCGGTGCCGTGCGGGACAAGATCGAGGCCCTGGCGTTCGAGGAGCACGTCGAGCTTCCGCCCGAGACCGCGGATCCCGTGACGGATGACCTCGAGCGCTACACCGGCAACTACCGGCTCAAGAGCGGGGGCCGCTACGCCGTCGTCCACGAGGAGGGGCGCCTCGTGCTCAAGACGCTCGCGCAGGACGCCATCAACCTGCTCTTCTTCCCGGGCGCCGACCCGCCCGATCGCTTCAACGATCTGAACGTCCGATCGAACGCGCTCATCGCAGCGGCCGTCCGTGGCGACGTCGCACCCTTCGAGCGCGAGTTCGGGGAACGCGGCGAACGGGCCCTCGGGATGATCACGGGCGAGATCGCGCGCTTCGAGGAGGAGAGCGGGACCGCGGCGCGCGCGTCGGTCTCCCTCGGCACGGTCCCCTCACCGTTCGGCCCGATGCTCCTCTCGGGGTTACGGATCAAGAACGAGACGGGCGGCGAGCGAGCGATGAGCATCGTCTGGCAGGATGGGAGGGTCATCGGCCTCGACGAGCTTGCGTTCGAGGTCGCGATCCCGCTCGCTCGCGTCTCCGAGAACGAGTTCGTCGGCTACCATCTCGTCTTCGGGAGGAACCATCGTGTGGGGTTCGAACTCGCAGACGACGGTGACGTCACGGCGCTCGTCGTGCGGGACGGGGAGGAGGGAGTCGTCGCCACGCGGCTTCACAGCCACGACCATGACCATGCGGAACATTGAGATCAAGGCCCGGGTGGAGGATCTCTCCGCCGTGGCCGGGCGCGCGGCCGCCCTGGCGGACACCGCCCCCGAGATCATCGAACAGGAGGACACGTACTTCCACTGTCCCGAGGGCCGGCTCAAGCTCCGCAGATTCACGGAGGAGACGGGTGAGCTCATCTTCTACGAGCGGCCCGACGCGTCGGGCCCGAGGGAGAGCCGGTACGTCAGGAGTCCGACGGCAGCGGCTGCTACGCTTCGGACGGCGCTCGAGCGCGCGTTCGGAATCCGCGGCGTGGTCCGGAAGACACGCACGCTCTACCTCGTCGGAGCGACGCGCATCCACCTCGACGAGGTCGAGGACTTGGGGAGCTTCGTCGAGATCGAGGTGGCGCTCGAGCCCGGCCAGGGCGAGGCCGCAGGCGCGGCGGTCGCCCGCGACATCATGGATAAACTGGGGCTCCGGGAGGACGGCCTCGAAGGCCGATCGTACATCGATCTCGTGGAGGAAGCGGCCGTGGGGGCGGACGTTCCCTGACGTCCTCGCACTTCCGTTCTCCGATACATCTCCCCGGCACCATTCTTGCCACTCTGCCCGCCCACGGCCGCCGGGGATCACGCTTGCCTTCATGAGCGGGCCCCGCTAGACTGACCAGTGGTCGGCCGCGACTCGCCCGACGGCTCGGGCGACACCGGCCGAGGTTCGGTTCTGACCTTTCCGCCCGGCGGAGGGACGTTCGATGGCGCGGATCGACTTCTCGGTGCGGCAGATGACCGAGGCCGACCTTCGGGGCGTCGCGGAGGTGGAGGCGGGCGTCTTCACCGACTGGTACCGCGTGCACCGGAGGGACCCGGCGCCGCTCCCCGAGAGGACCCTGAGGGAACTCCACTACGCCAGCTCCCGCGATCCCGAGGGCAACTTCGTCGCCATCGCGACCGACGGATCGCTCGCGGGGTTCGTCTTCTCGCGGACGTGGGGGAGGGTCGGCTGGTTCGGCACGTTCGGCGTGCCCACACAGCTCCAGGGGCTCGGGGTCGGCCGGGCGCTCGTCGACCGGACCGTCGACCACCTCTTGAGCCGGGCGTCGGTCGTGGGGCTCGAGACGATGCCCGAGAGCGGGGCGAACATCGGGCTCTACGCGAAGGCCGGCTTCGTCGCGACGCATCCGACGATCGTGCTCGAGCTCTCGCTCATTCATGAGGTCGATCGGTTGAAGGGCCTCGGGCCCGACGACGTCCTCGCGTGGGGCACGCAGGAGGACGGCGCGCGCACGAGGATGCTCGACGAGATGCGCGAGATCAGCGACGCGCACCTCACCGGGCTCGACTACGCGCCCGAGATCGAGGGCATCCGCGAGCACGGGTTCGGGGAGACGTTCCTCTCGACCGGCCCGGGTGGCCGCGTCGACGGGTTCGCCGTGCTCCGAACGGAGCCGTTCCGATCCGAGGGCACGTCCGGCAGGGCCTACCTCCACATCCTCGCGACGGCGCCGGGCTCGGACGCCGCCGCGGTCGTTCCGCATCTCCTCCGCGCCGTCTGGACGCGGGCCACGTCGATCGGCCTCTCGAGCGTCGTGACCGGTGTGAGCGCCCGGTATCATTGCGCGCTCCGTCTGCTGCTCGCGAGCGGTTTCAAGGTAAGGCGCGCCGCGATCAGGATGGTCGAGCAGACGGCCGCGCCCGACATCTTCAAGCCGAGCGTCGGTATCAACGTGTCCCGCTGGGCGGGGTAGACGCCCCGCCGCTCTCGCAATCCGATCTCACGACCCGATCGTCGAACAGAGAACCCCGGCCTCGTGGCCGGGGTTACGCGTATCGGGAGCGGGCGCTGACCGCTCTCGAGCATCCGGCGAGCGGCGCTCTACGCGGGCGACGCCCCGCCTCGAGCATCCGGCGAGCGGCGCTCTACGCGAGTGAGGCCCCACCCCGTGCATCGGGCGCGCGCCGCCCCGTCAGATGATGTGCAGAAGATCCGAGAGAATGAAGTAGAGGCGGCCGATCAGGAGCGAGAGGCGTGCCATGAGCGTGTAGCCGAACGACGCGCCGAAGCTGATCATGATGAAGACGATCCCGACCTTCGCAGCACCCCCGAGGATGCCCTTGTGCGGCTTCGAGAAGTAGAAGTAGAGGATCGTCGTCACGACGCCGACGACGAGGATGAGGCTGTCCAGGCTGTCCATGTTGAGCCCCGTGATGGGGAGGAGCGTCGCCTGAATCTGAGGAACGACGTACCCCTGGATGTTCGCCGTGATGCCGAGGCCCGCGCCGACGCCCACCGTGAACGCGATCGGCCACCGCGAGAGCCACGCCGTCTTCGGGAACCACCGCGAGAGCATGATCACGCCGAGCGCCGCGGGAACGAGGAGGATCCACTTTTCGATCCCGGTCTCGTCCAGGAACCCTCGCACGAGCATCGGCTCGACGTCGAAGAACGCGACGTAGATGAGCCAGTACCCGGCCGACACGCCGACGTAGAGGTGCTCGGCGAGCTTGTAGAACGGGTTGTCCTTGTAGAGGAACGACAGGATCGCGAAGGTCAGAAACCCCGCGAGCCACGTTCCTATGATCATGCCGAACGAACCCATTCCGTCTCCATCGCTGCGGTGCCGTACTCCCGCGCCGGCCACCGAGGTGCCGCGCTTCCGCGCCGGCCACTGCGGTGCCGCGCTTCCGCGCTACGCCGCCGGCTTCCTCTGCTTCCCCCGCGTGAAGAAGTAGCCCAGGTTCCCGAGCACGATGAACCCGATCACGAGCAGGTGCCCCCACTCCTGCGCGGGCATGCCCCTCGTTCCGAGCCCGGGCTGGCCGATCAGAGTCTCGTACTCGGCGGCGCCCTTCAGGCCGCCGACGAGCCCCTCGATCTGCCCTGACTGCAGGTACGGATAGGCGTCGGGCGCCATGACCGCCGTCGTCCCGAACGCCATCCTCTGGTCGAAACGCGCCTGCGCGTACCTGACCCAGTAGTCGATCACCGCGCCGTGTTCGAACCCGAAGAGGAGATCGATGTCCGCGTACGAGTGAACGTCGGCCGTGATCGGCATCTCGCGGATCGACGTTCCCTGGTAGTCGGTCCGGAAGATGTCCTCGATCTCGCGGCCCATCGCAATCATCACCGCGATGTAGCCCGGCCGGTAGCCGAGATCGACGTAGTCGACGCCGTACTCCGCGTCGTACTCGGCCGCGACCTGCTCGAGCGCCATGTGGCCGAGCGGGAGGCCGATCGCGATGTGGCCGAGCATGATGACCTTGACGTCCTTCGCGAACGCCTGCCTCAGCACCGACCGGAGCATCGGCATGAGCTCGGGCGCCGACGTTGCGTCGAAGTCGATGGAGACCATGAGGTAATCGCCCGCCTCGAGCGACTCGACCGCCTCGTGGGCGCCCTCGACCGGGGCCGTCGGCGGGATGGTGCCGCCGACCTTGAGGACGAGCGGGATGGCGACGACGACGAAGAGGATCACGAAGATGATCCTCCGGTCGATGTCGTTCATGATCTCCCAGAAGCTCCGACGCGGTCTCTCGTCCACCGACGGCTCCTTCGCGGCGACCGTCCGACGGCCGCCACGCCACGACTACGAGAGGTAGCTCCTCTCGATCCCCAGAATGATGCGTAACGACATCGAGACCGCACCCAGCGCGGCCCCGATCTGGATCCCTCGCTTCGCCGCGAGCTGCGGTACGGTCATGATCCACTCCTGCATCCACGGGAAGAACTCGGACATTGCAGCCCCGATCGGGATTCTCCCGAGCATGACGATCACCGCAGAGACAAGGAGCAGGGTCGCGACCCAGTTCCTCGCCCGGAACGCGCGGTACGACGCCGACGCGATGAAGAAGGCGAGGAGCGCGAACATCGTCGCCTGAAGCGGCACGATCGTGTACGAGTAGATGAACATGAACGGCGACTGGAGGTGGAACGGGCTTCCGAACTGGACACGGCCGATGACTCCCACGACGACCGTCGCGACGAGGCCGACGAGGAGCACCACGCTGTGCCCCCAGCCCTCGCTCGTCCGGGTGATCTTGCGCGCGTGCGACCGGATCAGGTTGTCGACACCGAGGAGCATCGTGAAGCCGGCGACGATGGCGAACCAGACGAGGAGCCGCTGCTCGAGCTCACCGAAAGGCCGGTGCGGAATGAAGAACGAGACGACGAGGAAGAGCCCCGTGAGGAAGGTGATGGCGAGCGGAACGGCGCGTCTCATGAAGCGTTCACCCCGATCAGTTGAACCAAGCAGACACGAACTCGAAGATCCTCGTTAGAACGGAGGTCCCGTCCGGACGGATGAGCGCGCCCGCCGTGCCGACGACGAACGCGAAGAGGATGACGCAGACGATCCCGAGCTTGGCGAGATCCTGGCCCTTGAGGCTCCCGAGCATGACGGGCTCGCGCGAGAGGTAGCTCGACGCCGCGAAGATCTCCTCGCCGATCAGCGTGTAGTCGCAGGCGGCGACGAAGAACGGGAGCTGGGACGTCTCCTTCGTCCCCGCGATCTGGATGGCGCCGATCGAGTGTCCCGTCTCCGCCAGAATGAGCGACTCGGCGTAGAACGTGCCGATGAGGAAGACCGCCTCCGGCCGATCGCGGAGCATCATGCCGTCGACGCCCGCCGTGTATCCGAACTGGTCGTACGTGAGGTAGGCCACGCGCATCGGATCGTACTCCTCCGGCCTTCCGACCTCGGCGTAGGCCTGCTTGACGATCTCCTGCGCCGTCGTCATGACGATCGGGTCGGCGCACGGGACGTCGAGCGGGGTCCCGTGGCGCGCAACGCGCTTGGCGACGTGCCCGAGGATCGTGAGCGCTGCGAGCGTTCCGACCTCGCTCACGGTCTCGATGCCGGGCACGAAGAGGACGGGGCGTCCCATCTCGGTCGCCCGCCCGACGGCGTCGTCGACCGCCTCGAGGCCGGGGATCTTCCTGACGAAGAGGTCGCCGCCGCCCTTCGCTTTCCTGATGAAGTAGGCGAGGGCAGCGCAGAAGAGGAGCACGACGATGAGTGTGCTCAACCGCCCCCTCGCGAACCACTGGGCGCGGGCGATGGCGGGCTCGCACGGCTCGGAGTCGGTGCTTCCGAACGGCGTCCTCGTGCGGACGACGTACTGGTACGGTACGCCGTCCTCGGCCGTCGTGTCGGTGTACTCGGAGTCGGTCGCGAGAGCGTCGCCGACCGGCTCGGGCGACTCGCCCGGGCCGTAGCGCAGAATCTCGTAGCCCGTGATCGCGTCGGACTTGACGCGCTCGGCGAGGACGCCCCACGTCACGCGGAGCTGGCCACCTGCGTCATCGGGCACGTCGCTGACGGCGACGCCGCAGGCGACGGGGAGATCCGACTCGCCGAAGCGGCCCGAGTCGGCGAGCGCGCGGGCGTGGAGTCCGGCGTCGACACCCGCGTCGACATCGGCGCCGGCGTCAGCCTGAGCGAAGGCGTCCCCATCGGTGACGATGAGGACGCCCAGTGCGATCGCGACAACGAGCCCGAAACGACGGGCGGTTCTGTCGGTCATGGGAGCAACCACATTCAGAGGGATCTCCTCTCAAGCCGTGGCTTCCCTTGTACCACGCCCGCGCGACGGATGCGAGCGCATTCATGCTGTCATTCGTGCTGCGGATGCGAACAACATCCCGCTGCCGCTCGTGTGCCGGAAGCGAACGCAATCGTGCTGCCGTTCACGCGGCGGAAGCGAGCACGATCCGCCGTCGTCTCCGCGCCGCTAGAGCGACTTCACGACCCGGCCGAGGCCGTCGAGCGCCTGATCGATCTCGCCCGCGGCGATGTTCAGAGGCGGCCTGAAGCGCACCGTCACCGCGCCGCAGGGCAGTGCGATCGTGCCCTCGTCCCTGAGCTTCGTGAGAAGCGCACCCCGCATCTCGGTGTTCGGAAGATCGAACGCGCACATGAGCCCGCGTCCGCGGATGCCGGTCATCTTGCCCCCCGAGTTCAGAGCGACACTCGCGAGACCGTCCATCAGACGCTTGCCCATCGTGGCGGCGTTCTCGATCATGTTCTCGTCGTCGATGATCTCGAGGTAGCGCTGGCACCGGATCATGTCGATCAGGTTCCCGCCCCACGTCGAGTTGATGCGCGAGGAGACGACGAAGACGTTGTCCTTCGCCTCGAGCACGCGGTCCGAGACCATGATGCCGCAGATC
>JALGVU010000269.1 GCA_025774545.1 bacterium | reverse complement strand
GCGAGAACGTCCTGCACAGGAACGAGGGCGCGGGCTCGGGACACTGGCTTCACGTGCGCCTCACTGGAACGTCATCGAACCGCTCCGCGGTCGGCGCGCGCGTGCGCGCGGTCGTGGGCAACGTCTCGATGACCCGCGAGATCACCGCGGGCGCGGGCTACCTCTGCGAGAGCTCGCTCGACGTCGAGTTCGGCCTCGGTGAGGCGACCGTCGTCGAGACGCTCGAGGTGCGCTGGCCGTCGGGGATCGTGGATGTGGCCGTCGACGTCGCGGCCGACCAGGTGATCGACCTCATGGAGGGCATGTGGATGACGGGCGTCGCGGACGCGGCGGCCGCGCGCGTCGGGCCTGCTCTCTACGCGAACACGCCGAACCCGTTCAATCCCTCGACGCTCATTCGCTATGAGCTTCCGAGCGAAACGACGATCGACCTCACGATCTTCGATCTCTCGGGGAGGCTCGTGCGGACGCTCGTGGATTCAGAGGCCCGAATCGCGGGTAGGCACACCGCGCGGTGGGACGGCCTCGACGACTCGGGCAGGAGCGTCGGCTCCGGCGTCTACTTCTATCGCCTCGAGGCTCAAGGGGGAGCGCTCACGAGGAAGATGATCTTGATCAAGTAGGGTCCACAGGCGGGCGGCGCTCGTGCAAGGACGGGCCTCGTCCCGGGATCCGAGTCACCAGAGAGGGCATCCGCGTCGCCACAGCGGGTGCCCTCTTGCATGGGACCGAGCGCGCCGTGATGGGGTTCGACGGGCCGCGATCCGGGCCCGACGCGTCGTCACCCTGCCACACCGTACTACCTCCCCATATGCATGGCGAAGGAACGCCATCCACCTGAGCGGGTATTCAGGAATATCACCACATCACATCTAGCCACATTGCACATTATGTGGTACGCTGGAAAGAGAGTTGTCTCACTCGGGTTGCCTGACGGTCTGTCCGAGGCAGGATCTCCCAGTGTGCCGAACAAGGAGGGAGTGATGACCAGTCCTCTCCGTCTTTTCCGAATCGTGCTCTGTCTTGCGCTCCTCGCGGTCCCGCTCTCTTCTGTTCAGGGGACGGTGCACGAGTACATCGAGGATTTCACGACGAAGGAGTACTGCGACAGGGACTACACGACGGCCGACTGGGACACCGTGGCCGGAGAGGTGCGGCTCTTTCCCTTCGAGATGAGCTGGGACGGAAGCTGTGACACGCCGAGCTCGGCCTACGCCGTCGCCCTGGCGGGCGACTACGCCTACGTCGCAGACGACTATTCCGGGCTTCAGGTCATCGACGTCGGGGTGCTCGGGGTCATCCACATCGCAGGAAGCTGCAACACACCGGGGCGAGCGTTCGACGTCGCGCTCGCCGGCGACTACGCGTACGTGGCGGACGGGAGCGCAGGTCTCCAGGTCATCGACATCTCGGACCCGACCAATCCAGCGGTGGTCACTGCCCTCGACACGCCTGACGAGGCCAGGGGGATCGCCGTCTCGGGCAACCACGCCTACGTCACGGACAAGACCTCCGGTCTTCTCGTGATCGATATCAGCGACCCACTCAGCCCGTCGCACGTCGGAACCTACGACACGGCGGGCTGGGCCTACGGCATCGCGCTGGCGGGCGATCACGCCTACGTGGCCGATCACAACGCGGACCTCGTGGTGATCGACATCAGTGATCCGACGAACCCGACCCTCGCCGGCGACTACGGAGCCATCGGAGCGGCCCAAGAGGTCGACGTGTCCGGCGACTACGCGTATGTGGCGTACTCGTCGCGTGGCCTCCGCATCCTCGACATCAGCGATCCGACGAATCCGACCCTTGCAGCAACGTACGACACGCCGGGTTCCGTGTACGGCGTCGCGGTCGACGGCGACTTCGCATACGTTGCCGATCACTCCGAGGGACTCTGCGCCATCGACATCAGCGACCCCACGAACCCGACCGGGCTGGGGAGCTTCGTGACGTTGGCGCAGGCCTTCGGGGTGGCCGTCGCCGGCGATCACGCCTACGTGGCAGCGTACACGTCCGGGCTTCAGGTCGTCTCCATTTGCGTCACGGTAGATCCTCTTCCCGTGGGCGACTGCGGCGTGCACGACACGGTCTACCACGTCGCGATCGACGGCGACTACGCCTACCTCGCTAGTAGGTACGATGGTCTCTGCACGATCGACGTCACCGATCCTGCGAATCCTGTGTCTGTCGGCTCCTCCGGCGGGCCGACCGATGCGCACCGGATCGTCGTCCACGGCGACCATGCGTTCCTGGTCGACCTCGACGTAGGCTTGCACGCGATCGACATCAGCGATCCCACGAGCCCGGTCGTGGTGGGCGTGTGCGCAACCCCGGGCACGGCCAACAACCTCGCCGTCGACGGCGATCTCGCCTTCGTCGCTGATGGCGCGGCCGGGCTCCAGGTCGTCGACATCAGCGATCCGTCGAATCCTGCGGTGATTGGGAGCTACAACACGCCGGGTGACGCGACCGGCGTCGCGATCGCAGGTGACCACGCCTACATCGCCGACTCCGAGTCTGGATTGCAGGTCATCGACATCAGCAATCCTGCGGCCCCAGTTCTGGCGGGGAATTGGGACACACCCGGCTGGGCCATCGATCTGGTCGTGGAGGGCGACTACGCGTTCGTCGCCGACTGGTACAGCCTCCAGGTGATCGACATCAGTGATCCAACGGCTCCCCACCACGCAGCGCACTGGCTCACCAATGACGAGGGCGCGATCGATATCACCGTCGCGGGTGATCGCGCGTTCCTGGTCAGCTACTCCTTCGGTCTGTACGTGCTGAACATCGGTACTCCAACCAGCCCGGTCATAGCAGGGTTCTGTACCGACTTCGAGAGCGCCTACGGCGTTGCCGCATCTGGCGACTATGTCTACGTCGCGGACTCCGAGCTTGGGCTCCGCGTCATTTCGGGCTCGCAACGCTGTGTGGATCCCGAGCCCGAATACGCACGATCATCGATCCTGCCGACGAATGGAAGCACCATTGTCGCCGCGAAGCTCAGTACCGTGCAGACGGAGTCGTTCACCTGGAACGTGGTCATTGACGGCGGGTACTCCGGAGTGCCGGGCGATGGCACCTGGGGCTGGGTCTGGCCCGGCACCGATCTGGCGTGGGTCTGCCAGCCTGCGTATGTGGGCGGACACGGCAACCCGACGTGCACGTGGCTCAAGCTCGAGTGGCTCTACATCAATCCGGAGATCGAGTCTGTCGTCGACGTCCCGGACGATCAGGGGGGCTGGGTGGAGATGCGCTTTCAGCGCTCGGGTATCGATCTTCCTGTGCACCTCTACCAGATCTCCCACTACACCGTTTGGGAGAGGCAATCCTCGGATGGCTCGTCGGATCGTGGAGGACGCGATCTGCCGCCGGGCGTGTGGGCCGCCGTCGATACCGTCGAGGCCACTCACCAGGAGACCTACGTGCTGCAGGTCCCCGCGGAGATTGACACCGTGCCATCGAGCGTCTACTGTGTCACCGTTCACTCCGACCCGCCGCTGGACTTCGAGCCGAGTCCTCCAGACAGCGGCGCCTCGACCGACGATCTGGCGCCGGGGGCGCCACACATGCTCGCTGCTGAGGTCGTCGGGGATGACGTGGAGCTGTCGTGGTTGCCGAGCGGCGTGAACGATGAGGATCTTGCCGCCTACAACGTCTATGCGAGCGACGTCTCCGGCTTCGTCCCGGGCGCAGAGACACTTCTCGGCGCGACGACCGACACCTCCTTCTCCGACGTGGCTCCGGGTGACGGCACATGGTACTACCTGGTAACCGGCGAGGACGTGCACGGGAACGAGGGGGAACCGTCGAACGAAGCGTTCGCCGAGGTCGGGACGGGCGTCGACGGCCTCGATCTTCCGAAGAGACTGGCCCTTCACAGAATTCGATGTGCCGCGAAGCATGGCGGTCAGGTTGGCCGTCTATTCGGCGAGCGGGCGTGACGTAGCCACGCTGGTGGACGGCGTTCTGGAGGCGGGGCGATACCGGATCCCGTGGAACGGCCGCGACGATCGGGCCACCGCGCTCGGCTCGGGCGTCTACTTCTACCGGCTCGAGGCTGAGGGGGAGACCGTCACGAGGAAGATGATCCTAGTCAAATAAGGGCATATGTCCTCCCACTTTCGGTTGAGGGCTGTCGATGACGGTTCTAGAGTGAGGCTCTTCGTCGGGCCCGCGGGGGTCCGTCCACATTCCAGCTGTTCTCTCGAGGCCCGTCGTCCAGGCGGGCCTCGTGCTGTCAGCGGCCGCTCGCTCCGGGGCTCCGCGCGGCGGTGTGTGCTGGTCTCGCTTTGCGTATCCATTTTAGTGGTGCAGCTCTTCCAAAGCTACCTTACGGATTGACGTGGCGCGTGACGCGTGGTATCCTCAGACATCCACCTGAGTGACTGTCAGACGAGAGGCGCGGAAGGTCTGCACTCGTGAACCGGGGTCTGCCTGTGCGCGCCTTCCGCTGCGATGCACGCGGCGTGTGCGCGCCGAGCACGCCGGAGTGTCTCACGTCCACGGCCCTGGGGTGCTCCCGGGCAGGAAGGGATCGTCATGAGAACGCACGTTATCCTGTTGGCTGCGGTGTACGTGACAGTGGCGCTGGCGACTGCGTGCGCGGCGCAGTACCGCCCGATACTCTTCGACCCCGCCGTGAACTACGCCGCGGGGTACGGCTCGCGGTCGATCGCCGTCGGCGACTTCGACGGCGACGGGATCCTCGATGCTGCGACCGCGAATATGTACGGGGCCACCGTCTCCGTGCTCCTCGGGAACGGCGACGGGACGTTCCGGACGAACGTCGACTATCCGGTGGAGAGCAACGG
>JALGVU010000268.1 GCA_025774545.1 bacterium | reverse complement strand
GCCCTCGCACAGCGTTACCTCGTACGCCTCGGGAACCGTGTCGAGATCGAGCTGTACGACGTGTACCCCGGCGGGCACGCCGTCGAAGTGGAACATGCCGTGCGCGTCGGTCACGGCGTAGGTGCCGTCCTCGAGGATGACCCGAACACCCGGTACGCCGACCGGCTCGACCGACATCCCGCCGAGGCCCGCCGCAGGCGCGCTCGGCGTGTCGCCGGCGCCCTCATCGGACTCGCACTCCCCGACCGCCACGCGCCCCACGATGAAGCACCTGCTCCCGAAGAGGTCCTCCCTGATCCAGACCGACGCCCAGGCGACATTCGAGACCGCGTCGTTGGCGTCCGTCGCCTGCGCCCGGTTCGTCGCCTCACCAAGGCCGGATCCCACGCCGACTTCGACCACGTACCGGACCGTCGCCGTCGCCTCTCCCGCGAGCTCACCGACCTCGAACGTCAGCACGCGGCCGTTCTGCGAGATCGTCGGGTCCGGGGAATCGACGCCGTCGATCTCGGTGGTGCCGGGCCTGTAGCGGAACCCCGGCGGCAATGCGTCGACCACGAGAAGGTCCACGAGCGGTATCGCCGCTGTGTTCTCGACGAGCACGCGGTACTCCAGGAAGTCACCGGCCCCGGCCACGTCCCGGTTCACCGCCTTCGCCACGAAGATCGACGAGCCGACGGGATCGACCGGGAGGTCGATCGGACACGAAGGACCGGGTACGGCCGTGAACGGCTCGCCCCGGGAACCAGGCTCGGCGATCGCGAACGGACTGCCGGGAAGCGCCTGGAGATCCTCTGTGGTCGCGCTCGTCGGGGCCACGTACCCCTCTGGCGGCTCGACGACCAGACGGTATTCGCCGGGCGGAATGGTCGGGTAGTGAAACTCGCCCGGCGCGAAGTCGTGCACGTGCCCGCTTCCGTCGGTCGCCTCCGTTCCGGAAACGAGCGTCGACGGGTAGCTACTGACGCCGTTGTCCGCGAAGACCGTCGCGAGCTGGCCCGTCTCAGCATGGACGATCATGATGATCGCCCCGTCGACCGGAAGGCCCGTGCGGCTGTCGAAGACGAGCCCGCCGGTCTCGCCCCGCGCGGTCGCGTCGGAGGTATCGGTCGGGTCGGCGGCGTCGGTGTAGAACCCGTCGATATCGCGATCCTCCTCGACGCTGAGGGTGCCGTCGTCGATCGTCGCGGGGAGGTCGCCGTTGGACTGGACGTACCCGACGAAGACCCCCGCTCCGGGAGCGATCTCCGTGAGCCTCAGGAGCTCGCTCTCGCCGAGCGGTGCAACTGCCAGGGAGACAAGCACGGTCTCCAGCGCATCGGGATCCAGGTTCTGATCGAGGTCGGTCAGGCGCACGAACACGGGCTCGCACTGGCGGTAGAAGGACGTGGGAAGCAATGGAAGCGGCTCGCTCAGGTCGAGGGGATCGCACCCGCAAGCCGGGAACGGCGGGGGCAGCGCCTCGAAGGGCCCTGCCGGGCTACCGCTCGTGCTGTGCTCCGTGATCGGCACCGTGATCCACTCGGCGCCCGCGGACGCGGGAGCGTACCGCAGGAACTCGAACGTCGAGGGCGTGCGCGCGGCCACCGTCGTGATCGTGACGGTGTTCGACGGCGTCGACACCTCGCCCCCGCCGGCGGTCGAGTACGTGGCAAGAGCCGTGTTCTCGATCTCCGTGCCCGGGGAGACGGCAGACGTCTGGACGGGCAGGAGCGCGAGCAACGCCGCGGCCGCCGATGCGACCACGAGCGCACCCCGCGCCCTCGCCGAAAGGGGACGGCCCGCGCGCCGGTCGATACGACCGCGCCCGGATCCGTCCCTCCGACTTCTCGTCCTTGGTCCTCTCACGGAACTCATGTCTGCCGTCCGTTCTCACTCCGGCGCCGGCCGCGACCCTACTCGCCTCCCCGTCGCGGCCGACTCCGGTCCTAGTCGACCGTTGCGTCGAAGGTGATCGTGATGCTGCCTCCGCTCGCCGCAAGCGTCGCCACCTCCACGGTGATCGCGCCAACATTGGTCAGGTTGTAGTCACCCTCGTCGTCTCCCTGGACGCCGTCGGTCAGCTGAGCGGCACCAAGGTAGAGCGTTCCCGCCGTGAACGTCGTGTTAGACGGAACGTTGTCGACGACCTCCACGGTCGTGGCGTCCTCGCTGCCGCTATTCGCCACGGTGATCGTGTAGCGGATGACCGCACCCGGGATCGCCTTCGGGTTCACGACACCGTTGATCGGGTCGCTGACGACCACAAACGTCTTGGTGACCGTGAGGTCGGCCGAGACGACCAGGTAGGCTCACGGCGTCGGCCGTTCCGGCCGCGTCGGCGAAGACGATCTGCACCGTCGCCGGGTCGTCGGCGATGCCGCTGTCGTCCGACAGGATGTCGGCGCCCTGCGATGCCGCCGATCCGCCCTCCGCGACCTGGGCCACGAGGTCGTACAGCGCCCCGTCGCCACCGACCCGCGTGAGCGGGATGTCCGAGACGATGAAGACCGAGATCGTGGCGTCTTTCGCGAGCTCGTCGATGTACGTCCCCGTGTCGGTCAGGGGCTCGTACGTCCCGTTCGAGTTCGCGTCGACGTAGATCTCGACGTTGTCGGGATCGAAGTTGTCGGTCGCCCCGCCCCAGGTCCCGGACGCTGCCGCGGCCGTGAGCGAGAAGTCCTGGACCTCGTTACCGTCGTTCGTGACGGTGTAGGTCAGAACCTGGTCGTTGTCTCCCGGCGTGACCTGCACGGCCGCTCCGTCAACGGTGGCCACCGTGAGGTCGATCTTCTGGTCGACGACGAACGTCGTGACCGTGCCGTTTCCGACGCCGGGCGTCGAGTTCCCGGTCGGCGAGCTCTCGATCGGCGTCTGCCCGACCCCGCCCACCTCGTAATCGACGGTCGCCAGGTTGTCTACGTCCGTTCCCGCGTCGGTCCCGTCTGCGAGGGCCGCCTGGGTCATCCCCAGGAGCAGCACCGCTACGACTGCAAAGACCACTGCGGTCGGAGTCCATCGCGTCTTCATCTTCCTCCTCCGGCTAGTTGTGACTGCCTTCTCTCTGAGTCGCTGAGTATCGGGGCCAGTTCCGCGCCCCTGCCCGGCGCGCCTGTGAAGCGCACGCCCGTCCCGACGCACCTACGCGAGGCGCGCCCTGAAATCCACGTACCCTCCTTCTCCGGATGACACCGGGGTCTGGAACGTCCATCGAATGTGTGTGTAGTCGTCCGCGGTCGCCGGACGCTCGTTGCCGTCGGCATCGAGCACCGTCAGATCCCCAGGGATGCCGTAGGTCTTCCCGCCGTCCACCGAGAACGTGACGGCCGCGCCGTCGCCTGTCGCGCTCCCGTCGACGTAGACCATCTCCCCTGGGAGCGGGTTCGTCACGACGACCTTGTCCGCGGTCTTGTCGCCCACGTTCGTGTAGTAGATCGTGTAGATCACCTCGTCGCCCGGGACGACCGTCGATGCCTTCACGCGCTCGACGTCGGTCCCGCCGTCCTCGCGGAGCACCTCGACCTCGACCTCGGCAACGGCCTTGAGCTCGATGCTCCCCTCCTCCGCGGCCCGGGCGATGCCCGTCACCGCGAGGAGCGCCAGTCCGGCCAACGCCAGCGCAATCGAGAAGCGCACCATCGCGTGTCCCCCTTCCTTCGTGAATCGAATCTCCTCAGTCCACGCATTCCGTTTCATCGTCTCCCTCCTGTTCGCGCCTTCCCAGTCCACGCACTCCGTTTCATCGTCTCCCTCCTATTCGATCGTCACGTCGAACGTGATCGTCCGGGCGGGCGATCCACCCGCCACGTCCCCAAGATCCACCGTCACCGTGCCGGGTGTCGTGGATCCGACGTCCCCGGCGTCGGCATCCGCCTCGTCGGTGAGCGCTTCGCCGTCGAGCGCGAGCGTCCCCGGCACGTATGTCGTGTGCTCCGGGATGGCGTCGGTCACGGTCACTCCGAGTGCCGTCCCCGACCCCGCGGACGTCACCACGAGCGAGTACGTGACGACGGCGCCCTCGACCGGGTCGGCGGCGCCGTACGGGTCGGCGACCGTTGCCGACTTCGCCACGGAGACCGAGACCGTCGACGCGATGTAGCTGCCGTCGTCACCTGCAGTGCCGCCCGAGGTCCCCACGACCACGTCCGCGCCGCAGGGCGCAGCTCCCGGCACCACGCTCCCGGGCGTCCCGCTCGCGGCCGTCGAGGTCACGACGAGCCGGCTCACGCCTTCGTCGCCGTCTCCGACGCCGGGCGGGATGTCGGAGAGCACGAAGACCACGAGCGCCTCGCCCGCGGCGAGCGTCGGGTCATTCGTGCCGCTGACGTATGCCTCGTCGGCCTCCTCCCCGAACTCCCCGTTCGCGTCTCCGTCCAGGTAGATGCCCGTCGGGATCGGATCGAAGTCGTCGTCCCCGAGCGCCGACAGGGTCGCGAGGCTGAACGTGTCTTCGCCGTTCCCGGTGTTTGTCACGACGAACGTCAGCACCCGCGCCGTGTCCCCTGGGCTCACGGCGATCGGCGCCGCGTCCTGCCAGACGACGCTCACATTCACGAGCTGATCGACGACAGTCGACGTGGTCCCGCTCGCGAGCGTATCGAGCGCCGCGCCGGTCGTCCACACCACGCGCGCCTCATTCAAGATCTCGGTACAGGCGGGCGTGCCGCCGGCCCAGGCCGGCGCCGCCGTCAGGCCGAACGCAACGACGAGCAGCCCGGCCGCGAGGAGGATCCTCGCCCCGTTGCCGGAAGTCCGCGTCGCCCTGTTCGTCGCTGCCGTCATCGCTTGCCTCGCTGCCTGTCCCGCTGCCTGCGCTGTCGCCGTCCTTTGGTCCGTCTCACTGCACCCTCGTTCTGAACGTCACGCTGAAGCTCGGGTCGGTGCCGCCACCTGACCCGGCGAACGCGCCGCTCGGCGTCACACGGAAGTGCGTGACGTTCGCATCGAATCCGTCCCCGTCGGGAGTCGGGACGTACGCGTACGTCAGCCCACCGTCATCAGAAAAGTCGACGCTATCGAGGTCACTCAGGAGATCGATGAACGTGTACGAGAGCCCGCTCGCCGTCGCTCCGTCCGTGAAGAGAATCGGGCCCGAGCCGAGGCCATCGATGTCGCCGACGAAGAGCTCCGTTCCGGCCGGTACCGCATCGGTGATCACGACGGTGTCGCTGTCCGTCGGCCCATCGCCCTCGTTCGTCACCTCGATCGTGTACTCAACCGTCGCGGCCGGAATCGCCTTGGGATTAGCTCCCCCGTTCACAGGATCCGTGATCGTCTCGAGAGTTTTCTGGATCCGGATGGCCGGAAGCGCCACGACGTCAATGGCCGCGGTGTCGCTGTCATTGCCTGCGTTCGAGTCAGTCTGGTGCAGTGAAGTGATCGAGGCCGTGTTCGTGATGGTCGTGCCTGCCGTGCCAACGTCCACCCTCGCGACGATGTCCAGCGTCGCGCTCGAACCGTTGCCGATCGCTCCGGCCATCCAGGTACCGGTGGGTTCGTCGTACGTCCCCTGCGACGGGGTATCGTTCAGGTACACGAGCCCCGCCGGGAGGAAGTCCTCTACCTCCACGCCCGTCGCGCCGTTGGGGCCGAGGTTCTGGACCGTGACCGTGAAGATGACGTCCTCCCACTCGGACGGCTCGGGGACGTCGACGGCTTTCGAGAGAGCGAGATCCGTCGAGAGGGTCGTGACCGTCGTCCGCTCGGTGGCAACGTCGTTGCTCGAGTTGTTGTCGATCGCCGGAGGTTTCGAGGGGTCGGTGGTCTCCACCCAGACGTCCGCCGTGTCGCAGACCGTCCCCGGAGCAGAGGGAGCCGTCACGTTGATGACGACGTCGACCGGCACATCCGGGTCGAGGTTCTTCGTCCGTCGGCACGTGACATCGTGCGTGACGGGATCGTACACGCACTCGAAGTCCCCGTCGGTGCCCGTGGTACTGACGAAGACCGTCCCCTGTGGAAGCCTGTCCCGCGCCACGACTTCGTGCTTCTTCTTCGAGTCCGTCTTGTCAGGACCGTGGTTCGTCACAGTGAGGGTGTACGCGAGCGCTCCTCCGGCCGCGACGGGATCGACCGAATCGCTCTTGACGATCCCCAGATCCGTCGCGGAGGCCGTGCTCATGACGGTCGCGCTGTCGGTGTCGTCCTCATCGGGCTCGACGCCGCTGTTGTCCGGCGCCGAGTCGGGGTCGTACTCGTTCGCCGCGATCACCTCCGCGACGTTGGTGATCGGATCCGTCTCGGTGAGCACGAGAACCGTGGCCACGATATCCAGTGTGGCGGTCCCGCCGGTCCCGATCGTGCCGACCGTCCACTCGCCGGTCACGTCGTCGTAGCTCCCCTGGGAGGGAGTGTCGGACGTGTACGACAGCTTCCCGGCGGGG
>JALGVU010000267.1 GCA_025774545.1 bacterium | reverse complement strand
GCGAGGGCGTTCAGGCCTGCGACGAGCGGGAAGCTCGCGAAGATCTGCTCGCCGGGAGTCCACCACGCGCCGTCGCCGTTGAAGTCGACCCAGGCGTCGAGCATGCCCGGCGCCGACGCGACGACGTTCACCGTGGCCATCTGTCCCGGGACGAGCGGCGCGGTGAAGGTCACGCCGTCCTCGTCGTCGTTCCCGTCGTTGTCGTCACCCGTCGCCGTTGCGTCCGGCTGGCCGTTCGCGTCCGCGTCGACTCCGGCGCCAAGATGGAACCCGGGCACGATTGCGTGGTTCGCGCCTCCGTTGATGCCGAGCGTCTGGTACGGCGGGTCGGGCGCGTCGCCCCAGTCGAGATAGCCCTCCTCGCCCTCGATGGCGAACGCCAGGTCGATCGACAGACCCGCCTGCTCGTGCCCCGGCGGATAGCGGAGTTCGTTCCACGGGCCGGGCCAGCCCTCGGGACCGATGGCCCAGACCGCGTCGTCGTTCCAGTGGTCGTACGACGTCTTCCAGCCGAACCTGGCCAGCTCGTCTTGCGGGAAGGCCTTGAGGTCGAGCCAGTAGACGACCGGCTCATCCGGCGTGCCGGTCTGGTAGAACGCGTTCTCTATGGGTATGTCGAAGCTGTACTTCCAGCACGTCCAATCCGCCGGGAACATGTACTGGTCCGGCGGATCGAGCCAGCCCTCCTCGATCTGATCGGCCCAGACGGTCGCCGTGAACGAGCCCGGCGGCATGAGGTTGAGCCAGAGGAGGTCGCCCGGAACACTGAATCCGTCCGGCCCGACCGGAATGTCCTCGTGGATGCTCAGCACGAACATCACCCCGTTCGGGTCGCCGCCCTGGGGCAGGTAGTCGTCGAGCCACGAGCCCCAGATGTCGACGTGCGTGATGGGTCCCGTGAGCGTGCACGCGAAGTCGTCCGCCAGGATGTACGGGTCGGTCGCGTTGACGTCGATGCCGAGCGTCGAGAGGTCCGGATACTGCAGCCACTTGTAGCCGACCTGCTCCTCGATGTCGACCTCGTAGTCCTCGACCTCGCCGTCCTGCGCGCCCCCGGTGAAGTGAAGCGCCGCCCCGGTGTTGAAGCGGAACCGCGCGAACGTCGGTCTAATCACCGCGGCCGCCGGCACGTTGAAGTTGAGGGCGTTCGGTCCCATGCCCACTGGCAGGGCGGCGAAGATCTGCTCGCCGACGTCGGCCCACGAACCGTTGCCGTTGAAGTCGATCCACGCGTCCAGGATGCCCGGCACGGAGGCGACGACGGTCACGCCGGCCGCCTGTCCGGCCACGAGCGGCGTCGTGAACGTCACGCCGTCCTCATCGTCCGGGACGCCGACGATGTCGTCGCCCAGCGCGTTCGGGTGCGGCTGGCCGTTCGGCTCCGGATCGACGCTCGCTCCCATGAAGACGCCCGGGATGATCGTGTGGTTGGCGCCCAGGCTCGCCGCGATCGTCGGGTACGGTCCGTCGGGCGCGTCGCCCCAGTCGAGGGCATCGCCCGGCTCACCCGTGAGCGCGAAGGCCAGATCGATCGAGTCGGGGAAGTAGGGATGCCCCGGCGGGTAGATGAGCTCCCACCACGGTCCGAAGTACGGCTCGAGTCCCTGTCCCCAGACCGCGTCGTCGTTCCAGTGATCGAGCGAGGTCTTCCACCCGAACAGCGACACTCCGTCCTCGGGCACCGCCTGGAGATCGAGCCAGTAGACGATCGGGCTCGACGGCGTGCCGGCTTGGTAGAAGGCCTCCGCAGGATCGATGAAGAAGCTGTACATCCAGCAGAGCGTGTCGCCCGGCCAGATGTAGCCGTCGGGCGGATCCATCCAACCTTCCGCGAGCCCGCCTTCCCAGATCGTCGAGCTGAAGGTGCCCGGCGAGAACTCCATGATCCACAGGAGGTCGCCCGGTCGGCTGTACTCCCCCGACGCCGTGTCGGCCGGCACGTCCGCGTGGAAGGAGAGCGTGAACCTGACGGCGTTCGGATCCTCGCCGAAGGGAATCATGTCCTCGAGCCACGAGCCCCAGATGTCGATCTGGGTGATCGGGCCGGTCTGCGTGCAGAGGAAATCGTCGGCCAGGATGTAGGGCTCCGTCGCGTTGACGTCGATGCCATGATCGCTCAGGTCGGGCGTTTGGATCCACTTGTAGTCGCTCTCGCCCTCGATCGCGACCTCGTAATCCTCGACCTCCCCGATCCCGCCCGGGCCGGTCGGCGGCAGGCCGCCGAGCGCGCTGTAGCGGAAGCGCGCGAAGCTCTGGCCGAGCACGGCGCCCGGTGGGACGTTGAAGTTGAGCGAGTTCAGGCCCATGCCGAGGGCCTGGCCCACGAAGATCTGCTCGCCGGGCCCGTTCCAGTCACCGCTCCCGTCGAAGTCGATCCACGCGTCGAGGAATCCCATGATGAACGACGCCGTCACGTCGACCGAGGCCTGCTGGCCCGGGATGAGCGGGGTCGTGAAGACGACGCCGTCCTCGTCGTCGTTGCCGTCGCTGTCGTCGCCGAGCGCGTTCGGATCGGGCTGCCCGTCGGGTTCGGAATCGACGCTGTTCCCGAGGTAGTAGGCGTAGTTTACGAGGTGCGACGCGCCGTTGCTCATGAGCGTCGTCGGGTACGGCGGCTCCGGCGCGTCACCGAAGTCCATCTCCGCGTTGCTCGTGATGACGAACGCGAGATCGACCGACTCGAACTGGAAGGGGTGGCCCGGCGCGTACACCATCTCCTGCCAGTCGAAGGGCCCCGGTTCCTCACCGAAGGCGAACACGGCGTCGTCGTTCCAGTGGTCGACCGACGCCTTCCAGCCGAAGTACGCATCGGCCGAGAGCGGTTGCGCCTGCACGTCGAGCCAGTAGACGATCGGCACGTCCGCGACGCCCTCCTGCCAGAACGCCTCCTCGGGATTGATGAAGAAGTTGTACTGCCAGCAGGTGTAGTCCGCGTTGGGTTCGTAGTACTCCGGAGGCTCCATCCACCCCTCTGGCTCCCCCTCGAACCAGGGCTGGACGACGAACTCGCCCGGACCGTAGGTCCCGAGCCAGAGCAGCTCCCCGGGCCTGCTGTACGTTATTCCCCCGACGCCGGCCGGGATGTCCGCGTGCAGGCTGAGCGTGAACACGACGAGATTGGGATCGCCTTCCGGCAGGATGTCGTGATACCACGATCCCCAGATGTGGACGTCTGTGATGTACCCCGGCTCCGTGCAGAGGAAGTCGTCGGCCAGGATGAACGGGTTGGTCGTGTTGATGTTCACGGCCGTCATGGGGTCCAGATCGGGCATCTGGACCCACTTGGATGAACCGCCCGGCTGCCAGTCCGCCGAGGCCGGCAGAACCAGTGCCGCAACCAGGATCACCGCGATCAGAACGAATGGACCTCTCATTCCCTTCGCCTCCTTCGCTCGCAGAACCTCTTCCGAGGCGAGTGCGGGACCGGACGTGGCCGGCCGCGCCGCGCGATCGTCCCGGATGGACTCGGTGCGCATCGATGGTAATCACAGGGACCCGGGCGCGCTTTGAGCCCGGGATGGGAGTCGGTGTCCATCCTCCTTCCCGGCCCACGGGGGCCGCGTCGTGTGGAGCAGTTCCGGTCGGCTTCGACCGCAACGCACAGTCAGGCGTGTGTCCAGAACGCATTGCCGTGCGGAGCGCCGGGCCCACACGCGTAGTGATCACGGACGGCCCCGAAGCTTTCCGCACGAGCGCGGTATTATACCATGTGACGGAGACTCACGGCAAGCGTCGTCTTGCGGGTCCCGGCACGGCGGACGCGCTCGGCCCGTCGAACGCGCACGCGCCGCGCACGAACGATCGTCGCGCGTGTCGCGTCGTGCGATCTCGATGGCACTAGCGGATCAGGACGACCTTCGTTTCCTCGGTCGTGCCCTCGGACGAGACTCGCACCGCCCGTCCGATGAGGGAGTGTTCCTGAAGCTCCGAACGACTCTTCCCGCCACGTCGACGATCGAGACGTCGACCGCGGATCCGGCCGGCGCGGTGTACGAGAGCGCGACGGCGTTCCTCGCCGGGTTCGGGTGCGGCGCCGAGAGCGAGAGCCGCTCGACCGGCGTCTCCGGAACGGACACGAACGTCTCGTCGACGATCGCGGTGAAAACGTCCTGGTGTCCGAGACGCGTGTCGGTCCAGACCGGGTGGACACGGTCGGCCGTCGCGGCGGCGAGACCGATGTACTCCCCGATGAGACCTGCGCGCGCGCTCCCGGCCGTCGGATCGGAGGACACCGTCGTGACGCGGATGTTCTGCTCGAACGAGGCGCCGCCGTCGAACGACTGTGCGAGGAAGAGGTCCATGAGGAAGTTGGAGGGGTCGTGACGGCGATCGTAGAAGATGACGTTGACGACGCCGTCGTTGCTCACGGTGAGCCACGGATGGAACTGGTCGGCGCCGGTGCCGAGGAAATCGTCGTTGATCCTGAGCGGGTCCGACCAGCTGACGCCCTGGTCGTCCGAGTAGGTCAGGAAGACGTCGTTGTCGCCGTACATCCGGTCCATGAACGCGACGTACAGCCGTCCGTGGTGCGGGCCGCCGGTGATGTCGCAGTCCATGGCCGGGAACGCGAACGTCCCGACGCCGCCGTTCAACTCCGTCTGGGCGTCGTACACGTCGACGACCGTGATGTCGGATCCGAACGTGGCGCCGCCGTCGAACGAGCGATCGATCCTGATCTGATCCGGCCAGTAGTGCACCCACGCGACGTAGAGGACGCCGCCCGGCCCGACGACGGGAACGGGCCACTGGACACCCGTCTGGTCGCTCACGACGACCGGACTCTCGTAGGTCGCGCCGCCGTCGATCGACCGCACGTTCATGATGGTCGTGTCCCAGAAGCGCGCCCAGCTGACGTACAGATTGCCGTCGTGAGGGCCGCCCGTCCGGTCGCAGGCCATGAGCTCCTTGTCCTCGAAGACGCCCGGGACGGCGTCGATCGCCGCCACGGGATCGCTCCACGTCACGCCCCCGTCCTCCGACTTGAAGACGAAGAGCCCGTTCGGTTCGGATGTGTTCCCCGTGTATGAAAGGACGACGATGTAGAAGTTCCCGAACCGGTCGACCGTGATTCCCGGGTCGCTCTGTCTCGGGTACGCCGGCTCGACGAGAAGGAAGTCGGTCCACGTGATCCCGGCGTCGAACGTGTAGCCGACGCCGACCCGTCGGTAGCCCAGCCGGAAGTCGCGCCAGGTGGCGACGAGGTTGTCGGGGTCGGTCGGGTTCACCACAACCTGCTCCTCGTTCTGGAGCTCGGCCGTCGTGTCGGAGTTGATTCGCCAGTTGATCGGCTGCCACGCGAGGTGCCGCCCGATATCGCTTTCGGGGCCCGGTACGAACGTCCCTTCGAGATCATCGTGGGGGTCGATCGACGCCAGGGGAACGAGCGCCGGACGCGGAGCCGCGGCCGATGCGCCTGTCCGCTCGACGTTCGACGCCCCGCCCACTGTCGGAAGGGCGGCCAGGAGGATCGCCGCGACCGTCAGGAGGAGTGTCGTTGTCGTGAGTGCGCGTGGTGTCATGATCGATGTCGCTCCTTCTGATGGGAGGCCCCGGGCGGCGGCCCGGAGTCTCTGCCGTGCTCCTCGTGTCTTCCTTCTCACGAAGGGACCGCCGCATGAGAGCGCGCCGATCGGTGACCGGCGCGATCGCGTCGTTCGACGCTCGGGTGCGGAACACGCGCCCGCATCCCCGAATCCGTTGTCATGATACCACAGTGGATTCCTCTCAGTCAAGGAGGCCCCCGGCTCAGCGCCGGGGGCCCCTCTCCTGCTCATCGTTCTGCCTGCCGCCCGTTCGTTAGGGAGCGGTCACGTTCGACCGCGCCGCTATTTCACGAGCAGCATCTTTCTCGTCGCCACGACGTCGCCTGCGGTCATGCGGCAGAAGTAGACGCCCGACGGCACCTCGTGCCCGTCGGCGCCCGTTCCGTGCCACGTCACGCTGTGGCGGCCCTCGTCGCGATGGTCGTCGACGAGCGTCGTCACGTGACGACCCGCCACGTCGAACACCTCGACGCTCACGCGGCCGCCTCCGGCCGGCACGTCGTAGGCGATCGTCGTCGTGGGGTTGAAGGGGTTCGGCACGTTCTGCTCGAGGCCGAACGCACGCGGGATCTCCTCGTCCGGCACGCCCGTGCCCCAGTGCATCTCGAGCTGGAAGGCCATGTCGATCGACTCGGGGTGGAACAGGTGGCCCGGCGGGTACCGGAGCTCCCACCACGGCCCGAAGTACGGCTCCGGCCCGATCCCGAACACGGCGTCGTCGTTCCAGTGCTCGAGCGACGTCTTCCAACCGAACCTTGCGCCCGGTCCCTCGACGAAGCACTGGACATCGAGCCAGTAGACCTTCGGCGCGTCGGGCATTCCGGTCTGATGGAACGCGAACTCCGGCGGGATGTTGAAGTGATAACGCCAGCAGACTGTGTCGCCGGGGAACCACCAGATGTCCGGCGGCTCCATCCAGCCCTCGTAGATGCCGTCCATGTAGACGTCGTAGTAGTAGTCCATGAACGAGAAGTTGTGCATCCAGAGGAGCTCGCCCGGCATGCTGTAGCCGGTCGGGCTCACGCTGTCCGGGATGTCCTCGTGGATGCTGAGCGTGAAGTTCACGAGCTCCGGCGGCGGGACGAAGTCGTCCATCCACGAGCCCCAGATGATGACGTCCGTGATCCGGCCGGGCTCACGGCACAGGAAGTCGTCAGCCAGGATGAACTCGACGGTGGCGTCGACATCAAGGCCGGTCTGCCGGAGATCGGGCGTCTGCAGCCACTTGATCTCCTCCTCGCCCGGGAAGATCTCAACGATGTAGTCCTCGACCTCGCCGTCCTGCGCCGGGCCGAAGAACGGCAGCCCGCCCATCGTGCTGAAGCGGAACCGCGCGTAGGTCGGTCCGGGGATCGCCCTCTGGGGTACCTGGAAGAAGAGCGTGTTCAGGCCAGGATTCAGAGGCCTCGAGATGAAGATCATGTCCATCGCCTGCCCGAAGCCGTCGGCGCGCCAGTCGAGCCACGCGTCGAGGAACCCGGGCGCACTGGCCACGACGTCGACCTGGGCCAACTGGCCCTGGACGATCGCGCCCATGAACGTGACGCCGTCCTCGTCGTCAGGGACGCCGTTCAGATCGTCGCCATCGGCGAGAGGCGACGGCTGGCCGTCCACCTCGGCGTCGACCGAGAGTCCGAGGAAGAGCGGTGCTCCCGCGACGATGAAGTGGTTCGCGCCGTTCGAGGCGGCGACCGTCGGGTACGTCGGCTCGGGCAGATCGCCCCAGTCGATCGGCTCGATCGGCTCCTCCTCGATCTCGACGATGTAGTCCTCGACCTCACCCTCGGGTGCTCCACCCGTCGGCGCGAGGCCGCCGCCCGCGCTGAAGCGGAACCGCGCGTACGTGTTGCCGAGCGGTGTGCCTGCCGGGACGCCGAACGCGATGGCGTTCACTCCCGCAGCGACCGGGACCGACACGGCGATCTGGTCGCCGGCCGTGAGCCAGCTTCCGTCTCCGCCGAAATCGAGCCAGGCGTCGACGAAGCCCGCGGCCGAGCACGTGACGGTTGCCCCGGCCGGCTGCCCGACGTAGAGCGGCGTGAACGTCACACCGTCCTCGTCGTTCGGGATGCCGTTCAGGTCGTCTCCGTCGGCGAGCAGCGTCGGCTGGCCGTCGGGCTCTGCGTCGATCGCGAGCCCCATGAACCAGCCGGGCACGATGAGGTGGTTGGCG
>JALGVU010000266.1 GCA_025774545.1 bacterium | reverse complement strand
GCGGCCTCGGCCCGATGGTGTCCGCGATGACGCCGGAGAGGATCCCCGCCACGCCGAAGGCGGCCTTCGAGACCATGTCCCGGAAGCCGAACGCCTTGCCGACGGCCTCACCCGGCATCGATTCCTGGAGGATCGTATCACACGTCACCATCGTCGGCGCAATGCAAAAGCCGAGGATGAAGACCCAGAAGCCGAGCGCCGGAATCGACCCGACGAGCGCCAGCGCCGCGACGGCCCCGCTCGACAGGAAGAAGCTCGCCGCAATGATCGCGCGGCGCGGCGTCGCGTGGAAGAACCTGCCGACCACAAGCGACCCCACGAGCATGCCGATCCCACCGACGGAGAACAGCATCCCGACCTCCGTCGTCCCCACGCCGAACGTGTTTCGCACAAGAACCGGACAGATGACAAGAACGAACCCCGCCAGGAACATGGCCGCTGAGAACGAGGCCGTCGAGTACATCACGAGCCTGTTGCCCTTCATCTTCGCAACGCCGTCCTTGAGATCGGCGACGAGACGATGATAGGCGGAGCCGATGACCTCGACTTCCTCTTCGATCGGGGCCGCGATCTCGCGACCGATCCTCACGGCGTCCTCGCGGAACTCGGCCGGGCTGTGCGCGTGCAGCGCGTGCTTGGCGGTGTCGCCGAGCGCGCGCCTCCGCTCGGCCCGCGCCTCGGCCCGCGCCGCCTTGACCTCCGAGACGCTCCTGAGAGTAATGAAGGCGGCGAGGATCGCCGAGATGACGTAGGTGCCGGAGTCCGCCAGGAACCCGACGTTGAAGCCGAAGCGCTCCACGAGCGCGCCGCCTCCCCAGGGGCCGAGCACGATCGAGGCCATCATGGCGACGTTCAAGAGCGAGTTCGCCGGCATGAGCTTTTCGTCGCGGACGATCTGTGGGATGGCCGCGGACTTGGCCGAGAGGTAGAAGCGGGTGATCGTGAAGACGATGAAGAGGATCGCGTAGACGAGCCCCATGTTCCCCGCCACGAGCGGGATCGCAGCCACGAGCGCGGCCCGGAGGAGGTCGGAGACGATCATCATCGTCTTCCGGTTCGCCCGGTCGGCGTAGACCCCCGAGATGGGACCGAAGATGAGCACGGGGGCGCTCGCAAGGAGCAGGATCTTGGAGAACTCGAGTCCCCTCGCCTGCTCCCCGGCGCTGATCGCGAAGACGAGCGCCATGAGCGCCATCAGGTTGAGATGATCGCCGAGCTGCGACATGAGCGTGCTCGACCACAGGAGCGAGAAGTTCCCGTTCCGGAACAGCTCGAGGAGTCCCTTCCTCTCGCGCATGTCTCCGTGCTCGCTCACGCGCTCTCCCTCTCCACGTACCGGCCCGTCTCCGCCCCCATCGCTGTCCGCACCGCGGCGAGCAAACGCTCCTCCGCTCCCGAGGGCATGTGCTCGCCCGGACGGTGCTTGAGTCTCTCCAACACCGACGCGACCACGGTGACCGCCGTGATGTCCTCCCCCGTCTCCTTGAGCTCGACCGCCACGGACTCACCGCTCACGATGAGATCCGACAGCTCGAGGAGCGTGATGACGCGTCGCTGCTCGGCGTCGTAGAGGCGCCTGTTCGCGTGCTTGATGATCCGTCGCACTCTGACTTCCGATCACAAAAGGCTTCGTGGGTTTTGTGCGCCGCACCACGAATTTATGGGGTCACGCGCCTCGCGTCAAGAACTTTTCCCAAAAAAAACCGATAACCCGGGCGTTCTGCCCGGGTATCAGGCGAGGCCTGCCCGCTGCCTCGCCGGGCTGGCCCCCTGCTTCGCCGGCCTCGCCCGCTGCTTCGCCGGCCTGCCCGCTGCTTCGCCGGCCTGCCCGCTGCTTCGCTCGGCGCCTGCCGGCGCCCAGCCGGCTGCTCTGTTCGGGCCTCGGTCGTGAACCGAGCCCGCCACCTTACCCGCGTGTCGGTCCACGGGCGCGCCCACGGACTGGGGCCGAGCCTACTGCTCGGCGCGGCTCCCCCGCCAGACGGCGACGACGAGGGTCGCCGTCAGCGCCGCGAAGATCAGAAACGCGACGAGCCCGCCGAGCCCCCCGGTCCACGTGTCGCCCAGGTGGATCGTCTCGAAGAAGCGTGCCAAACCTCCCGTCACCGCGCCGACCCGCTCGCCGGCCGCGACGAGCTGGTCGCGCTGCATGAGCGCGTTCTCGAGGAACGCCACGAAGAGACCGATGATCGCGCCGCCCGCGATGAGGCCACTCGCGTAGAGGACGCCGCGCTCGCGCCGTTCGTGTCGGAGGCGCGTGTCCCCCGTCCGCTCGGTGACGAGCCGCACGAGGCCGCCCACCATGATCGGCGTCGAGAGGCGCACCGGGAGATAGAGCCCCACGGCAAACGGAAGCGACGGCACACCGAGGAGCTCGATGCACGCCGCCAGGAAGACGCCGATGAAGACGAGCCCCCACGGGAGCGAGAGCGTGAGCACGCCCTTCACCACCATCGACATGAGCACGGCCTGAGGCGCCGGAAGGCGGTCCGACCCGATCCCGTACACCCTGTGAAGGAAGAAGACGATCCAGCCGATCACGAGCGCCGAGGTCAGGACCCCGATCATCTCCCCCATCTGCTGGCGGCGCGGTGTCGCTCCGACCAGGAAGCCGGTCTTGAGGTCCTGTGACGTGTCGCCCGCGATGCAGATGGCGATGCAGACCACGGCGCCGACCGAGATCGCGCCGATGATCCCCGCCTCGCCCGTCCATCCGAAGCCGAGGAAGATGAGGCTCGTCGCGAGGAGCGTCGCGATCGTCATGCCGGACGCGGGGTTGGAGGAGCTCCCGATCAGCCCGACGATGCTCGATGAGACCGTCACGAAGAAGAAGCTGAAGACGACGATGAGGATCGCGCCGACGAGGTTCACCGGAATCTGAGGGACGGCCCAGGTCAGGAGCCCGAGGGCGACGGCGCCCCATACGACGTACTTGACGGGCAGGTCGTGCGCGGTCCGCTTCGCCCGTCCGGTCCCGTCCCCGCCCCGCCCGAACCCCGCGACGCCCATCCGAAACGAGCGCACCATCGTGGGCAACGCCTTGATGAGCGTGACCAGCCCGCCGAAGACGACGGCCCCCGCGCCGATGTAGCGAATGTAGTTGTCCCAGATGTCGATCGGCTCCATCTGGCTCACGAGCGTCGTCGCGGGATAGAGCGGTTCCGCCAGGCCGCTCCCCATCATCTTGATGATGGGGATGATGACGAGCCACGCGATCGCCCCGCCCGCGAGCATGAGCCCGGCGATCCTCGGTCCGATGACGAACCCGACGCCCAAGAGCGCCGGCGTAATCTCCCCGCCGATCTGCGCGCCGGGGACGCCGCGGACGTTCCACGACGGCCTGTCCTGCCAGAACCCGAAGCCCTCCATGAGAAACTGGTAGAGCGCGCCCAAGCCCACGCCCGCCATGACGCGCTTGACGAGCGTCCCGCCGCGGTCGCCGGCAACGAGAACCTCGGCGCACGCCGTCCCCTCGGGGTACGGCAGCCGTCCGTGCTCGCGCACGATGAGATGGCGCCTGAGCGGGATCATGAAGAGAACGCCGAGGAGCCCACCGATCACGGAGAGGACGAAGATCTTGGACAGCTCGGGGATGAACCCCAGCACGATGAGAGCCGGGATCGTGAAGATGACTCCCGCGGCGAGCGACTCCCCGGCCGATCCCACGGTCTGCACCATGTTGTTCTCGAGCACCGAGGCCCTCCGCATCCGCGCGAACGCGATGGCGACGACGGCCGCGGGGATCGACGCCGAGACGGTCATGCCGACCTTGAGCCCGATGTAGGCGTTCGCGGCGCCGAAGACGATGCCGACGAGGACGCCCGTGAGGATCGCGCGGATGGTGAACTCGGGGATCGCCTGCTGATGTCCGACGTACGGCGCGTACTCGTCGCCGTCGACGCCGCCGTAGGCGTCGGTGCCGAGACACGTCCTCTCGTTCTCTGTCTGGCTCATGGTCCGCTCCTACCAGAGTTCGGGGTGTTTCTCGCGGAGCTCGCGCACCGCTTCCTTCGTTCGCTCGTGATCGGGATCGATCGAAAGGGCCACCTCCCACTCCGTCTTCGCCTCGGCCGGACGC
>JALGVU010000265.1 GCA_025774545.1 bacterium | reverse complement strand
CCGTGAAGACCCCTGGGTACTGCACATACGCGCGCCCGCTCACCTGGTACCAGAGTTCGACGGTGGCGACGCCGCTCGTCGCGTCGTCGGCCGTGTACGGAACGTCGAACGTCAACGTCGTCTGCGTCGCACCCGGATCACCGGCCGCCGTCACCGGAGCCGTGTCGTCCTGCGTCGACTGCTCGACCGCGGACCACCAGCTCTCGTCCAGATCCGCGTCGCGCGACTTCACGCGGTAGAAGTACGTCTGCGCGTCGGCAAGCCCCGCGAACTCGTGCGTGAGTCCTGCGATCCAGCCGCTCGTCGCCACGTTCACCGTGAACGCCACATCCTCCGCGGCCTCGGCGTAGTACTCGGTAGCACCGGAGGCGCTCTCGTTCGACCACGAGACCGTGTTCGCAACGCCTTCCGTGTACTCGGGCTCAGCCACGAGCGTCGGAGCGTGCGGCAGGCCGAGATCGCAGTAGCCGTACCCGGCGAGGCCGTTGTGGTAGTGCGCCCGAACCTCGAGCGGAGTCAGCGCGCGGTCGTACATCGCCAGCTCATCGAGAGCGCCAGGGTAGTGGTATCCGCCTGAGAAGTCGATGTGCCCCACGGTCATCGGCACCGTCTCGACGAAGTCGCCGAAGTAGATGCGTCCCACAGCCTGCACCTGCTCGCCGTCGACGTAGAGTCGGTTCACCTCGACGTCCGCATCGCGCACCGCCACGACGTGATGCCACGCGTCGTCGTTGAGCGCCGGCCCCTCGTTCCCGATGACCACGCCCGTGCCGCCACTGTCAGTGAGCTGGAATCGCGCCTTCTTGGTCGTCCCGTCGAGACCGATCCACCACTGAAGGTCGGTGGCGCCTCCGTCGCGGCCCGCGAGCACGCGCGTGCCCGCCGCCTCATCGTCGGTCTTCATCCAGAGCTCGATCGAGAAGCTCGCCTCGAGCGCCCAGTCGTAGCTGCCGTCGTCGGGCATCTCGACCTCGTCGGTCGACCCGTCGAAGTACTGAGCCGTGTCGATCAACCCTGTCACCGGCGTCGGGCACTCGGTGCAGGTCCCGTCGACCGAACCGAACGCGTCCAGATAGGGTGACCCGCCGGTCTCGTTCAGCTCCCAGAAGTGCGCCATGTCGGCGGGACACGGCGACGTCGCCGCGACTTCGATCGTGAAGTCCTGTGTGTCGGTCCCCTTCGACGTGTTGGTCGCCGCCACTTGGACGGAGTTCGCGCCCTCCTGCCCGGGTGACGGGATCCACTCGATGAGGCCAGTCGTGTCGTTGACCGTCATCCCCGTCGGGAAGGTGTTGAGTGTGTACGTGGGTTCGGGGTAGCCGGTCGCGTCGACGTCGTAGGTGTAGCGCTGTCCCACGGCGCCCGTCGTGTCCGGCTCCGAGACGATCGTCGGAGGGGACGGCGGGGGCAGGGTGTCGACCACCGTCGAGGCGTCGGGAGTCCCCGGCGCCGGCTCGATGTTCGAAGTCGTACGCGCCGTTCCCGGAAGCCGTGAAGCTGATCGGGCTCTCGGTGAAGGTGGATCCGTACTGCGCGTAGCCGCCGCCGTCCACCTGGTAGAAGAGCTCCACGAAGGCGACACCGCTCGTCGCGTCGTCGGCCGTGTACGGAACGTCGAACGTGAGGACGGTCTGCGTCGCCCCCGGATCGACCGCCGCGGTCACGGGAGCGCTCGTGTCCTGCGTCGAGTGCTCGAGGGCCGACCAGTCGCTCTCGTTCAGATAGGCGTCACGCGCCTTCACGCGGTAGTGGTAGATCTGATCGTCCGTGAGGCCGGCGAACTCGTGCGTGAGCCCCGGAATCCAGTCGCTCCCCTGGAGGTTCACGGTGAACGACGTGTCCTCGGCCGCCTCGGCGTAGTAGGCCGCGGCGCCCGAGGCCGACTCGTCCGACCAGGAGACGGTGTTCGCGGCGCCCTGCGTGTACTCGGGCTCAGCCGCGAGGGCCGGCACGGCAGGCGCGGTCGTGTCGACGACCGTCGAGGCGTCCGGCGTGCCCGGAGCGTCCTCGACGTTCCCGACCACGTCGGTACCCGTAGTGTAGAAGTCGTACGCCCCCTCGGAGGGCGCCGTGAACGAGATCGGGCTCGTCGTGAACGTGGCCCCGTACTGCGCGTATCCGCCGGCATCGACCTGGTAGTGAAGCGTAACGTTGTCGACGCCGCTCGTCGCGTCGCCGGCCGTGAACGGGACGTCGAACGTGAGGACGGTCTGCGAGGCCCCGGGGTCGTCCGCCGATGTGACGGGCGCCGTGTCGTCCTGGGTCGAGCTCTCGACGTTCGACCAGTCGCCCTCGTTCTGAGCCTCGTCCCGCGCCTTCACGCGGTAGTAGTATGCCTGGGCGTCAGTGAGCGCGGTGAACTCGTGCGACGTCTCGGTGATCCACGCCGTCTCGACGAGGTTCACCGTGAAGCCGGCGTCCTCCGCCGACTGCGCGAGGTACTCGAGGGCCCTCGAGCCGCCACGCGCCATCGCCCACGACACGGTGTTCGCGGTACCTTGGGTATACTGAGGCTCGGCGCCCAAGATCGGAGCGCCGGGCGCCGTCGTGTCGACGACTGTCGACGCGTCGGGCGTGCCAGGGGCAATCTCGACGTTCCCCACGAGATCGGTACCTATCGTATAGAAGTCGTACGTCCCCTCAGAGGCGGCGGTGAAGCTGATCGGGCTCGTCGGATGGGTCGTTCCGTGCCGCGAGTACCCGCCGCCGTCGACCTGGTAGTAGAGATGCAGGCTGTCGACGCCGCTCGTCGCGTCGTCGGCCGTGAAGGGCACGTCGAACGTCATGGCAGCTTGGGTTCCGCCCGGATCGCCCGCCGACGTGACAGGCGCGCTGTCGTCCTGCGTCGAGGTCTCGGACGCGGACCACCCGCTCTCGGCGCGGAGGGCGTCGTCGCGCGCCTTCACGCGGTAGTAGTGGATGAGACCGTCGGTGAGCCCCGTGAACTCGTGCGTCAAGCCCACGACCCAGCCGCTCGTCAGCACGTTGACCGTGAACGAGCTGTCCTCGGCACACTCCGAGTAGTACGAGGTCGCGCCTGATGCGCTCTCGTCGGTCCAGTCGACCGTGTTCGTCAAGCCCTGTGTGTACTCGGGCTCCGCACTGAGCGTCGGCGTGAGGGGCGCCGGGAGATCGACGACCGTCGTGGCGTCGGCCGACCCGGGGACGTCCTCCACGTTCCCCACCGAGTCGGTGCCCACGGTGTAGAACTCGTACGTGCCCTCGCTGGCCGCCGTGAAGCTGATCGGGCTCTCCGTAAACGCGCCTGGGTACTGCACATACGCGCGCCCGCTCATCTGGTACCAGAGCTCCACCGTGGCGACGCCGCTCGTTGCGTCGTCTGCCGTGTACGGCACGTCGAAGGTGAAGGTCGTCTGGGTCGCGCCCGGGTCTCCGGCCGCGGTCACCGGATCGGTGTCGTCCTGCGCCGAGGTCTCCGTGAACGACCACCAGCTCTCCTCAAGGTCGGCGTCCCGCGTCTTCACCCGGTAGTAGTAGCCCTGCCCGTCCGCGAGTCCCGCGAATTCGTGCGTCAGACCCGCGATCCAGCCGCTCGTCGCCACGTTCACGGTGAAGTCGGCATCGTCGGCGCGCTCGAGGTAGTACGCTGTCGCGCCGCTCCCGCTCTCATCGGACCAGGAGATCGTGTTCGCGAGTCCCTGCGTGAACGCGGGCTCCGCGACGATCGTCGGCACGTCCGGCGGCGGATCGTCGCAGACGCCGTATCCCGCGCGGCCGTTCCTGTAGTGCGCGAGGACCTCGGCCCCCGTAAGGGCGTCGTCGTACGTCGCGACCTCATCGAGATCGCCCTCGAAGCGGTAGTGCCCGGAGATGTCGATGTAGCCGAGGTTCATCGGCATGTCGCCTGCGAAGTCGGCCGTGTAGCCGTGCCATCCCTTGTCGATCTCCTGCCCGTCGACGTAGAGCCTGGTCGTGTCGGCGCTCCCCTCGCGCACGGCGACGACGTGGTGCCACGCGTCGTCGTTCAACGCCGGTCCCGCGGGGCCGACGCTCGCTTCGCCCGCCCCGCTCGAGGGCGTGAGCAGAAAGACGGCCTGCTTCGTCGTCTCGTGCATCCCGACCCACCACTGGAGTCCGCCCGCAACACCGTCGTCCCGCCCGACCATCACCGTGCGGACGGTGCCGTCATCGGCGGTCTTCATCCAGAGCTCGATCGAGAAGTCGTCGGCCACGCCCCAGTCGTAGGTGTCGTTGTCGGCGATCTCGACCTCGTCGTCGACACCGTCGAAGGTCTGGGCGCCGCCAAGGAAGCCCGTCGCGGGGGCAGGGCAGTCGAGACACGTTCCGTCCGCCGCGCCGTAGGAATCCCAGAACAGAGACCCCTCGGTCTCGTCGAGATTCCAGAAATGCGTGATGTCGGCGGGGCAAGGAGGCGCCGCGACGACGTGCACCGTGAAGCTCTGCGTGTCGGTCGCCTTCGCCGTGTTCGTCGCCACGACCTCGACCGCGTGATCGCCGACCTGAAGCGCGGTCGGCGTCCACTCGATGAGCCCCGTCGTGCCGTTGATCGCCATGCCGGTCGGGAACGTGTTGAACGAATACGTCGGCTCAGGGGATCCGGTCGCGTCGACGTCGTAGACGTAGCGCCGCTCCGCGGTCGCCGTCGTGTCGGGTGACGTCGTGATCACGGGAGCTTCAGGAAGCGCCGTGATGGTGAGCGTCTCGGTGAGCGCCGACGTTCCCTCCTCGGCGATCGAGAGCGGCGTGACCTCGGCGTGCCACTCGTCGCCGACGACGGTCTCCTCGGAGACGACGATGTTGGGATCCCCTGCGCCCGCGTTGTACATCGCAAGAAGCTGTTCGGGCGAGAGGACGCGGGTGTAGACCCTGGCGTCGTCGATGCGTCCCTGGAAGGTGTTCACGCCACCGAACGAGCCGATCTCGATCGTTGCGTCATCGACGGTCGCGAGGCTCGTCGGAAGGACGGCGGCGTCGACCGCGACGCCGTTCCTATAGAGGATCATCTCGCGCGTGTCGTAGTCGAACGTGACCGCGACGAAGTACCACGTGTTGAGATCGAGCGGGTTGGGATCGATGACCGCGTCCCACGTGCCGCGGTGGCCCGCCGACACGGTCGTGTTGCCGACGTTCCGCGCCCAGAGCGCGTGACCACCGAGCACCCGGTCCCGTCGTACCCGAGATCCTCACCCCAGGTCGGATCGCCGCTCGCCGTCGCGGAGTAGCCGCCTCCGGAGTAGTCGTCGAGCGCGAGCGTCGCGCCGCCCTCCATCGGCAGGTACATCGACATCACGGGCGCTCGGGATCCCGCCTGATACCACGCCGTCGCCGCCGCCACGGCGGTTCCGGTGAGGCCGTAGCTGACCGTCAGATCGTCGCCCGTGAGCCCGTTCCCGGACGTCGAGGACAGAACGACGTTCTCGATGCCGGGTCCGCCGAGGAAGGTGTGCACCGCGTCGAACCAGGCGTCGGCCATGAGTCCGTAGCCCGTGTCGTTCGGATAGACCTCGTCGGTGAGATCGTCAGGATACGTGAGCGCGCTCTCGTGGTCGACCACGACGATCTTGTCGCCGCCCGCGATGCGCGTGTTCGCGCGTGCCAGGATGCTGTCGTTCAACGCCGAGGTCGCGACCCCGAAGAGGCTGTCCGGCTCGCTCCTGTTGATGATCTGCGCGAGGAAGACCGTCACCTCGGTCGCGTTGGCCGTCTCCCACACGTCGACGCTGTCGAGGAGCGCCTCGATCTCGTTCACGACGTCCTGCGCGCTCTGCCCGTCCCCAATGTCCTCGGTCCCAACGTGCAGCAGAATGAGATCGGCCGGATTCGCGTCGAGCCACGACGTGATGCTGTCCGCGACGCCGTCGGCCCGGAGGCCCGCGTGCCCCTCGTGGTCCCTGTCGAAGTCGACCGGGACACCGCTCGTCACGCCGCCGACGAACTCGATCTTGTGGCCGTAGCCCGTGAGCTCTTGATAGAGCGAACGGCGGTAGCCGGTGCTGTCCGCGCTGCCGGTGGCGCCGTCGGTGATGCCGTCGCCGAGCGGCATGACCCGCACGGGGTCGCCGATACGGACCGCGTCCGCTCCCGCGGCCCCCACGGACGCCGTCGCAAGCAACGCCCAGACCAGGACGGCGGTCGCCGACCATCGGTAGATCGGCCGGACCCTCTCGAGCTGCTGTCGCTGAGCTCTCATCGTGGCACGTTCCCCCTTCTCGTCTCCTACCGTCTATCGGATCTCTATCGATTTCATGGCGGGACCGGGAAAACCCGCTCCCGCGCGTTCTCTCATTCTATTTGAGGAGCAGCATCTTCTTGCTTGCGCGGAAGCCCGCGGCCTCCATCGAGCACAGGTAGACGCCGCTGCCAACCGCTTCATCGTGTTCGTTCGTCCCGTCCCACCGGACCACGTGGCGACCCGCATCGACCTCGCGATCGACGAGCGTCCGCACGAGACGGCCGGCGACGTCGTGCACGCGGATCGTGACCGCCGCTGTCTGTGGGACCAGGTAGCCGATGTTCGTCGTCGGATTGAAGGGGTTCGGGACATTCTGAATGAGCCCGAACGATGCCGGACCGGCCGCAGGCTCGGTGCCGTCGACCAGCTCGACATCGAGCCTCGCGTTCGAGCCGTCTCGAACGTCGGCCGACACGATGCTTGGCGATCGACCGCCGGCGAGCGCGCGGAAGGTGAGGACCGCGAGCTCCCCGGACCCGCCGATCGTGAGGCCGCGGCCCAGGACCGCGAGATCGATCTCGACGGTCCCATCACCGGCGCCGTGCCAGAAGAAGATGTCCGCCACACTTGCCCGCATCGTGTCGCTCGTTCGGGCGCGGACGAACTCGAGCCGGGTGGGCTCGTACTCCACCACCGCGGAGAGGCCCTTCACCTCGTCGATGTTCCCCGTGAGTCTGAGAGCGATCTCGACGTCGCTCGCGGAGTTCGGCCCGAGCGGCGCGAGTGAGAGCGCCAGCGGGCCCTCCGATGGATCGGGGAGCAGCGGCACGCTGCCGCCGGCGGCGCGCGGCATGCCGAAGTTCAGCGAGAGGATCATGAGATCGTCGAAGGCGATCGCCCCATCGGGAACCGGCACGCCGTATCCCTGAAAGGCGGGGTTCACCGTCGGACCGAAGTCGCACGCGGCCTCGGGCAGCGACGGATTCGTCACGCCGAAGAAGAGCGAGAACATCATCAGGTCCTCGAAGTCGACCGAGCCGTCACCGCCCCAGGAGTTGATGCCGTCGGCCACGTCCGCGAGCAGGTAGTTCGTCGAGAAGTCCCGCGCGCCCTCGCCCGCCGGGCCGACGTTTCGGACCTCGTCGTAGCAGAAAGCCTGGTAGAAGTAGATGTTCCGTTCGGCCATCTCGTCGGTCGAGGCTGAGCCTGCCCCATCGTAGATCTGAGCGCCCTGACTCGCGTTGGACGGGAAGAGGTCGTCGATGGCGGGCCACGACGACGCGAACGTCGAGTAGAAGGGATCCCCCACCGGTTCGCCGAGTCGGGCGACGACCACGCCGGCCAGGTGATCGTCGTCGCCGTTGGTCCACGTCAGCTCGCACAGCTCGTGCCCGGGGTAGGCGTCGAAGCCGGTCACGGCAGTGGGCGGCGTGTTGTCGGTGATGATGTCGTCGGTGGCCGGAGACGCGGCAGCGCCGCCGGGATCGACGGCACCCACCGTCACGGTGACGACGCCGTCCGGCGGCGTGCAGACCGCCGGCCCTAACGTCCAAGTGGCCGTCCCCGCCGCGTAGCCATCTGGGTTCTGCGCCGCACCCCCACCGAGCCCCGACAGATCCGCCGTGATGTGCTCGGCGCCGAACGTTGGGTCGTCGTCCGTCACGAGGGCCGTCACCTGGAACCCGTCTCCGTCCTTGATGTAGTCGTCGGTGTGCGTCAGCGTCAGGTTCGCGACGTGGACGTTCGTCACGGTCGGAGGGATCACGTCGCCCGCGACGATCTGCCCGTCGTCCTCGGAGAACCCGGCCAGATCCTGGTTCGCGTTGTCGCGGATGTGCTCGATGCTAAGGTCCACGACGCTCGCCCCCGTATCGACCAGAGTGAAGTCGATGGTGAACATCGTCCCCGGACCGTCGACTCCGTCGTGCGGTCCGAGGATCGAGCAGTCGATGATGATCTCGTTCGCCGCGCCCGCGTTTCTCGCGAAGAAGAACGTCGACGCGCCGGTGCCGTCGAGCAGGTCGCCCTGGGCGACGCTGTCGGGCGACGTGTGCGCCACGGCGGGATCCCACGTGAGCCGCATCGAGTAGCTGTAGACCGCCCCCGCGCCGCCCTCGCACACGACCTCGACGGTCCCATCCGGATCGAACGGGGTAAGGTAGAGTGGATCCGGCTCGCAGACGATGTTCGGCACGCGCACCACTCCATCCACGGCGTCGGTTGGCACGCGCACCCTGCCCTCTGCGGCGGCCCGCGCGCCGCGCTCAATGTCCGCGTGTTCACTCTCAGTTGCGGGCGGCGTCGCGTCGACACGCAGGGACGTGCCCACAAACAGCGTCCCCGCAAGCAGCGCGGTGCCGGCTATCATCCGCACCTTCGCTCGCATGGCTACCGTCTCCTTGTCCCCCCCCCCGTCGGCACGTCTCATCATGGCGGCGCAGCCAGACGCTCCGCGCCCTTGCGGACCGCGGCCGCGCTCAACCAGGAAGCGGGCGGCTGCCGATGTCACTCGGTTCGCTGCAGTCGCCCGATCGACGTGTCTCTTCCGAAGCCGACGGTGGGCCTCGTTGGTCTCAGCCCGACGCTCCGGCCTTCGGTCCGTGCCGTACTGGGGCACACGCCGCCATCCGGACGGAGCGGTCCTACAAGCGGGGGCGCGCCTGCCTTTCAGCAACAGACGCCCCCCCTTCGATGCTCCATCGTCCACTGAGAACTTCCTAGTACGAGTCTATCACACGATGTTATCTGTGGCAAGCGCTGGCTGTGAACTGTCCCTCACCTCCGCAAGGCCCGTCCCTCGGACCCTCGAGTAGCATCCGTAACATCCATCAGCTCAAACGATTAGCTGGATCACTCTCCGGCACTCGATCAGGAGCGCTCCTCGATCGAGACGTCGTCGGTCCGCGGCTCCATGGTGATGCACCCATCGACCGGACAGATCGTCCGGCAGAACCCGCACCCGATGCACTTCTCGTCGTCGACCGATGGGACCCGGCCGTCCTTCGTGCTCAGCGCGTCCCCATTCGACGCCCGCGCAGATCGCGGCGACGCCGCGCGTGGCG
>JALGVU010000055.1 GCA_025774545.1 bacterium | reverse complement strand
CAGCCTGAACCGCGGCTACGACGACGTCCACCCGTGGAGCGACCTCGGGGCGTACGGCTTCATGCTCAAGGACTTCTACGGCGCCCTCCTCTACGACAACCCCGCGGTGATGCGCTTCCGGTTCCTGGCCGACGGCGCCTATTCAGACGAGGATGGTCTCTACGACTCGGAGGCCGGCGCCTGTCACTTCGACGACATCAGGATCTTCGACTTCTACGGCATCGTCCCCGACATGTTATTTCTGGCACGTGGTCGAGGACAACTGCTCCTCGTCGACGCCACCTCACAGCTGGTGGTGCGGCGACGACGGCGACACGTCCCTGATCCCGCCGAACCTGAACAACGCCCTCATCACGCCCGTCGTCGACATCAGCGGCGCGTGGACGTGCACGCTGCGGTACTATCTCCACGCGGAGGTCCCGACGGGCGCGGGTGACGGCTGGAACATCGACGTGAGCTTCGACGGGACGACGTGGCACAACCTCCATGCCTTCTGGGGCGACTTCGAGGGCTGTGACGGGTGGGGTACATCGGGCATCGACGGCGACGATCTCACGGGATTCCTTCGTGCAGATCAGGTGCAGCTCCGCGTCGTGATGCAGACCGACGACGACGGCTCGGGTCCCGGGGTGGCAGGCGGAGCTGGGATCAACCTCGACAACACCTGGTTCGAGGGGGAGCACCCGGACGTCATCCGTGAGAGCAGCTGGGGCCGGATCAAGAACCTCTACCGGTAGAAGCGGACGGAGCCCCGGCTCCTGGAAGAAGCCGTACGAGCGATCGAACCGACGAGCCCGTGGCCAAGCCGCGGGCTCGCCGCATCGGGTCCCGCCCGCCTGCGCCCGCAATCGGCCGCCGGCTCGCCGCATCGGCGACTCGATTGCGGCATCCAAATATGAGCCGATACTCAGGAGTAGTTCTTGACCAGACGGCCAGTTTGGGGTAAAATGTAGTCTGAAGGGAAATTGTGGCGTAATCCTAACCCGGGTGAGGAGGAATCCCATGCACCTGTTCGGGCTTCGGATCAGTCTATGTGTGGTGGCCGCTCTCTGTCTGAGCGCCGTCTCGTCGTTCGCCTCGACCGACTCGATCACGCACACGCTCGAGTTCTCGGCCGAGGACCTCACGATTCAGGAAGCCGACGGCTTTGAGCGGGTGGGCTTCGCGGACGCGCTGACGACGCTCGAGGAGGGGCACCCGGAGCTCCCGCTCAAGCTGGTCCGGTTCGCCGTGCCTGAGGGCTCGACGGCGGTCGGTGCACGCGCCTTCGTCCACGCGCGTCGCGATCTGGACGGCGTGTTCGCGGTCAGGCCGCGCCAGCCCGAGGTTCCCCTCTCCCGGCCGGAGATGGCATCCTGGGTCGATCCGAATCCCAACGTGTACGCCTCCCTGACTCCCTATCCCGAGAACGTCTGCCGGCTCATCGACGTCGGAAACATGGCGGGCCGCACGATCGCAACCGTGGCCGTCCATCCCGTTCAGTACGTCCCGGCCGAGGGGCGGCTCATCCTGAACAGCGAGATCGAGATCGTCCTCTCGCTCGCGCCCGCGGCGCGGACAGGCAGGCAGCCCCTGCGATCGGCCGAGGCCGAGGCCTTCCGGAGTGAGCGCGTCCGGGCCCTCGTCGTGAACCCGAGGGACGTCGAGACCGTGTGGACGCCGCGCGCGGCGAGGAGCGACGCCGTGGAGTACCTGATCGTCACCAGCTCCACCTACGTCTCGCAGTTCCAGCCTCTGGCCGATTGGAAGACCCAGAAGGGCGTCCGGGCGGAGATCGTCACGACGTCCTGGATCTACGAGAACTACGACGGCGTCGACAACCAGGACAAGATCAGAAACTGCATCATCGACTACTACGAGACCCAGGGTACGATGTGGGTCCTCCTGGGCGGCGACACGAGCGTGGTGCCTGCGCGGATCGTGTTCGCGATGAACTCCGGCGCGGGCGACGACCACATCCGCTGCGATCTCTACTACGGCGACCTCGATGGTACCTGGAACGCGGACGGTGATGGGAAGTGGGGCGAGATCTCGCAGGACGACATCGACATGTACGCCGACATCTTCGTCGGCCGCGCCCCCGTCGACAGCTCGACGGAGGCGGCGAGGTTCGTGCAGAAGATCCTCACCTACGAGGGCGCGCCGGGCGGCGACTCCCTGCCCGCGGACTACCAGCGCAACATGCTCTTCATGGCAGAGGTCCTCTGGACGGAGCCGTGGACCGACGGCGGCGTCTGCAAGGACATGATCGACGACGACTCGGTGCCGCCTGCGTTCGACCCCATCACGAAGCTCTACCAGACGAACGGGCTCCTCTCGAAGAGCCGCGTCGTGGGCGAGCTGAACAACGGGCACAACATCATCAACCACAACGGGCACGCGTACTACAACGTCATGAGCATCGGCTCGGGCGGAGGGCTCTACCGGAGCGACTTCGACGGCCTGACGAACGCCCCTCGCTACGGGATCATGTACTCGATCGGCTGCTGGCCGGCCGCGATCGACTACAACTGCATCGCGGAGCACTGGGTCAACGCACCGAACGGCGGGGGCGTCGCCTTCGTCGGCAACAGCCGCTTCGGCTGGGGCTCCCCCGGAAACCCGGGGTCCGGCACTTCCGACCTGTTCGACCGTGAGTTCTTCCATCAGATCTACAACGAGGGGCTCGACCGGATCGGCGTCGCGACCGCGGCGCACAAGGACGCGTTCGTGAGCGTCGCGCGCTCGGGGAGCTACTTCCGCTACTGCCTGTACGAGCTGAACCTGCTCGGGGATCCCGAGATGCGGATCTGGACCGAGGAGCCGACGACGGCAGTCGTCAGCCACCCGTCGGGCGCACCGCTCGGTGAGCACCCGTTCGTCGTCGTCGTGTCGCGCTACGGGGACCCCGTGGCGAACGCCTCCGTCTTCCTGGCCGGGGGCGGCGTGAGCGACGTGGCGGTGACCGGACCGGACGGCGTCGCGACACTTCATCCCGCTCCGGAGGCCGAGGGCACGCTCACGATCACGGTCACCGGGCAGGGCATCCTGCCGTACACGGCCGCGGTGCCGGTCGTCGACCAGCCGGCGGACACTGACGCGCCCGCCGCGGTCGAGGATCTCGCGCTCGCCGATCCGTTCGATCTGGGCGGCGTCATCACGCTCGACTGGAGCTCGTACGTCGCGCCGTCGGACTTCGCGCAGTACCGGATCTACCGTGAAGACGGCCCGTTCGCAGACGTGTCCGCGCTGACGCCCATCGAGGGCGGCATCATCGATTCGGGCGACACGCAGTGGGTCGACACGACGGTCGAGAACACCGTCTCGTACTACTACGCGGTGACGGCCGTCGACCTGAACGCGAACGAGCTCATGGCAGTCGAGTCGAACGGCCCGGTCGCCGCGACCGTCAACTCAAGAATCCTCGTGTGGGACGCCGACGACAACGATCTGCCGTTCGACGGGGTCGGCGACGACTTCACGGAGAGCGACGGCGCGGAGGCGCCGTGGGTCGAGGCGCTCGATGAGATCGGCGAGCTCTACACCAACTCGCGGACGCTTCCCGCGGACCTCTCCCCCTTCGACCTGATCGTCTACCTGGGCGGGGTCGTCAACTTCGGGGATCCGCTCGCGAACGTTGCGATGACGGACGACGAGGCGTCGGCCCTGACGGCGTTCATCGACGCCGGCGGGAGCGTCTACGTCGAGGAACCGAACTTCGGCAGCGCCTACCTCGTGAACGGGACGCCGATCACGATCGAGCTCTGGAACAGGTTCCACGCCACCTACACGATGGGCTCCATGCGGGGCGAGGGGAACGTCGAGACGCTCGACGGTGTAGCCGGGACGGTCGCGGAGGGGCTGGCCTACTCCTACGACTTCCACGGCTGGCCGGACCAGTTCGTCGCCGTGGTGGGACCGGACGGCGCGGAGGGAGCGAGCTCGCTCTGGACCGACGAGGAGGCCGAGACCCGCGGATCGCTCTACGTGGATTCGGGTACCGGGGCGCACCTCTACATGGTCCCGGTGCTCCTGGGCGGCCTCGAGGACGGCCCCGAGCCCTCGACGAGGCTCGAGTACGTCACGCGGATCCTGGAGGATCTGGGCCTCACCGGCACGACGGGTATCGACGGGCAGATCGCCGGCCGCTCGAACTGGCTGGCCCAGAACGCGCCGAACCCGTTCAACCCCGCGACGACCATCCGGTTCTCGGTGGCCCACGAGGGAGCCCACGTGAGCCTCAGGGTCTACGACGTGGCCGGGAAGCTCGTTCGGGAGCTCGTGAACGGCACGACGCCCGCGGGTGAGCACGAGGCCCGCTGGGACGGGCGAAACGCCTCAGGCGTGCCGGTCGCCTCGGGAGTCTACTTCTCCCGCATGGAGGCCGACGGCTGGGCTGCGTCCCGGAAGATGGTCCTTCTCAAGTAGGAGGCGCGCCCGCGCCCACGACGGCCCACGGGCGCCCAAGGGGCTCAAAGGTCCTTGACGCCCGTGGGCTGTTGTGTTATAATATCTCAGTACGCTCAAAAACGAAACACCCCCAAGTCCAAGGTCACAGGAGCTACGCCAACCCCCAAGTCCAAGGTCACAGGAGCTACGCCAAGCCGCCACTGCTACGGTCTGTTCTTCGAGGACGGAGCCACGAGAGGGAGATCGCACTGACATCATGTCGTGAGTGATCTCTCCAGAGCTCGGCGCGGCTTGGCTTTCTTGCGGACCCGCATGGTTGCGCCGGGATCGAGTGCCGCCTCAGGCGGAGCTCGATCCCCTTCTTTGTGGGTAGACGTGATCGTTTGTCCATCGTGCGTCAGAAGGAAGTTAGGAGCGAGCAGGAAGGAGAAAACGATGGTTCGCAGAAGCTTCCCCCGTCTCATCGCCCTCATGATCCTGGCATCCGCAGCGTGCGCGGCCGTGGCGGCCGGGCCGATGGTCGAGACGACCTTCGACCCGTCTTCCGTGGCGATCGACGCGCACGGCGAGTACGCGAGACTGTGGATTCCGGGGACGGCGACAGTGAAGACGCCGGGCGCTCCGGCGCTGCCGGTCAAGTACTTCCATTTCGTCATCCCGGGCGACTCCCGCGTCGCCGAGGTGGTGGTGTCGTCGGTCGAGGAGGAAGCGATTCCCGGGAAGTACAAGGTGATGCCGGCGCAGCAGGAGGTGCCCATCGGCGAGACGCCGGTGTGGGTCGATCCCGATCCAGTCATCTACTCGGGCGGCGAGTACCCGTCGACGCGCGTGCGATACCTGGGCGACGGGTTTCTCGGCGGCTACCGGATCGCGAGCGTCGCTGTCCATCCTCTGACGTACGATCCGTTGAGTGGCGAGCTGACGCTTGCCACCGAGATCTCCTTCGAGCTGGCCCTCGCTCCGGCGGAGAACTGGGCGCAGCCTCGTCACCGCATGACGGCGAACTCCGATCGCCTCTACCGCGAGCTCGTCGAGGGGATGGTCGAGAACCCGGAGGACGTCGCGGGCAAGCTCGGCAGCTCGGTGGAGATCGTCGGCGACGTCGGGCCCGACGGATTCAACCCCCGGTACTCGCCGTCGCTCGACGGAAGCGCGGTCGAGTACGTGATCATCACGAACGACGAGTACGAATCGGATTTCCAGGAGCTGGCCGACTGGAAGACGAAGAAGGGCGTCCCGACCGTCGTGAGGACCGTCTCGTGGATCAACGCGAACTACCCGGGCGGGTGTGACCCGTCCGAGCGGATCCGCCTCTTCCTCAAGGACGCGTTCACGTCGTGGGGAACCACGTTCGCGCTCATGGCCGGTGACACCAGCGTCGTCCCCATCCGGTACGCGTGGTCGGGCTACTACGGCGGTTGGCACATCTCGACCGACCTCTACTACACCGACCTCGACGGCAACTGGAACGGCGACGGGGACAGCAACTTCGGCGAGGCGTACGTGAGCATCGCGGCGCCGGGCGACAGCACCGACCTCTATCCCGACATGTGGGTCGGCCGCGCGCCCGTCGTCTCCCCGCTCGAGGTCGAGACGTTCATCGACAAGACACTCGCCTACGAGAAGGACCCCGTGCGGCACTTCTGCGACCGCAACCTGTACCTGGCGGAGGTTCTCTTCCCGTACGACTGGGAGCCCGGCGAGTTCATCAGCACCGACGGCGCCGAGCACATCGTCGAGCCGACGATGCACTTAGTGCCGGACAACATCAACGCCGTCAGGCTCTACCAGAACTACGAGCCGTACCCGGGGTCGTACCCGCTCAACCGCGAGGCCGCCATCGACTCGCTGAACCGCGGCTACAACATCACGTCGCACGTCGGGCACGGCAACAAGGACATCCTGCGCGTGAGCAGGCAGAACTACATCACCGTCCAGGACGCCGACGCGCTCGTGAACGGGATCGACAAGTCCGGCCTCATGTGGATGCTCAACTGCTCGTCGACGGCCATCGAGTACGACTGCATCTCCGAGCACTTCATGAACAACCCGGACGGTGGATGCGCGTTCCTCTACGGCCCGACGCGCTTCTGTTTCCCGACGACCGCCGAGGACTACTACTACACCTGGTGGGAGCTCCTCTACTCTGAGGGCGTGACCCAGGCCGGCGTCGTCAGCGCGTCGTGCAAGATTCCCTACATCCCGGCGTCCTTCTACGACAACACCGACCGCTGGACCCAGCTCAGCTTCGTCTTCCTGGGCGATCCCGAGGTGGCGCTGTGGACCGGGTACCCGGAGGACCTGACGGTCACCCACGATCCAAGCATCATCCTCGGCCCGGTCGACCTCACGGTGACGGTGACGGATCCGGGCGCGGTCGAGGGAGCGCTCATCTGCATCGCGAAGGAGGACGAGGTCTACGCGGTCGGGACGACGGACGGCTCGGGGCAGGCGCAGCTCTCCTTCACGCCGAAGACGACCGGGACCATGACGATCACCGTGACGGCGGGAGACCACCTGCCGTACGAGAGCACGATCGGCATCGCCTCATCCCCGACTCCGCACGTGACGCTCCGGGACGTGGTCGTCGACGACGACGACTCCGGCTGGAGCGACGGGAACGGGAACGCCGCAGCGGAAGCGGGTGAGGCCATCGAACTCGACGTCACGTTCGGAAACGGCGGGCAGTCGCAGGCCACGGGCGTCACGGCGACGCTCCTCGACGGCGACCCGTACATCACGCTCATCGATGACACTCACTTCCTGGGCAACATCCCGGCGCTTCAGGAGCAGACCTACCAGGACGCGTTCCTCATCTCGATCGCGGACACGTGCCCGAACGGCTACGAGGCCGAGCTCACGCTCATCATGACGGACGCCGCGAGGACGACGTGGGACGACGCGTTCGTGCTCAGGGTGCACCGCCCGAAGCTCGTCCAGCGCTACAACGACATCGACGACGGGCTCGGCGGGAACGGCGTCCCCAACGTCGGCGAGACGGTGACGCTCACGATCGACGTGCTGAACGAGGGGAACGGTCAGGCGGACGCCGTGACCGGCGTGCTCCAATACCCGACGGCGGACGTGACGATATCCGACGACACGGACACGTGGGGCGACATTCCGCCGGCGGCGACCGTCACCGGCCAGGGCGGCTTCGTGTTCACCGTCGACTCCGTCATCACCGAGCCGTTCGTTCTCGTGCTGACGGACGAGGACGGCAAGGAGTGGAGTCACTCGTTCGACGTCGTCCCGCCGATGGGGCTCGTGGGTCTCCGCGGCTCGGTCAAGGCGACGGCGATCTCCCTCTCGTGGGAGCCGTCCGAGGAGCTCGATCTCTGGGGCTACAACGTCTACCGCACCGATCACCCGGCCGGAACGTACGAGCTGGCCAACGACGGAGTGGTCGAGCGAACCTCGTACTTCCAGGACACGGGGCTAGACGAGAACAAGCTCTACTACTACCGGGTCGCGGCCATCGACGCCTCCGGCAACGAGGGCCAGACGTCCGAGACGCTCGAGATCAGCACCAACCCGCCGGCGCAGCAGGGCTGGCCTCTCCTGGGCGGCGAGGCGATGTACGGAACGCCGGCCGTGGCGGACATCGACATTGACGGCGACCTCGAGGTCATCGTCGGGTCCGGCGACGTCTACTGCTGGCACCACGACGGAGTCGAGTACATGGACGGCGACGGCGACCCGAGAACGAACGGCGTCTTCACCGTCGACGGCCTGGGCGGCTACCGCTCCTCGGTCGCGGTCGGCGAGATGGACGGCGACCCTTACCCTGAGTTCGTCGCCGCCTCGTGGGGCAACTTCGGTGACAGCGAAAACCCGGACTTCCGCGTCTTCGCCTGGAACGCCGACGACGGGACGCTGCTCGACGGCTGGCCCGTCTCGACGCCGAAGTTCTGCTGGGCGACCGCGGCGCTCGGCGACCTGTCGGGCGACGGGCTCGACGACGTGATCATCCCCTGCGCGAACGGCTTCGTCTACGCGTGGGACTCGGCAGGCACAGAGCTGCTCGACGGAGACGGCAATCCGCAGACCGACGGCGTCTTCACGTGGCTCGGAGCGGAGTGGGCGTACGGCTCGCCGATCCTCGTTGACATCGACAACGACCTCGATCTCGAGATCTTCGTCGGGTCGAGGAACGACAGCGTCTACGCCTGGAACCCGGACGGCACGCGCGTCCCCGGCTGGCCCGCGTGGGCGGGATCAGGCGACCCGGGAGGCGTCGTGGGCTCGCCCTGCGCGGCGGACGTGGACAACGACGGCGACATCGAGATCATCGTCATCGCGAACGACATCCAGCTCATCGTCTTCGACGCCTCCGGCGACACGCTCGAGGGCTACTGGCCGGTCCAGGTCGACGTGGGCGGCGACTTCCCGCCTTCCCCGACGGTCGCCGATCTCGACGGCGACGGACTGCTCGAGATCATCCAGCCTGACGAGGACGGCCTCGTGCACGTCTTCAACTGGGACGGGAGCCTGTTCGGCGGCGGCTGGCCGCGCGCGATGGAGCAGGGCGGCCGCTCGAGCGCGTCGGTCGGCGACGTCGACGGCGACGGCGAGCCCGACGTGGTGGTCGGCTGCAACTCGGGCAAGCTGTACGCCTACACCGCCGACGGCACGCTCATCGCCGGCTGGCCCATCCAGACCGATGCGGAGATCTTCAGCTCACCCACGATCGCGGACCTGGACGACGACGGCGACGTCGAGGTTCTGGTCTCGGTCATGGACGCGACGGTCAACATCTGGGACTGCGAGGGTATCTACGCGGGCGGCGACAACGTGCTCTGGGGCACGTGGCGCCACGACAACAACAGACACGGCTACGTCGGGTACGAGGCGCCGGTCGGGATCGGGGACGGCGAGATCGGGCAGCTCAGGCTCTCGCTCGAGCAGAACGTCCCGAACCCCTTCAACCCCGTGACGACCATCGCCTACAACGTGCCGGCCGACGTGTCCGAGATCGAGCTCGAGGTCTACAACGTCAACGGCAGGCGCGTGCGGACGCTCGTCGAAGGTACGGCCGACCCCGGACGGCACACGGTCGTCTGGAACGGCAGGAACGACGACGGCGAACCGATCGCGTCGGGCATCTACTTCGTGAGGCTCACGGCCGAGAGCCGCTCGAGCACACGGAAGGTCGTTCTTCTGAAGTAGAAGAGGGACCGAAGTAGAGAAGGAACGATACGAAGCCGGGCCCCTCTTGGGGGCCCGGCTTTGTTTGCCGGCGGGCGTGCGATCGGCCGCGCTCGGAGGTCAGTCCTCGAGTTCGGCCCAGCGCTCGTAGAGCGCGTCGACCCGCTCCCTCAAGGCCCGCTGCTCGGTCACGAGCGCCTTCGCCCGGTCGCCATCGTTGTAGGCCGAGGGATCCGCGAGGGCGATCTCGAGCTCCTCGAGCCGCTTCTCCGCCGCGGCGATCTCGTCGAGCACGCGTCGGCGCTCCTGGCGCGCCGCCTTCCTGGCTCCCGACCGGCCCTTTCTCTCCTCGGCCTCGCGCCGCTTCTGCGCCTTGCTCTTGGGGCCGCCCTTCGGGGCGGGCCCGTCCCGGCGCCCGGCCTCCCCGCCCGCCTTCCCCGAGCTCGCGGCCTCCGAGGCCGCTCGCTCCTTCGCCCAGAGGTAGTCGCTGTAGTTCCCGTGGAAGAACCGAAGCTCGCCGTCGTCGACCTCGAGGACCATCGTGGAGAGGTTGTCCATGAACTGCCGGTCGTGCGACACGAGACAGATCGTGCCCGCGTATTCCGAGAGCGCCGTCTCGAGCACCTCGCGCGAACGGACGTCGAGGTGGTTCGTCGGCTCGTCGAGCAGGAGGAAGTTGGCGGGCCTCAAGAGCATCTTTGCGATCGCGAGCCTGCTCTTCTCGCCGCCCGAGAGGACCGCGACCTTCTTCTCGACGTCGTTGCCCGAGAACAGGAACGCGCCCAGGAGCGACCTGAGCCGCGGCCGCATCTCGTTCGGCGCGACCGATTCAAGCTCCCCCAGCACGGTGTTCGATCGCGTCAACGCCTTCGCCGGCTCCTGGCCGAAGTACTGGATCGTGACGTTGTGCCCGAGCCTCCGCTCGCCGCCCTGGATGGGGACCCGCTCCCCCATGATCTTGAGGAGCGTCGATTTCCCCGCTCCGTTCACACCGACGATGGCGACGCGGGAGCCGCGCGCGACCTCGAGATCGGCCCCGTCGAAGACGACGTTGTCATCGTACGCCTGCTTGATCCCCTTGAGCGCGATCGTGACCGACCCGCCCCGCACCGGCTGCGGGAACTGGAAGTGGACCCCCTTCCTCTCCCGCGGGACCTCGACGAGCTCGATCCGCTCGATCATCTTGATGCGGCTCCGGACCATCGCGGCCTTCGCCTTGTCGGCGCGGTATCTGTCGATGAATCGCTGGAGGTGTGCGATGCGACGCTCCTGCTGCGCCCGCGTGGCGATCATGACCTCGCGCCGCTTCTCGCGCTGCTCCTGGAAGGCGGAGTAGCCGCCGGTGTAATCGACGAGGCCCTCGACGCCGACCTCTGTGATCCTGCGGGCCACGCGGTCGAGGAAGAGGCGGTCGTGTGAGACGAGAACGACGGCGCCCGGGTACTGGTCGAGATAGCCCTCGAGCCAGATGATCGACTCGAGGTCGAGGTGGTTCGTCGGCTCGTCGAGCAGGAGGACCGACGGCTCGATGAGAAGGAGCTTCGCGAGCGAGATGCGCATCTGCCAGCCGCCGCTGAACTCCTCGGTCATGCGGGAGCGGTCGCCCTCGCGGAAACCGAGACCGGACAGGACCTCGGCGACCCTCGCCTCGATCGAGAACCCGTCGTTCACCTCGAACTCGTGCTGGAGGTCCGCGTACTCCCGCATCACCCGGTCGTGCCCGGGCCCCTCGGCTGGCAGCTCGGCCATCTCGTGCTCGAGCTCGCGCATGCGGTTCTCGATCGACGAGAGCGTGCTGAAGACGGTCACGACCTCATCGAAGAGCGTCCGGCCGGAGAGCGTCTGTTCCTCCTGTGGAAGGTACCCGTAGGTCGTGCCCTTCGAGCACGAGACCTCACCGCTGTCGGGATGGACGTCGCCCTGGATCAGGCGCAGGATCGTGGTCTTCCCGGAACCGTTCGGACCAACGAGACCGACGCGGTCCTCGTCGCCGATGCGCCAATCGACGCCCCGGAGAAGGGGCTTGCCCCCGAACGAGACCGTGATGCTCTCGAGCCTGACCATGGTCCTCCGCTCCCCGCCACCGTGCGGGACGCCCGCCGGAACGGGCCGTCGTCGTGCGGGACGCCCGTTCGCAACGGGACGCCGCACCGGACGCCCCCCAGAACGGGCCGTCGTCGTGCGCGACGCCCGCCCCGGAACGGGTCGGGCGCCTCCCTTCTTCGGCCGGAGGCCCACGAACGCGGGCCTCTGGGACAGTATACAATGAGGGGGCGGTGGGCGCCAGGCCAGGAGGAGCCTCCGGAGGGGCCCCGGCGTCGCGCCTCCGAGCCCGGCCGCCGCCCCTCCGTCCGGCAGACGCCCGCACGCAGAGCACGGAAGATCGGCGCGGGTACCGTCTTGCGGCCCCTTGAAGCCAAACCTGAACGCCCTTGAGGGTGTCCAACGTGGAGGGTAGACTGAGAGATCGGACGGAATCACGCCAAGCGAGGTTACCGGGGGGGTAATCATGAGAAGGCACCTCAAGTGGATCATCCCCGTCGTCGCCGTGATCGTGGTGGCGGCGATCTTCATGCAGCGGGGTCGTCGGGCCGAGGCGGGGACCGGGCCCGAGGAGGTCGAGGCGAACGGCGGGCCCGCGCTCGGCGCGGATCAGGCCGCCTGCGAGATCGGCGACGTCTCGGTGGAGCTGAACGAGGTCGGAGAGATCCAGCCCGAGACGATGGTCCTCGTAAAATCGAAGGTGAGCGGGAAGATCACGGCGCTCCACGTCGAGGAAGGCCAGCACGTCAGGAAGGGCAAGCCCCTCGCGAGCGTGGAGCCGGACATGGCGCAGGCGCGGACGGTGGCCAACCTCAAGAGCGGCTACGGGCGCGCCAAGGTCGATCACGAACGAGCGAGGCTGGACTACGAGCGCGACCTCTCGCTCCACAAGGAGGGGCTCATCTCCGACGAGGAGCTTCGCCTCGCGAAGGACGACTACGACATCACGAGGATCGAGTACCAGTCCGCGCTCGAGGAGATGCGGCTCGCGGAGGAGGACGGCGTCTCGATGGACCTCGACGCCGAGACCGCCGAGATCCTGCACGTCACCGCCCCCGCGTCGGGGACCGTGATCCTAGTCGAGATCGAGGAGGGCGAGATCGTCACGTCGGGCGCCGTGTCGTACACGAGCGGCACGACGCTCATGACGATCGCCGACCTCTCCGTGATGCAGATCAAGGCCGGCGTGAACGAGGTCGACGTCGGGAAGGTCAGGAACGGACAGGAGGTCACGATCGACGTCGACGCCTACCCGAACGTCAAGTTCCACGGCCTCATCTCGCACGTCGCCCCGGCGGCGCGCAACGTCGAGGGCGTCAAGATCTTCGACATCGAGATCGACATCGCCGACACCGACGAGCGCCTGAAGCCGGGGATGACCGCGAACATCGAGATCCAGGGCGACCACACCGAGGGCGTCCTCACGGTGCCGATCGAGGCCGCCTTCAGGCTGAACGGCGACTACGTGGTCTACGTCTTCGACGGGAGCGAGGACGAGCCGGTCGAGCGCGTGGTCGAGACGGGGATCAGCAACATCTCGTCGGTCGAGATCGTCTCGGGGCTCGAGGAGGGCGACGTCGTCGCGCTCTACAACCCCACGGTCGAGAACGACGAGATGTCCGAGGACGAGCGACGCCGCCAGCGGATGTCGCAGCGCGCCGGCGGGAGAGGGAGAGGCTAGCATGCTGATCCGCACCGAGAACCTCACCAAGAGCTACGATCTGGGAGCGGTCGAGGTCCGCGCACTCCGCGGCGTGACGCTCGGCATCGAGGAGGGCGAGTACGTCGCCATCATGGGGCCGTCGGGCTCGGGCAAGTCGACCCTCATGCACATCATCGGGTGCCTCGACACGCCGAGCACGGGCCGCTACGTCCTGAACGGAGCCGAGGTGAGCGAGCTCAAGGGCCGCGCCCTCGCGCGTGTCAGGAACAAGGAGATCGGGTTCGTCTTCCAGAACTTCAACCTCCTCCCCCGCGTCGACCTCGTGGCCAACGTATCCCTTCCGCTCGTCTACCACGGAGGGATCGCGCGCGGCGCGCGGAGGGAGCAGGCCGTCAAGGCCCTCGAGGCCGTCGGGCTCACCCATCGCCTGAAGCACCGCCCGAACGAGCTTTCGGGAGGCGAGCGCCAGCGCGCGTCGATCGCCCGGGCGCTCGTGAACGAGCCCTCGATCCTGCTCGCCGACGAGCCGACCGGGAACCTCGACCAGAAGACCGGCCGCGAGATCATGGCGATCTTGGACGAGCTCTCGAAAGAGGGCAAGACCGTCATCGTCGTCACGCACGACAGCAACGTCGCGGCGCACGCGAGGAGGATCGTCGAGATCGAGGACGGCGTGATCGCGCGGGAGGGGCGGGCGTGAACCTCCTCGAGAGCATCGGGGCCGGCGCAAGGGACATGTCGACCCACAAGGGCCGCGCCGTGATCACGATCATCGGCATCGTGCTCGGCACGGCCTCCGTCGTCGCGGTCCTCGCCCTCATGCGGGGCGGCGAGCAGCAGACGAAGGACTTCTTCGACGAGATGGGCGGCCTCCGCGAGATCAGGATCACCAACGAACACAGCCACAGCATCACCCAGACGGCGGCCGAGCGCGCCTCCGAGCGCCTCACCTACCGGGACGCGCAGGCGATCCGGCGGGACTGCCCCTCGGTGCTCACGGTCGATCCGGAGATCACGCGCTACTTCGACGTTTCCTACGGCGACAGGACGTTCAGCATGAAGCTCCTCGGCACCAACCGCGACTACCCCTTCGCCGACAACATGCCGGTCGCGGAGGGACGCTTCATCACCGACAAGGACTGCGAGAACTTCGCGAACGTCGTCATGATGGGCCCGACCTACAAGGAGGACCTCTTCGGAGACGAGGACGCGATCGGGAAGACGATCACGGTCCGGGGCGTCCCGTTCGAGGTCGTCGGGATCATGCAGAAGAAGGAGTTCTACTTCGAGGGAAGTGGCGGCCGCGAGCGGAACGTCCTCGAGTGGTTCAACCGGAGCCACTACATCCCCATCACGACGATGATCAGGCGCTTCACGGTGAACGACCGCCTGGACGGCCTCGAGATCAGCGCGCTCAGCGTCGAGGCCGTGCCCGCGCTCATGGAGGAGGCGAACAGGGTGCTCCTTCGGAGACACGGCGTCCTAGACTTCAACGTCGAGGCGAAGTCCGAGCAGATCCAGCAGCGGAACGAGCAGGAGGCCTTCTTCAACATCGTCTTCTGGGCCGTCGCCTTCGTGTCGCTCTTCGTCGGCGGCGTCGTGATCGCGAACATCATGCTCGCCTCGATCACCGAGCGGATCCGCGAGATCGGCGTCCGGAAGGCGATCGGTGCCAGCGGCCGCGACCTCTTCATCCAGTTCCTCGTCGAGGCGGTCGTCGTCACGGCGGCGGGCGGAGCGCTCGGTCTCCTTCTCGGCCTCGGGATGGTCACCGTGACCGACAAGGTGCTCAACATGCCGACGGCCGTGACCGCGGGCATTCTCATCATTGCCTTCAGCTGTTCCGTCGCCGTCGGCGTCATCTTCGGCCTCTTCCCCGCCCTCAGGGCGGCGAGGCTCGATCCGGTCGAGGCGCTCAGGTACGAGTAGCGGTCGGGCGCGGGAGCGCCGGCGCGCGAAGGCGGGTCGAGGCCCGGAACGCAAGGAATCCAAGGGAGCACGAGCGTGGACATCCTCGAGAGCATCGGCAGCGGGCTCGCATCGATCTGGTCCCACAAGCTCAGGTCGGCGCTCACGCTCTTCGGCATCATCGTGGGAGTCGCCGCCGTCGTGGCGATGACCTCGTTCGTCGGAGGCATCGCCGGGCGGATCTGGGAGGACTTCGACAAGCTCGGACTCGACAACGTGCTCTTCGTCGCCAACATGCGGCCGATGAACCCGGAAGGGTACGCGTACCTCAAGGCCTCGAAGGGGCTCTCCTTCGAGGACACGGAGATCCTGCGGGCCGAGGTCGACGAGATCCTCGGCATCACGCCCGTGGTCGCCGACTACCGGGTCGTGCGTGCGGGAAGCGAGGCGCGCCGCGCCGAGATCTTCGCGGCCACCCCGGACGGATTCTTCCTCCTCAAGTTCATCCTCGGACAGGGGCGCTTCCTCTCCGACCTCGACGTGGAAAACAACGCGCGCGTCGCAGTCCTGGGTGAGATCGTGAAGGAGGACCTCTTCGGAGAGGCGGACGCGGTCGGCGAGAACATCCTGATCGGCGACGAGCACTTCCACGTCGTCGGCGTCCTCAGGCAGAAGGACTTCAGCGACATGTTCGGGGGCGGGGGCAACGAGCAGCGCGAGGAGCACGAGAGGGTCTACATCCCGATCACCGCCGGCATGCACTACATCTCGGGCACGAAGCGGATCGCCTACTTCGCCGTCAGACTCAAGAAGGACGCCGACCTCGCGACCGGCTACGACAAGATCCACAACACGCTTCTTCGGGAGCACCGGCAGATCGAGGACTTCCAGATCGAGAACGTGGCCGAGGAGATCCTCCAGGCGCGACAGCAGGTCCAAGAGATCGTGAACACGTGGAACGGGATCCTCTCGACGATCGCGACGGTCTCGCTCCTCGTGGGCGGCATCGGGCTCCTGTCGGTCCTCATCATCTCCGTGAACGAACGCCTGCGGGAGATCGGCATCAGGAAGGCCGTCGGCGCCGAGAACCGCGCCGTCTTCCAGCAGTTCCTGATCGAGTCGGTGACGATCAGCGTCTTCGGAGGTCTCGTCGGCGTCGGGGTCGGCGTGGGCCTGACGAAGCTCATGAGCTTCGGGGCGCAGGCGATGGGACAGGACATCGTCATCCCCGTCTCGGGTGGAGGTATCCTGCTCGGCCTCTCGTTCGCGATCATCGTCGGCGTCGTCTTCGGACTCTATCCCGCCATCAAGGCCTCGAAGCTCGATCCGATCGAGGCGATCTCGAAGCACGCGTGAGCGAGCGCGGCCCCGAGCGGCCTGCGCGAAGGAGACATCCGGTGTTCGAGGAGATCGCGAACGACACAAGGAGGGGCGCATCGGTCTTGACGAGGCTCGCCGCGCACGAGCTGGCGCGGATGGCCGAGTCGTCCGAGGCCCGCGACTCGGGAGCGTTCTGGGACGAACTCATCGCCGCGTGCGGCGAGCTTGTTCTCGCTCAGCGGGAGATGGCGTCGATCCTGAACCTCGCGGGGCGCGTCTTGAGGTCGGCCGAGCGCGCCGTCCTCTCCGGGCTCTCGCACGAGGTCGTGCGGCACGCAGTGCTCATCGAGTGCAAGCTCGCCGTCGAGATGACCGACTCGTCGCTCGAGTGCCTCGGGAAGGAAGGGGCGGACCTCGTGCCCGACGACGGCACGGTCGCGACGCTCTCCGCGAGCGAATCGGTGCGCGCCGTCCTCGCCGAGGCGGCGGGACGGGGCAAGGCGTTCAACGTGATCGTCTCGGAGTCCCGACCGGGCGGCGAGGGCGTCGAGTTCGCGAAGAGCCTCGCCTCCCTGAACGTCCCGTCGATCCTGGTGGCCGACGCGGCCCTCCCCGAGCACGTCGGCCGCTCGAGCCTCGTGCTCGTCGGGGCCGACAGTGTCTCCGAGGCGGACTTCGTGAACAAGATCGGGACGCTTCCGCTCGCGCTCGCGGCGAGGGAGCGGGACGTTCCGCTCTACGTGGCGACGCTCCTGAACAAGCTCATCCCGAGCGCGCTTCGGGGGGAGCCGGACCGGCTCCGCGACCCCGCCGAGATCCTCGAGGACCGCCCGACCGGCGTCGCCGTCGAGAACCGCTACTTCGAAATCGTCCCGAGCGACCTCGTCCGAGGCTTCGTGACCGAGGAGGGGATCCTGGTACCCGCGAAGCTCGCCCTCAGGCCGACCGCCCCGGCGCTTCTGACACTCCTCTTCCCGAGGAACTGGGAGGCGCCCGAGGAGGCGCGGGCGGGGAGCTGACGACTCTCCATCACGTCCTCAACCTGCCGGATTCGGGTGGACACACCCCCCGGGAACGGGCTATAGTATGATGCTCTGCCGCTCCCTCTTGGGGGCGGCCTTTCCCCCGGTTGCGTGCATGCTCCGAGTTCGCGCCGCGGGGGACACTGGAAGCCGCAGCTCGGGGCGCTTCCTTCTGACGCCAGGAGGGGCAGCATGACCAGGACGGATCTCAACACCAGGACCGTGACGCCGGACAAGGTCCACGCCGTGATCGGCGAGCACATGCTCGCGGACGGCTTCGACATCGTGCTCGATCTCGAGAAGAGCAAGGGTGCGCAT